>PMXQ01000131.1:0-2160 GCA_003171065.1 Chloroflexota bacterium
AGGAACCAGTCCACCTGCTTTCGGTTCGTCGTGCCGTTGTGGCTCTTGAACTGGTATGTCGTGGACCCGAGCGGGTCATCCAGGGCGATCTCGATGCCTGTCTCTTCGCGAACCTCGCGGCACGCGGCAGCTTCGGCCGCCTCGTCTCGCTCGAGGTGGCCCTTCGGGAACGCCCATTCGTGCCCGCGCCGAATGAGGAGACACCTCCCCTCATCGACTACCACCGCACCTGCCGAGTGGTGGAACACGTATCGAGATCGGGATGAGACCATCGAGCTCATGGCTCGGCCTCCGTAATGAAAAAGGCTTCCGGACCACAGTCCAGAAGCCATCACCCGCCGGATCGGGAAACTGCGCGAGCTTCATCGCGCGTCCAACTACCGGACATGCTAGCGCGTCCCGGCTCGGCTGGCTACTCGTGCGCGGCCGAACGTGTGCGTCGCCCGCCCGCCGCGCGATCATTCAGCCGAGGTCGGCCTTGCGGAGGACGATCTGCGCCGCCAGGCCGAACAGCGGCCGGATGACCTCTGCGACGCGACGAGCCAGCGGCGAGAATAGGCANNAACGAGAAAGTGGCGCTGGAGGTTGGCCTGGGCGCGGCGTTCGCGAACGCGCGAACGATCGTGACCATGAAGCACGTCGGCCTCAACGTCGCCGCCGATCCGCTCTTCACCTCCGCCTACACCGGCGTGGTAGGCGCGCTGATCGTGGTCAGCGCCGACGACCCGGGCATGTCCTCCTCGCAGAACGAGCAGGACAACCGCCGCTACGCCGTCGCGGCCGGGCTGCCGGCGATCGAACCGTCCGACTCGCAGGAGGCCTACGACTTCTTCTTTGCGGCGGTCGAAATCTCGGAACGGTGGAAGATCCCGGTCCTCTACCGGATGACCACCCGCGTCTGCCACTCCAAGTCCATCGTGGTCGCCAGGTCAGCCGACTCCACCGCGGTCGCCCGGGGAGCGGCGCCTCCGCCAGCCCCGCACTTCGAGCACGACATCGCCGGCCGGGTGATGATCCCGGCCAATGCCCGCCCGGCCCACCGGCGGCTGCGGGCCAAGCTGGCCGAGATCGCCGCCTGGGGCGAGGAATGCGCGCTGAACCGCGTCGAGCCCGGCGATCGAAGCCTCGGCATCATTACCAGCGGCATCTCGTACATGCACGCCGCCGAGGCAGGCCCCGGTGCCTGTTTCCTCAAGATCGGCCTCGTCAATCCGCTCCCGATCGAGCGTGCCCGCGCCTTCGCCGCCTCGGTCGAGCGCTGCGTCGTCGTGGAGGAGGGCGATCCCGTGATCACCGACTCGCTGCGCGCCGCCGGCATCCCCGTGGAATCCAAGGCGGAGATGTACCGCTTCGGTGAGCTGGACGTGGCGCGCGTCCGCCGCATCCTGGCCCGCGACGTGACTCCGGAGCCGGCGCCGCTCCGCGGTAAGCCGCCGGAGCTGTGCCCGGCCTGCCCGTACCACACCGTGTACGGAACGCTGGCGAAGCACGACTGCATCGTGGCCGGCGACATCGGCTGCTACACCCTGGGCGTCCTGCCGCCGTACAGGGCGATGGACTCGTGCGTGGCGATGGGCGCGTCGATCGGCGTCGGCCTGGGGCTGCGCCACGTCCTCCCGCCGGCGCAGGCGCGGCGCGTGGTTTCGGTGATCGGCGACTCCACGTTCGTCCACTCCGGCATAACCGGCCTGGTGGAGATGGCCTACAACCCACCGCCCACCGGCCACGTCGTGCTCGTGCTGGACAACGGCACGACCGCCATGACCGGCCAGCAGGAGCACCCTGCCACCGGCCGGACGCTGGACCACGGCCCCACGAACAAGCTCTCGATCGAGGGCATCGCGAGCGCCATCGGCATCGGCAGCGTCACCGTCATCGATCCCTACGCCGACCCCGAAGGCTTCGAGCGTGTGCTGCTCGAACGCCTGGCCGCGTCCGAGCTTTCGGTCATCGTCGCCCGCCGGCCGTGCATCCTCGCGGCGGCGGACATTCGAAGGTGGGAGCAGCAGGCAGCCGAGCTCAGGGCCAGGGCCTCGGCCCAGGCGGCCTTCGACCTTCCGCTGGACGAACGATGAGCGCGCCCGATAGCGCCGGCAGCGGCGCGGTCGAATCGACGGCCACGCCCGCCACGCCAACCGTCACCAACGTCGTCCTCGCCGG
>PMXQ01000131.1:2173-17240 GCA_003171065.1 Chloroflexota bacterium
CACGGCATGAGCCAGCGCGGCGGATCGGTCACCTCCGACGTCCGCTTTGGGCGGAAGGTCCTCTCGCCCATGGTTCCGCCGGGAGAGGCTGACTTCCTCCTCGTCCTGGAGCCATCGGAGGTCGAGGTGACTCGTCCGCTGCTCCGTCCCGGCGGCGTGCTGCTGGCCCCGGATCTCGTCCCGGACGGCGCGCTGCCGAACAAGCGGAGCCTGAACGTCGCCCTGCTCGGCGCTCTGAGCCAGTACCTGGATCTGCCGGCGGAGACGCTCCTCGACGCCGTTCGTGCCGCCCTGCCGGCGCGGCTCCACCGTGTCAACGAGCAGGCCTTCGCACTGGGCCAAAAACTCGCCGCGCGGCAGGGCACAATCCGCTAGTCGGGAGCCCGACCGTCTGGGCCACCCGCCGGGGCAGTGACCCCGTCGTCAGAGGAGGCCGCGGTGAGCGCCTGGAACGATCCACCGGGTGGGTTCCACCCGGTCAGCACGCCCGACTATCTGCCACGTCCGCAGCTGCTGGCGATCCAGCTTCAGCGGCTCCAGTCCACGGTTGCGCGCGCCTACGACCGCGTGCCGCTCTTCCGATCGCGGATGGAGGACCGGAAGCTCTCGCCCGCCTCGATCCGTTCGCTCGCCGATATCGGGAAGCTTCCGTTCACGGTCAAGGCCGACCTGCGCGACACGTACCCGTTCGGCCTGTTCGCCAGCCCGATGGAGGAGATCGTCCGCCTCCACGCTTCCTCGGGCACGACCGGAAAGCCGATCGTGGTCGCCTACACGCAGTCCGACCTGGACGTCTGGACCGAAGTGATGGTGCGCAGCTTCGCGGCCTGCGGGATCCACCGCGGCGACGTCGTCCAGAACGCCTACGGTTACGGGCTCTTCACCGGCGGCCTGGGCATGCACTACGGCGGCGAAGCGCTGGGCGCCACCGTCATCCCGATCAGCGGCGGCAACACCGAGCGCCAGCTGATGGTCATGCAGGATTTCGGCGTCACCGCCCTGTGCTGCACGCCGAGCTACTTCCTCTATCTCCTGGAATCCGCGAAGGAGATGAAGATCGACTTCTCGCGCCTGCGAGTCGGCGTCTTCGGGGCCGAGCCGTGGAGCGAGGCGATGCGCGATCGCATCCAGGCCGAAAGCGGCATCCGCGCCCACGACATCTACGGCCTCTCGGAGATCATCGGTCCCGGCGTGGGCATCGAATGCTCGCACCAGCACGGACTCCACGTCTTCGAGGATCACTTCTATCCCGAGATCATCGACCCCGACACGGGCGAGGTTCTGCCCGACGGCGGCGAGGGCGAGCTGGTCCTGACGACGCTTTCCAAGCAGGCGATGCCGATGATTCGGTATCGAACCCGGGACGTGACCTCGATCATGGCCGAGCCGTGCGAGTGCGGTCGCACCCTGCGCCGGATCCGCCGCATCGGCCGCCGCTCCGACGACATGTTGATCATCCGTGGCGTGAACGTCTTCCCGTCTCAGGTGGAGACGGCGCTGCTGCGGGTCGAGGGCACGCTGCCTCACTACCAGATCGTCCTCACGCGCGAGAAGGGCCTGGACCAGATGGAGGTCAAGGTCGAAGTCACGCCGGAGGTGTTCTCCGACGAGATCCGCAAGCTCGAGGCGCTGCAGCAGCAGCTCGAATCGACCATCGAGAACATCCTGGGGCTGCGGGTGAAAGTGACGCTGGTCCAGCCGCGCTCGCTGCCTCGATCCGAGGGCAAGGCCCGGCGCGTCTCGGATCTGCGCAACGTCTGACGAATCCAAGCTCGTACGGCGGGGCGGGCGCTCCGCCGATGGAGGCCCCCAATGAAGCTCCAACAGCTCTCGCTCTTCCTGGAGAATCGCCCCGGCCAGCTCCGCGCGCCGTGCGAGGCGCTGGGCAAGGCCGGGATCGACCTGCTGACGATGACGCTGGCCGACACGACCCAGTTCGGCATCCTGCGCTTCATCGTTGCCGACCCCGAGCGCGCCCGAAAGGTGCTCGAGGCGGAGGGGATGATCGTGAGCGTGACCGAAGTCGTGCCGATCCAGGTCGAGAACAAGCCGGGCGGACTGGCCGCGGTGCTGGGCGCCATCGAGGCGGCCGGGCTTGGCGTCGAGTACATGTACGACTTCGCGGCTCGCGCCACCCCGGACAAAGCGGCGATCATCTTCCGCTTCGAGGACCCGGACCGTGCGTTGGAGGCTCTCAAGGCAGCCGGAGTCCGCATCCTCACCAGCGAGGAGCTGCTCGGAAGGTAGAGAGGTGGCCCAGCCGGCTACTCGCGCCCGCGCAGCAGCGAAACCTGGAAGCCGCGCAGCTCGCCCCTGGCGAAGCCGCTGGCGATCGCGGGGTCTTCGTCCATGATCCGGCGGGCGGCGGCTTCGTCCGGTGCCTCGAAAACGGCGATGCCCGTGTTGATTGGGCCGAGCGTCGGGCCGGCCATGATCAGCGTCCCCTCGGCGAGCAAGCGCCTGAGGCGCTCGAAATGGAGGCCCCAGACGCGCCGTTCCTCGGCCGTCATGGTGGCCGCGAAGTCCTCGCGCAGAGCGTGCAGGAAGTAGATCCACTGGGTCATGGCTGTCCTCGCTCGAATCCGGCGCGGTCGTGATGGAGCGCCCGGTGCCCGGTGCTCTGCGCCCGAGTATGCCCTACGCCGCCCGAGAACCGGAAGAGGCGGGGCTCGCGCCTCGCCTCTTCCGTTGAATGGCCGTGCGGGCGTTTACCGGAACAGCAGCATGGTGGCCGTCTGGTTGATGTGGCCGATGTACTCCTCGCCGTAAGTGGAGAAGCCGGCCGTCGGGACGCTGGCGAAAACCTTGCCGTACGCGTCGGTCTGACCCTTCGCTTCGAGCTCGAGCGTTCGCAGGATGCAGTTGAAGCTCAGCAGGCCTTTTGTCCCCGGATTGCGGTCGAGTGCCTTCTTCAGCGCTGCCGTGGTGTCCTCGACGATGTCGGTCGAGTCGAGCACGGCGAGCTTCATGCCTTCGTCCACGCCGCAGTAGAAGCGGACCGACTGGCCGACGATCTGCTGGGGGCTCCGGACGAACGGCTCGCCGCCGACCATCAGGCCGAGTGGATGGGCCATGAACTGGTCGGCCAGCTCGTCGGGCTTGACGCCGAGGGCCTCGGAATAGGCGATTGCGGCGGGCTTGCCGTTGAACTCGATGATCTCGCGGGCCGCCTTGTCTACCTTGCTCGGGACGAGGAACTGGCGGGTGGCGTGGAAGCTCTGGGTCTTGAGGACGTCGAACCCGTTCGGACATTCGAGCAGCGCGAGGACCGCCGCGTTGGACGCCGCGCGGCTGCCGGCCGCCACGAACGTCTGCTTGAAGGCGACGTCATCGCCGGCCGAGCCGCCGATGAAGACGACGTTGGTCAGGTCCCCGATCCGCTCCATGACCCGCTCTTCGGCGCCTGAGAGCCCGTCCACGAGCACCAGGCCGACCCAGCGCTCCGGATCGAGCTCGAGCATCGGCTGGCCGAGCCGGCGGGCCCATTCGGAGAATGTTCGGTCGATCCCGTCGGTGGAGTTTCTGATTCCGTCGACGATCGAAACCACTGCGCGGGAAACGACATCCTTGTCGAAGCCCATCGCGACGATCGCGCCCTTGGTCATGGCGCCACTCACGAGCTCGCCTGCGGTCGTGCATCCGAACGTCGCCGCCGCCGGGAAGAATCGCGCGATCTCCGCCGCGAGCGACTCCGGGTCGTGCTTGGGCGATGCGAAGTACACGACGACCGCCGGGTCGCCGAGCTGAGCGGCGAGCTTCGCGCCGACGTCTACCGTTCCGTCCGCGACCTGTGCAACCTTGATTCCCATCGAACAGGCTCCTAGAGGGTGACGTTGAGGTCGGCCGCGACCTGGCGCAGCCTGGCGATTACCGCTGGATCGTCGGGCGAGCTCGCGTCGTACTTCGCCGGATCGAAGCCCTTCAGGATGAGCTTGGTCTGGGTTGTGGACACGAGCAGCGCGTTCCCCTTGCTTCGGTTTTCGATGATCTGATCGATCATCACCTTGATCTGGCCCGCCATCGTTCCTCCCCTGGACAATCCTGGCCACACGAAGAGCCCGGTCAGTCGGGCGCGTGGCTCTTGGAGCTTCATCTCGGGAATCGGCAGAATGCTTTCGTGACTTTAAGAGTGCTAAAGCGCGATCCACGCCATCCCGGGCGTGTGACGGATCCCGGCCGGAGACGGCCACACCGCGGCCGGGCGTTACCGTTATCTCTAGGCAGGGCCGCCGCCCCTGGCTCCATGCCGCGGATCGACCCGCGAGTGGGAGTGGTCTGGCGAGGGGCAGCCGCAGCACGGCGATCGAGTCCCGACACGGCCGCCGACCAGATAGCCGACCCAGGGGCCGACTTTGTCGAGGAGCTGGCAGTCGGTGCCGTGGTCGGTCTCGGCTGTGGCATCGTCGGGGGCGTCCCGGCCCTGGATCTGATCCATGGCAGTGGCCAACGGTCCACCTTGGTCGCTCGCTTCTCGGTGTTGGGCGTGTTCTTCGGCGCCGTCGTGACCGACATGCTGTGGCGTCAATTCGTCTCGCGCCGGTAGGGAGGGCAGGCCGCGTGAGCCCGGCCTCGCGGCAGCCCCGCTAAGCCTGAGCCGTCTCCCGGGCCAGGCGGCGCAGCACCGCCGGCAGGATGCCGCCCTGGCGGTAGTAATTGAGCTCGATAGGGCCGTCCAGGCGGACGATCGCCTCGAACCACAGCTCCGTGCCGTCATCGGCGCGCGCCACGACCGCGACTCGCGACCTGGGCGCCGGCCCGCCGGCCGGGAGCGAGATCGCGTACGCCTCGCGGCCCGTCAGACCGAGGCTCGCTGCGCTCTCACCGGGGAGGAACTGCAGCGGCAGGATCCCCATGCCGACAAGGTTGGAGCGGTGGATCCGCTCGAAGCTCTCGGCGATCACCGCCCTCACGCCGAGCAGCCGCGGTCCCTTGGCGGCCCAGTCGCGCGACGAGCCCGACCCGTATTCCTTGCCGGCGATCACGATGAGCGGCACGCCCTCGGCGAGGTAGCGGACCGACGCGTCGAAGATCGTGGTGGCCTCGCCGTCGGGCAGGTGGACGGTGAACGGCCCCTCCCTGTCCGCCAGCGCGTTGTGCAACCGGATGTTGGCGAACGTGCCGCGCATCATGACTTCGTGGTGGCCGCGCCGGGCCCCGTAAGAGTTGAACTCGAGGGGCGCCACGCCGCGCGCCTGAAGCCACTTACCGGCGGGGGACCAGGCCGCGATCGAGCCGGCGGGAGAGATGTGGTCGGTGGTCACGGAGTCGCCCAGGAGCGCGAGCACGCGAGCTCCCGCGATCCCGGCCACGGGCTCGGGTTCGGCCCGCAAGCCCACGAAGAACGGCGGCCTGGCAACGTATGTCGAGTCGTCCGCCCAGCGATAGCGATCGCCGGTGGGAACGTCGAGCGAGCGCCAGCGGGCGTCGCCGTCGAAGACCGAGGCGTAGGCCGTGCGGAAGAGCTCGCCATTCACGGCCGAGCCGACGGTCCTTCGAACCTCCTCGGCCGAAGGCCACAGGTCCGCCAGGTAGACCGGCTCTCCGTCCGCTCCGGCTCCCAGCGGCTGAGTCGTCAGGTCGATGTCCACCGTTCCGGCCAGGGCGAAGGCCACGACCAGCGGCGGCGATGCAAGATAGCTCGCGCGTACGAGGGGGTGGATTCGGCCTTCGAAATTGCGATTGCCCGACAGCACGGCGGCCACGACGAGGTCGTTCTCCTCGATGGCCTTCGCCACGGGCGCGTCGAGCGGGCCGCTGTTGCCGATGCAGGTCGTACAGCCGTAGCCGGCCAGGGCGAAGCCGAGCTTCGCCAGCGGTTCCAGCAGCCCCGCTCCCCGGAGGTACTCCGTCACGGCTCGCGAGCCCGGCGCCAGGCTCGTCTTGACGGTCGGTGGGACGGCCAGGCCGCGCGCCACGGCGTTTCGGGCGAGCAGGCCGGCGGCCACCATGACGGTGGGGTTGGAGGTGTTGGTACAGCTGGTGATGGCTGCGATCGCGACCGAGCCGCTGGCGACTTCGACTGAACGGCCGGCCGCCTCGACTCGGACGGACGGATACGACGCCGCGGCGGCCGAGGCCGCCGCGCTTTCGGCGGCCGCCTGGCCGGCGGAATCGCCCGAGTTCGACGGTCCGACCGCGACTCCCGCCCCGGCCTTCTTCTCGAGCCCGGTGGGATAGGCCGCGCGGAAGTTCGCTCCCAGGTCGCGCAGGGCGAGGCGATCCTGCGGTCGGCGGGGCCCCGCCAGAGAGGGCTCCACAGACCCCAGATCCAGGGTGAGCAGCGCATCGAACTCGGGCGTGACGCCCGGCTCGCGCCACAGGCCCTGCTCGCGGGCGTAGCGCTCGACGAGCGCGACCTGTTCGGCGGGCCGACCGGTCAGGCGCAGGTAAACGAGCGTCTCCTCATCGATCGGGAAGAGCGTGGCAGTCGCACCGAACTCGGGCGACATGTTCGAGACCGTGGCCCGGTCCGCCAGCGCCAGCCCCGCCGAACCGTCGCCGGTGAACTCCACGAAGGTGCCCACGACGCCGTAGGAACGGAGCATCTGCGTCACGACCAGAACCAGGTCCGTGGCGGTGGATCCCTCCGGCAGCTCGCCGGAGAGGCGGACGCCGATCACCTTCGGCATCGGCTGGTAGAGCGGCTGGCCGAGCAGCACCGCCTCGGCCTCGATCCCGCCCACGCCGTAGCCCAGCACACCCAGGCCGTTGATCATCGTGGTGTGGGAGTCCGTCCCGACCAGGGTGTCGGGAAAGGCGATCTCGCCACTCCCGCCGCTGTCCCGGCGGCGCGCGACCACCGAAGCCAGGTATTCGAGGTTGACCTGGTGGACGATCCCGGTGCCGGGCGGAACGACGCGCAGGTCGTCGAAGGCGGTCTGGGCCCAGCGCAGCAGCTGGTAGCGTTCGCCGTTGCGTTCGTACTCGCGCTCGACGTTGAAGGCGAAGGCATCGGCGGTGCCGTAGCGATCGACCTGGACCGAGTGGTCGATGACCAGATCGGCGGGCACGAGCGGGTTGACGCGGGCCGGGTCGCCGCCCAGCTCGGCCATGGCGTCGCGCATGGCCGCCAGGTCCACCACGGCCGGGACGCCGGTGAAGTCCTGGAGGATGACCCGGGACGGCACGAATGGGATCTCCACTTCGGTGGCGCCGGGAGCGGCAGCCGCGCCCGGCCGCCAGGCCGCCAGGGCGGCCACATCGGCTTCCCGCACGATCCCGTCGCCGGCGTGGCGGAGTACGTTCTCGAGGAGGATCTTGACGGTCACCGGCATGGCGGCAAGGTCGAGCGCAGGCTTCGCCGCACCGGTCAGGGCGGAGAGACGGTAGAAGTCCGGCAGGCCGGGTCCGAGTGGGGCCCTGGTGCCGAAGGGATCGCTGGCAGCCACGAGAACTCCTTCGAATGCACAGTCGATCGGCCGGTCGGACCGACCGTGCGTTCCTCGCCCGAGCGCCTCGGCCGCCAGGGACGCGCTACACTCGGTCCGGTGGTCGCTGCTGCGCCGCGTCTCGACGCGACATCGCCGCGACCGGCTGCCGGTGCAGGTCGGGCGCAAGGATAGCGCGAGTCCGCGGGCAGGGGAGGAGTGTCGCGTGAAGCTGTGGCGCGACGGTGCAAGCCGTGGCATGGGACGAGACACGGACTGGGATCGAGGCGAGCACAGCCGGCGGCCGAGCGGCGGCAGTGAGAATCCGCCTGCCGGTCCGGGGACGCCGCGGTCCTCCCAGCCGGGCCACGACGTCGGCCGCCACCGCCACGGCGACCTGATCCACGCCCACCCCGAACCGCACCCGCACCAGCATGGCGGGCAGGGCGCGCCCAGCGTCGGCATCGTCGGGGCCGGCGCGGTGGGCACTGCGCTCGGAGTGGCGATCGACCGCGCCGGCTGGCCGGTGGTCGCCGTCGCCAGCCGCGACGCCGGCCGGCGCGAACGTTTCCGCGGCCTGGTCCCCGGCGTCCGCGCCTTCGTGGAGCCGGCGGGCATCCTCGATGAAGTGGAGCTGGCAATCCTTGCCGTGCCCGACGACGCCATCCCATCGGTCGTCGAGTCGATGCGTCTGTACAGCGGCCAGGCCCTGGTCCACACCAGCGGCCTGCTCGGCGCCGAAGTCCTCCAGCCTGCCCTTGCCGCAGGGAGCCAGATCGGCGCCTTCCATCCGCTCGTCTCGTTCACCTCGGACGTGGAGCGGTCCGTTGAGGCGATCAAGGGCGCGACGATCGCCCTGGAGGGCGACGATCGCCTGATGGGGCTGCTCGCGGACCTCGCCGAAGCGCTCGGCGCGGTGCCGGTCCGCCTGCCGCGCGGCAGCAAGCCGGCCTACCACGCGGCCGCCATGCTGGCCTCCGGCGGGCTCGTCGCCCTGCTCGACGCCATCGTCTCGCTGGGCGCCGCGGCGGGCATGGACGAGCGCGGCTCGCTCGCCGTCTACGGCCGCCTCGTGGAGCAGACCCTTGCCAACGCGCGCGCGATCGGCGTCAACGCCGCCCTCACAGGTCCAATCGCCAGGGGCGACGCCGGCACCGTCGGGGCCCATCTCGCCGCGCTGGAGCGGCTCGCCCCGAACGCCGTTGAGCTCTATCTGGCGGCCGCCCGAAGGGAGCTCCGTCTTGCGGAGGACCGGCGCACCCTGTCACCGGCGCAGCTGGAGCGTGTGCGGGCCGCGCTTGCAAAGCCTGCCTGAGCGGGTACGATTGGCGCCATGCAGCACAGCATCGCGGCGAAGTACGCGGCCAGGCCCGCTGCCTGCTTCGTCCGGCCGGCCGGCCGTGAGCGGGAGCGACGGCTGGGACTGCACGCCAGCCTCAGCTTCCGGCGTGCGGCGACGCGTGTAACGATCCTGCGCCCCTCGCATGGCGGCCTGCACATGAGCGGCTGGCGGCCCGTGGCCTCGGTCCATTCGAAGGCCCACCGCAGCGGTGTCGTTCGCCCCGCCGTCACGATCTGCTGGACTGGCCTCGGCCAGCCGCGTGCCGAACGTCGGTCGATCCTCGCGCCGGCACCGTGGCGAGGCTGACTGCCGCGACCGCGACGTCCGCCGGCGGCATCGTCATTCGTTTCGCGGACGCGATTCCGCAGTTCGTCGCCGGTAGCCGCAGGCGTGAGCGAGACAGCGACACGTGGACCCTCCCCAAGGGAACCCCGATCGCGGGCGAGACGCTGGAGCAGACGGCACTGCGCGAGGTCGGGGAGGAGACAGGTCTCCTCGTCCGGATCGTCTCACCCCTGGACGCAATCAATTACACGTTCGTCCAGCGCGGCACGCGGATCCACAAGACCGTTCACTACTTCCTGATGGAGCCGATCGGCGGCAGCCTGGAAGATCACGACCGCGAGTTCCAGGAGGTTCGCTGGGTCAGCTTCGAAGAGGCTCACACGCTCCTCTCGTTCGAAACCGAACGTTCGCTCGTTGGCCTCGCGGCGGGACGGCTGCCGGAGCTGCGGAGCGCCCCGCGTTAGAACGCCGCCGGGAGCGCTCGAAGAAACCAGGTGATGGGAGGTCGACCTCGATGACCCAGGCTCAAGACGGGCTGCTCGCGACACCGCTGACCGATCGCCACACGGCGCTGGGCGCCCGGATGGTCGAGTTCGCCGGCTGGTCGATGCCGGTCCAGTACGCCGGCATTCTGGAAGAGCACCGCGCCGTGCGAACGCGCGCCGGCCTCTTCGACCTGTCCCACATGGGCGAGCTCTTCGTCGAAGGGGCGGACGCGGCCAAGGCTCTTGGGTACGCCCTGGTCAGCGAGCCGGCCGCCCTCAAAGTGGGCCGCGCGCACTATTCGATGATCTGCTTCCCCGACGGCGGCGTCCTCGACGACCTGATCGTCTACCGCCTGAGCGAGGAGCGGTTCATGGTCGTCGCCAACGCGTCGAACGCGGCGGCGGTTAGCGACGCCCTCGCGGAACGCATCAAGGACTTCAATGTGGTCCTGGACGACCGCTCCCTGGCGACCGCCCTGGTGGCCATCCAGGGTCCGCTGTCGCTGCAGGTCATGGCGCCGTTGACGGATCTTGCGATCGCCGATCTGCGCTACTACGCGATCGGCGACGGACACGTGGCCGGCGTGCCGGCGCTCGTCGCCCGAACCGGCTACACGGGCGAGGACGGCTTCGAGGTCTTCGTGGAGGTCGCTTCGGCCGGTCGTGTCTGGGATGCCCTGATGGATGCGGGCCGATCGGCCGGCGTCGTGCCGGTCGGGCTCGGTGCCCGCGACACGTTGCGCCTGGAAGCCGGGATGCCGCTCTACGGCAACGAGCTGGGCGCCGACACGACGCCCTACGAAGCGGGCCTGGGTCGCGTGGTGAAGCTCGGCAAGGAGGGCGACTTCGTCGGCCGGGCGGCGCTCGAGAAGGCCGAAGCCGACGGCCCGCGCAAGAAGCTGGTCGGCCTGGCCGTTCGGGGCCGGGGAATCGCCCGCCACGGCTACGAGCTCTTCGCCGGCGACCGTCGAACGGGCGTGGTCACGAGCGGGACGCTCTCGCCCACGCTGGGCGAGCCGATCGCGATGGCCTACGCAGCGCCGTCCGACGCGGAGCCCGGTACGATACTCGAGGTGAAGATCCGCGATCAGCGCGTCCCGGCGCAAGTCGTGGTTCTGCCGTTCTACCGCCGGGCGACCTGACCGCGGCCCGGCATCCGTTCGGCAGGGCCCATCAACAGGAGCGGAGGCGAAGGTGGCTCAGGATCTGCGCTACACCAAGGAGCACGAGTGGGTTCGGGTTGTGGGGGATCTGGCCACCGTCGGCATCACCGACTACGCCGCCGGGCAGCTCGGCGACATCGTTTTCGTGGAGCTGCCGGAGGTCGGCCGGTCGCTTGCCCAGTTCGACGCCGTCGGCGTGATCGAGTCGGTCAAGGCCGTGAGCGATCTCTTCGCCCCCATCTCGGGGGAGGTCGTCGAGGCCAACGCGGATCTCGCTGGCAGCCCCGAGCTCGTGAACGGCGATCCGTTCGGCAAGGGCTGGATGCTCCGAATTAGGATCGCTGACAGCGGCCAGCTCGACGCGCTGCTGGATCAGGCCGCGTACGAGGACCTGACCCGCGAGGGCTGACGGAATGCCCTGTCCCGCGCTCCATGAGCCGAGTCGCCACGCCACGCCAACGGAGCTGAGCTGATGGCCTACAGCCCTCACACCCCCGCCGATCGCGCCGCCATGCTCGAGGCGATCGGAGTCGCCTCCGTGGATGAGCTCTTCGCCGACATCCCTGTGGCCGTGCGGGCCTCCGAGTTGAAGCTCCCGCCGCCCGAATCCGAAGTCGAGCTGACCCACCGGCTGCTAGGCCTGGCCGGCCGGAATCGCGTCGACCTGGTGAGCTTCCTCGGCGCCGGGGCCTACCGCCACTTCGTCCCTGCGGTCGTCGACCAGCTCCTGCTGCGGGGCGAGTTCTACACCGCCTACACGCCCTACCAACCCGAGATCAGCCAGGGCACGCTCCAGACCATCTACGAATACCAGTCGATGATGGGCGAGCTGACGGGCATGGACGTGGTTTCGGCCTCGCACTACGACGGGGCAACGGCCACGGCCGAAGGTGCCCTGATGGCTTGTCGCGCCACCCGCCGGGAGCGCGTGCTGGTAAGCCGCGGCGTGCACCCGCACTATCGCCAGACGTTGTGCACGTACTTCGCCGGCGCCGATCTCGTGGCCGACGAGATACCGCTGGTCGCCGACGGACCGAAGGCGGGCACGACGGACCTCGCCGCCCTGGAGCGAATGCTGGCCGATCCCGAACGCCCGGTCGCAGGCGTCGTCGCGGCCAACCCCCACTTCCTGGGGTTGCTCGAGCCGATGGCGCAGGTGGGGCGCCTGGCCCACGCCGCCGGGGCTCTCTTCGTCGCCGTCGTCGAGCCGGTCTCGCTGGCCGTCCTGGCGTCGCCCGCCTCCTACGGCGCCGACATCGCCTGCGGCGAGGGGCAACCGCTCGGGATCCCGCTCTCGTACGGCGGTCCGTACCTGGGCATCCTCGCCTGTCGTGAGCCGCTTGTCCGGCAGATCCCCGGGCGCCTCGTCGGCATGACGACCGACGTCGATGGCAGGCGCGCCTTCGTCATGACTCTGCGGGCCCGCGAGCAGGACATCCGTCGCGAGAAGGCCTCCAGTAACATCTGCACGAACCAGGCTCTGTGCGCCCTGGCCGCATCCATCTATCTGGGCGCCATCGGGCCACATGGACTGCGCGACGTGGCGGCCCTGGGCGCCGCCCGCGCCGCCGAGCTCGAGCGCGCCCTGGCCGCGGCCGGCGCACCGCGGCTCCATCCCGGGCCGTATCTCAACGAGTTCGCCGTCCGAGTCCTCAACGCGCCCGAGGTGCATCGCCGCCTCCTGGGGCGTGGAGTCCTGGCCGGCCTGGCACTTGCGGCAGTTGAGCCGGACGATCCGTCCCTCGCCGATGCGCTGCTCGTCTGCGCCACGGAGGTCACGACGCCGGCTGAGATAGCCGCCTTCGCGGCGGCTCTCGGCGATGAGATTGGGAGGGCCGTCCGATGACCGCCGCCGGAGATCGCCTCGGACCCACGCTGTTCGAGCGCTCGCGGCCGGGGCGCGGCGGCGGCAGGATCCCGCATCCGCCCAAGGACGCGTTGTCGCGTATCCCGCCCGACCAGCTCCGCACAGAGGGTCCGCATCTGCCGGAGGTCGCGGAGCCGGAGCTGACCCGCCACTACGTCAACCTGAGCCAGCTCAACTACGCCGTCGACACGGGCTTCTACCCGCTCGGCTCGTGCACCATGAAATGGAACCCCAAGGTCAACGAGTGGGCGGCGAGGCTCCCCGGCTTCGCTTCGCTCCACCCGTTCGCCCCCGACGAGCTGGCCCAGGGGACGCTGGCGCTCTTGTGGGAGCTGGAGGGGGCGCTGGCCGAGATCGGCGGCATGCGCGACGTCACTCTCCAGCCCGCGGCTGGCGCCCAGGGCGAGCTGACCGGCATCCTCATGGTCAGGGCCTACCACCGCAGCCGCGGCGACCTGGAACGGACCGAGGTGCTCGTCCCGGATTCTGCCCACGGCACCAATCCGGCCACGGCCTCGATGGCCGGTTTCAAGACGGTTTCGATTCGGTCCGCCTCGGACGGGGGAGTGGACCTGGAGGCCTTCCGGGCGGCGCTCGGTCCGACGACCGCGGCCGTCATGATCACGAACCCTTCGACGCTGGGCCTCTTCGAGTCGCGCATCGGCGAGCTGATCGAGGCGGTCCACGCAGCCGGCGCGCTGGCCTACATGGACGGGGCGAATCTGAACGCGATCATGGGTCGGTTCAAGCCCGGCGAGGCGGGCTTCGACGTTATGCACATCAACGTCCACAAGACGTTCGCCACTCCTCACGGCGGGGGCGGGCCCGGCGCCGGGCCCGTCGGGGTGGGGGAGAAGCTGCTGCCATTCCTGCCCTCACCGCGGGTGCTGCGCGAACCCGACGGCAGCTTCCGCCTGGAGCGTCCGGGCGAGCGGCCCACCAGCATCGGCCGTGTTCGCTCCTTCGCCGGCAGCGCCGGCGTCCTCATCCGCGCCTACGCTTACATCCGCGCACAGGGCGACGCAGGCCTGCGCGAGGTCTCGGACGACGCCGTTCTCGCCGCCAACTACCTCATGACACGGCTGACCGGCGTGCTGGACATACCGTTCTCGCGCCACTGCATGCACGAGTTCGTGGCCTCGGGCGCGACGCTCAAAGCCGAAACCGGAATTCGCACCCTGGACGTCGCGAAGCGGCTGATCGACTACGGCTTCCACCCGCCCACGATCTACTTCCCGCTGACGGTCGAAGAGGCGCTCCTCATCGAGCCGACGGAGACGGAGTCGATCGAGACCCTCGACGCATTCGTGGAGGCGTTGCGGTCAGTCGTGGAGGAAGCTCACGCCGATCCGGATCTTCTTCATTCGGCGCCGCATAGCTCGCCCGTTCGCCGGCTGGACGAGACGACGGCCGCCCGGCAGCCGAACCTTCGCTGGCGGGCGATGACGGGCGAGCAAACGCCCTGCCCGGATTGAGTCACCCCCGACTCCGGGTCCACCGATCGCCGCTTGCATCTCGCGCGATCAGCCGGCGCATTCCTGCGTGGGCTCCTGCGGCTCTCCTGCGCACTCTCCGAGCGCGCTCGCTCCCTGCTCGCCGCCGCCGTAGCGCGAATCGACCATGGTCGCGCGACGAAGCGGGACGAGGGAGTCGTGCACTTGAGCAGTTAGGTGTAAGTTATCCTACAGTTCGCGGTGTGGTGCCTACGCTCCTGGGAGGGCTGGGATCGCAGCGTGAGATAGGCCGAGCGGGAGAGCGTCGAGCCTGCCCTGGGCATGTCGCCTGGAGCGGACGGGGCAATACCCGGCGGCCAGAAGCTCGTCAGGTCTTGGCGGGTGCCCTTGTGGGCGCAGCGCTTGCCTCCTAGAGAGGCAGGAGGACCGCAACGGATTTGGAGTCGATGCTGGCGACGCCACTCCCAGACTCGCCGCAGGATGCGGACGAGAGCCGTCGGCACAACCGTTCGGTACGCCCTGCCGAACGGCGCGGTAGCTACGCCGCGCCGATCCCCCGCGACCCCATCAGATCTCCCCGCGCGGGCATTGGCCGCTCCTCGCGACGCGAGGAATCGTGCGGTTGGCCGCGCTCAATCGTGCCGTCCGAGCAGCGAAGGAGGTGGATGTAGCGAGGCTGCAGGGCAATTGACACGTTTCGGACCAGTCCCCATAGTAGCGGTCAAATACGGCGACCCGGATCTGCCCACATCCACTGGTTCTCCCGAGTGAATCGAGAATCAACGGTCGCCGCGGTGCCCGGACATTTGGGCAATCACCAATAGGGAGGAGCATTCGCATGCGCAAACGAATTATCGGTCTGCTCGCGATGGCAGCTATCGTTGGGAGCGCCTGCGGTTCATCCGCAACGCCATCGCCGGTTGCGACCCCCGTGCCGACCCCCGTCGTGACACCGGTGCCCGTGACGACGGCGCCCGCGACTCCGGTGGCCTCGCCGACGGTGGCCGCCCCCGACCTGACGACCACTACCTACAACCCCACGGCTGTCGGCAAGACAGGCGGCAAGCTGGTCCTCGGCGACTGGCAGGAGCCTGTCTCTGTCTG
>PMXQ01000141.1:0-36520 GCA_003171065.1 Chloroflexota bacterium
ATCGAGCAGGAGGCCGCGCGCCTTGAAGCGGCCGAAGGAACCAGATGAGCGAACCAGATAGCGGGGCGGCGATCGAGTCGGCGTCACCGGTCGCCGCCGCGTCAACACAACGACCAGTCATGAGGCTTTCGCAATGACCGAACCGAAGGCTCACGGATCGCTCGCCCTCGATCTGACGCCTGGCGATGCCAGGCTGGACGCCGCTCTGGCCGAAGCTCGTGCCAGATCGGTACGCGAGAACTGGGCCGACCGAGCCGTCGGCCGGCGCGATCCCACCGTGTGGTCGGCGGACGAGATCGTCCAGCGGGCCATCGCCCAGCGCCTGGGCTGGCTCGAGGCGCCGTTCCATTTCGCGGACGAGACGGGCGAGCTGGTGGCCTTCGCCCAGGCCATTCGCGACCAGGGATTCACCACCGCGGTGCTGGGCGGGATGGGCGGCAGCAGCCTTGCACCCGCGCTCCTGGCCCGGGTGTTCGGCACCGCGGAAGGCGCCACGCCCGTTCGCGTCCTGGATTCGACCGACCCGGCCGCCGTCGCCGCGACCCTGGACGACCTGGACCCGACGCGCACGCTCTTCATCGTCTCCACCAAGTCCGGCACCACGGCCGAGTCACTCTCCTTCCAGGCCTACCAGTGGGAACGAATCGCAGCCGCCCTCGAGGCAGCGGGTGTCGGCCGGCCGACGCAGCCGGGCGATTTCATGGTCGCGATCAGCGACCCGCAGAGGAGCGTTCAGTCGATCCCGCACCACGACCAGCTCCGGGAGCTGTTCCTCAACCCGCCGGATGTTGGCGGACGTTACTCTGCGCTGACGTATGTCGGCCTGATTCCCGGCGCGCTGCTCGGCCTCGATCTGGATGAGTTGCTGCGTCGAGCGCGCGAGATGGTCGTTGCGTGCGGCCAGTCCGACCCGGCGAGCAACCCCGGCCTGGCCCTGGGCCTGGCCATGGGCGTATTCGCGAAGAACGGGCGCGACAAGCTCACCTTCGTCATCGACCGCGAGCTCGCCGCCTTCGGGCCGTGGGTCGAGCAGCTGATCGCCGAGAGCACCGGCAAGCACGGCGTCGGCGTCGTTCCGGTGGACGGCGAGCCGCTCGCCGCCGTGGCGGCCTACGGCAAGGACCGCGTCTTCGTCCGGATCACGCTGGCCGGCTCGGCCGGCCCGGATCCGTCCATCGGCTCGAACGTGGACGCCCGCCTGGGAGAGCTGGCCACGGCCGGCCACCCCGTCATCCGCATCGCCATCGACTCGAAGATCGACATCGGCGCCGAGTTCGTGCGCTGGGAGATCGCCACCGCGTTCTCGGGCGCCGTCCTCGGGATCGACCCGTTCGACCAGCCCAATGTCGAGGAGGCGAAGACCAACACCCGCGCGGTCATTGCGTCCTTCGAGAACGGCGGCGGCCCCGCGGCGGGCGGCGATGCCCGGGGAGTCGCGGACGAGGCCGCCCTCCAGGCCGCGCTCAAGGCCGCCCTGGCCAACCTCGCACCGAACGGCTACGCCTCCATCCAGGCCTACATCGCACAGACGCCGGAGCGCGACGCGGCCTTGACCCGCATCCGAGCGCTGCTCCGCGACAACACCCACCGGGCCACTACCGTGGGCTACGGCCCGCGCTTCCTGCACTCCACGGGCCAGCTCCACAAGGGCGGGGCCCCGATCGGCTGGTTCCTGCAGCTGGTGGCCGAGCATCCCGACGATCGCGAGATCCCGGGCAAGGCGTACACCTTCGGCCAGCTGATCGACGCTCAGGCGATCGGGGACGCCCGAACGCTGGAGGATCACAAGCTGCCCGTTCTTCGAATCAACCTCGGACAGAACCACGACGCCGGCCTGGCCGCCCTCGAGCGGGCCCTGGCCGCGGCGCTCAAGGAGGCGTGACTCATGGACCTCGGCTTCATCGGACTCGGGCGCATGGGCGCCAACATGGTCCGGCGGCTCCTCCTCGACAAGCACCACGTGGTCGCCTACAACCGGACCGCGGAGAAGACCCGCGAGATCATGACCGAGGGCGCCGACGGCGCCTTCTCGCTCCCCGAGCTGGTCGGCAAGCTGGAGAGACCGCGCGCCGTGTGGGTGATGGTCCCGGCCGGCGACGCGACGGAAGCGATGATCGACGGGCTGCTAACGCTGCTCGAGCCCGGCGACACGATCGTGGACGGCGGCAACTCCAACTTCCACGACTCGGTGCGACGCCACGCCAAGGTGGCCGCGCACGGCGTCAGCTTCGTCGATGCCGGCGTCTCCGGCGGGATCTGGGGTCTCAAGATCGGCTACTGCCTGATGGTCGGCGGCGAGCCCGAGCCGGTGAAGCGCCTGGAGCCGATCTTCCGCTCGCTCGCCCCCACCGACGGCTACCTCCACGCCGGCGGACCCGGCGCCGGGCACTACGTGAAGATGGTCCACAACGGCATCGAGTACGGGATGATGCAGTCCTACGCCGAGGGCTTCGAGATCCTCCACGCGTCGGACTTCAAGCTGGATCTGGCAGCCATCGCCGACCTCTGGAATCACGGATCGGTCGTCCGCTCGTGGCTGCTCGAGCTGGCGACCTCGGCCTTCTCGCAGGATCAGGACCTGACGCATCTGAAGGGCTGGGTCGCCGACTCCGGCGAAGGCCGCTGGACCGTGCAGGAGGCGATCGACAAGGACGTCCCGGCGCCGGTCATCACGCTCTCGCTGCTCAACCGCTTCCGCTCGCGCCAGGACGACAGCTACCAGGCCAAGGTCCTGGCGGCGCTGCGGAACGAGTTCGGCGGCCACGCGGTGAAGACGGAGTGACGGCCGGACCGCGGCCGCGTCCCGACCGATGAGCCCTACTCGCGCCCCGGTCCCGCCGTCGCCGGCCAGGACGGCCCGCCAGCTGCGGGAGGCGACCTCCTCTGCGCGCCGCCGGCACCGTCCGGACGCGGACCTCAACCCGCTCCGTCAGGGGCTCCGCCTGGAGCGAGTCCCGGACCCGTGCAGCTTCGTTCTGTTCGGCGCCACCGGCGATCTGGCCCACCGCAAGGTGATACCGGCCATCTACCAGCTGTGGCGGACGAACCTCCTGCCGGCCGAGTTCAGCATCGTCGCGGTGGCCCGCCGGCCTTACACGGACGAGGCGTTCGTCGCCGAGGTTCGCGCCTCGGTGGAGGCGAATTCGCGCGTGCAGCCGGTCGACGAGGCGGCCTGGGCTGAGCTGGCAAAGCGGATCACCTACCAGCAGCTCGACTTCGGCGACGACGCCGGCTTCGACCGCCTGGGCGAGCGGCTCGACGCTCTGGACGGAGAGCGGGGCACCGCCGGCAACCGCCTCTTCTACCTGGCCACGCAGCCCTCTCAGGTGACGGAGATCGTCCACCAGCTGGGCCGCGTCGGGCTCGACCACGAGCTGCGCGGCTCGGGCTGGCGCCGAGTGGTCGTTGAGAAACCGTTCGGCCGCGACTACGAGTCGGCCCGCCGCCTCAACCACGAGGTGGCCAAGGTCTTCCGCGAGTCGCAGGTCTATCGCATCGACCATTACCTGGGCAAGGAGACAGTCCGCAACCTCCTGGTCTTTCGCTTCGGCAACGGCATCTTCGAGCCGGTCTGGAACCGCAGCTACGTGGACCATGTCCAGATCACCGTGGCCGAGTCGCTCGGTGTGGAGGGTCGAGGCGCCTTCTACGAGGAGACCGGCGCCAGCCGCGACATACTCCAGAACCACCTGCTGCAGCTCATGACTCTCGTGGCCATGGAGCCGCCCTCCTCGTTCCACGCCGACGCCCTGCGCGACCAGAAGCTGGCGGTCCTGCGGGCCATCGCGACACCCAACGTCGAGCGCGTCCGGCACGATGTCGTGCGCGGCCAGTACGGCCCCGGCTGGGTCGCGGGAGTGGAGACTCCGGGCTATCGCGCGGAGCCCGAGGTGGACCCCGAATCGGAGACGGAAACGTACGTCGCCGGCCGCTTCACGATCGAGGACTGGCGCTGGAGCGGCGTGCCGTTCTACCTGCGGGCCGGCAAGCGGCTGCCCAAGCGCGCGACGGAGATCGCGATCCAGTTCAAGGAAGTGCCGCTGCCCCTCTTCCGCGAGTCGACCGGGGACCCGGCGCCCAACGTCCTGGCGATGCGGATCCAGCCCGACGAGGGCATCATGCTCCGCTTCGCGGCCAAGGTGCCGGGCCTGGGCCTGGACGTCCGGACGGTCAACATGGACTTCGACTATGGCACTTCGTTTGCCGTGGACTCGCCCGATGCCTACGAGACCCTGATCCTCGACGCGCTTCTTGGCGACGCCTCGCTCTTTACCCGGGCCGACGAAGTCGAGGCGGCCTGGGCCGTCGTGACGCCGATCATCGAAGGCTGGGCGGCGATGCCGGCGCCGCGCTTCCCCAACTACGCGGCCGGAACCTGGGGACCCGAGGCGGCCGACGAGCTGATGGAACGGGACGGGCGCCGATGGCGCCGAATCTGAGCCCACCTGAGGTCCTGCACTCGGTGCCCGAGATCGAGCGGGCGCTGGCTCACATCTGGGCGGACGCGGCCACGCACCGAGGCGACGGCGAGCATCACGTCGCGGCGCGATCGAGCGTGCTCAACCTGGTGGTCATCGCGGGGCCCCGGGAGACGTCCGACCGCTGCGCCGCCATTATCGAGGCCACGGCCGGACGGCACCCCTCGCGATCGCTGATCCTGTCCGCGCTCGACGATGAGGGCCGGCCCGGTCTCGACGCCACGATCCAGACCGTCGCCGTGGCGACCGCCGCCGGGGCAGACCAGACGGGGGCGGAGACGATCTACGTGACCGTGCGTGGCGAGACCAGCCACCACCTGGCCTCGATCATCGCGCCCCTTCTCGTCCACGATCTGCCCGTGGCGCTGTGGTGGCCGCGCGACCCGCAGTTCAGCTCTCATCGGGCCGACCGGCTGCTGCCCATCGCCGATCGCCTCATCGTCGACGGCTCCTCGTGGTCCGGCGACGGCCTGGACCGTCTGGGCGCGATGGCGCTCGTGACGGAGGGTCGACGACTGGTCGTCGCCGACTTCGCGCTGCTCCGCCAGGCCCGCTGGCGCGAGGCGCTGGCCTCCGTCTACGACCTGCCCGACCTTCGGCCGCACCTGCGAGCGATTCGATCGATCACGGTCGAGTTCGCCGCGCCCCAGGGGGGCGATCCGACGGGGCTGACGAACATCGTGCGGCCCGTCTATCACGTGGCCTGGCTTGCCTCTCGGTTGGGCATGAGCGTCGTCGATCCGATGCGGAGACTCCCCGACGGCCGCCGGGTTGCCACCCTGCGTCAGGGCGATCACGCGGTGGCCGCCGAATGGCGGCCGGTCTGCTCGGACCTGGGCGAAGGCTCGACGGTTCGGGTGGGGATCGTCTCCCGGCTGCCCGGCGCGGAGCTGGTGGGCGACGTGACCGCGGGGGACCTCAGCGTGGAGGTTGCCATCCACGACAAGGGTCGCGAGCGCGTGCGGCGCACCTATCTGGCTCCCCGACTCGGGGACGTAGACCTGCTCGAACGGGCGTTGGAAGATAGCGCCAGCGATTCCGTCGCCGCCGAGGCCCTGGCGATGGCCGGCCACCTGATCGCCGCGGAGCCGACGCCGCGCCGAGCCGTCGCTCGGAGCCGTCGAAAGACGCAGGAGCCGGGACCATGACTGAGCACGAGCCGGACCTATCCATGACGCCCGACCGGCTGGCCGGCACAAGCGTCTCGGCCCTGCCGGCTCCCAACCAGGGCGAGCCCGACCTGCTGGTCGTGGCCGATGCCGGTGCGGCCGCGCGCGAGGCCGCCGAGCGGATCGCCGCAGCGCTCGTGGCCGCCGTCGAGCGACGCGGCCGGGCCGACTTCTGCACCACCGGTGGCAGCACGCCCATACCGATCTACCGGCTCCTGTCGCAGCTGCCGTTGTGCGATCGCATTCCCTGGCAGCAGGTCCACGTCTGGTGGGGCGACGACCGCTACGTGCCGCGAGGCCACCCCGAGTCCAACGTTACGAGCCTGGACGACGTGCTTCTGGGCGGCGGCGAGGGCGAGCACGGCAGCGCCCCTCTCCCGACGGCGAACATCCACGTCTTCCCCACGGATCGGGCCATCGCGGATTACCACGACAATGGCTGGTGCGCCGCCCGCTATGCCGAGGAGATGGCCCGCCAGCTGCCCCTTGCGGACGGCAACTGGCCTGTCTTCGACCTCATCCTGGTCGGTGTCGGCGACGACGGCCACGTCCTGTCGGTCTTCCCCGACAGCCCGGCGCCCGACCGGATGGATTGGGCCATGGGCGTGCCCGCCCCCACGCATATCGGCCCGCACCTGCCTCGCATGACGGTCAATCCGCACCTTCTCGAGGCGGCGCCGGTGCTGGTCGTGACGTGGGGCGAGAACAAGGCCGAGGCCCTGGGCCACGTCTTCGGCGAGGTGCGCGACGACCGCCGCTGGCCCGTCCAGCGAACCCGCCGTCCCGGCGCGGCCTGGATCGTCGACGAGGCCGCAGCGACGCGGATCCCGGCGGCGCTGCGCGGGTAGGGGGAACACCAGCGTCCTACGTCGTAGCCTTATCCGCGCGGCGCTTCGGCGACGCCCGCCTGGGCTCGCCGTCGCGCGAGGGCGTCGTCGCTTCGAATTCGAAGTCGTCCAGCAGGGCGAGGATCGCTGAAGCCTCCCACGCCCGATTCCGGCGCCTGCCAACAATGACCGGTTTGAGCGCTCCCGCAGCCTCGAGACCGAGGACGGCATCTCGGGCCTGCGGGTAGCTCACGCCAACGAGCTGCGACGCCGCCTTGATGTCCAGGATCGGGCGCCGGCCCAGGGACCCGATGAGCCTGTCGGTCGCGGATCCTCGGCGCGGCCGGCCGGCAGCCTCCCGCCATGAATCCTGAAGAGCCAGGAACTGGCCTCCCAGTTCGACGGAGCCGATTGCGGCATCGCGAAGGGATCTCGTGAAGATCTCACACCATTCGCCCGGTTTCCCGAGCCGGAATGCCGTTAGGCCGTCCACGTAGCGCCGGATGTTCGCGGCCAGCACGACGCTTACTGGCGGCACGAAGTCTTCGACGACGCCGCGCCGGCGCAACACGACGTGGATGAAGGCCCGTCCAACGCGTCCGTTCCCGTCCGCGAACGGGTGAATGGTCTCGAACTGGGCATGCGCGACTGCCGCTTGAGCGATGGCCGGGAGGTCCGTGCGGTTCATGAACGTGCACAGGTCCGCGACAAGACCGGGCACCTCGGACTCCGGCGGCGGCACGAACTCGGCTCCGTAAGGCGAGCTGGGGTCCCGCCCGATCCAGTTCTGCCGTTCACGCAGCCGCCCGGCGATCGCCTCGTCGCGGGTCCCCTCGAGCAGCCGCCGATGGATCGAGAGCACGTCGTCGAGAGCCAGGGCTCGTGCCTCCGCGCCGAGCCGGATGGCTTGCTCCATAGCCTCGATATTGCCCATCACCGCGCGGGCAGTGCCGTCGGCCGCGTCTGTGTCGAACAGCGCCCGAGCGAGGCGACGCTGAGAGAGCTGCAGTCCCTCGATCCACGATGACGCCACGCTCTCGGCTCGCAGCAGCTGATGACTCAGCGACTCGAGCCCGGCGACGCTGGCCGATCCCTCGAGGTCGCGGATCGCAAGCTCGGCCTGGGTGATCGCCTCGACCAGACTCGCCGAGTAGTCGAGACGGAGTCCATCGAGGGTGTCCGGAACGAACGCGTCATAGTCGAAGCTCCGGGCCGAACGGCCATACCCGCCCGGAACTCCTTCCCAGTGCCGGCGAACGTATCGAGGCATCTAAACCCTTCACAACGGAGCGTGTCGTGAAGGTATAGGGCGTAACCCTTCATAACGCAAGTGGCTACGGAGGCCTACGGCGACGACGCGCCAGACGCTCTAGCTCTTCGCCTCGGAAGCCTCTTTGGCCTGCAGCGCGGCAAGGGCCGCGTTCACGTTGCCGTCCAGGGACTTCAGGATCTGCAGGTACAGCGCCCGATCCTCGGGCGCTACGCTCGCCGGCACCGATGTGACGGCGGCCGTCGCTGCGGGCGTTGTCAGCGCCGCCACGGTCACCTGCGGGGTCGAGGGCGGGGCCGCGGGCGAGGCGGGCGGTGCCTTCCTGGCCGGCGGGCTCGCGGTCGCCGCCTGCGCGGAGGTCGCGGTGGAAGTGGGGTCTATCGCTTTGACGTTCATGGCCGATTGCCTCATTTGCGTGCCAGGGGTATCGGCCGCGGCCGCGGATTTGGAAGCCTGGCGCCAGGAAGACCACTGAGCGTGGCCTCGGGCACAAAGAAGGACCGCCGCTCCGGAGAGCGGCGGTCCTTCTTTGTGCGGCTGGGCGGCGGAGTTGCCGCCTATCCGATATCCGCCGGCTCGAACTTGGTCTTGCGCAGGAACCAGCCGAAGATGACCGCGCCGGTGGCGGCGAAGCCAAGCAGGCTGAGATTGAGGATCGGGTACGAGACGCTGGGGTTGACGCCGCTGACGAGCGCGCCGGGGATCCCGCCCAGGTTGGCGATGGCGTTCAGCGAGTCCACCTGGTCGCCGGCCTCGACGCCATAGATCTGCGGAATGATGTAGAGCATCGAGGCAACGACCAGCAGCACCGAGACGATGCGGAAGGTCCGGGCGTCGTCGTCGGAGTCGCCGGTGAGCTTGGCGAGCAGGGCCCAGAAGAGCACCAGCGCGGCGAGCGGGGCGGTGATCGGCACCTGAAGGTCGGCGCTCATGTACACGTTGGGGAAGAGGAAGATGGCGCTCAGAGCGAACGTCACGACGAGCAACCCGTCTCGCATGAGGACGTAGCTGAGCCACCACACGTCGCCGCCGAACCGCAGGGTCAGGGTCTGCAGGTAGCGGATGACGTACGGCCGGGCAAAGTGGAGAGCGAGGGTGAAGGCCCACAGGATGGGCAGCACGGCTGCGACAGAGAGGATTAGCCAGTACTGCGTTCCCTGGACGAGTGCCTGAGTCTGCTGGTCGGGCGACATCGCTGATCTCTCCTAGCTCTTCGCCATCGGCTGGCTGGCAGCGACGGCATCGGCCTTGCGCGGGGCGGGCGAGGCAAGGCGGAGGTTGTAGAAGACGGCCACGAGACCCATGACCCCGACCAGTAGCCCCGACAGGTAGCACAGCGCCAGCGCGATCGTCTGGTTCTGCGAGCTCACGAGAATCGAGGCCAGCTGATTTGAGATGCTGCTGTTGACGGTGGTCATCTGGCTGCCCAGGAGGTAGGCGCCCAGGTACAGGGACGCGCCAAGGGCGATGAAGAAGGTCTGGGCGTAGAAGCTTCGCGCGTCGGCGTCGGCCCTGGTCATGAGCTTGAGCAGCAGGGCGGCGAAGGCGCAGGCGGCAGCCAGTCCGCCCGTGATGGGCAGGTCGTTGGCCTTGACGACGTCCGGGTACAGGAAGATGAAGCTGCCCAGGAATACCTGGAGCAGGAAGATGTCCCGCATCCCGACGTAGATCGTCCACCACAGGTCGGCGCCGAGCCGCAGGGTGAACTTGCGGGTCAGGGCGAGCATGTACGGCCTGGCCAGGTGCAGGGCGACCGCCAGCAGCCACAGGGCCACCAGGGCGGCGGCTATCGTGCCTTCGACGAAGGCTTCGGCTGCGCCGAATGCCGGTGAGTCCATCAGTCGCGACCTCCTGAAGTGAGCGGAGGATTGCTCGCCGGGCCCGCGAGCGTGGGCTGGATGAGGGGAGTCTTGCCGGCTCCAGGCCCGTCGGCTGGGCCGTCTCGCGGGCCCCGGCCCGATTGGACGTGGACCGTCTCGCAGCGGTAGATGGCGTCGCAGCGGAAGCAGCGCGTCGCTTCGTTCCTGGCCGCCGCCACCTCCAGGCTGGGTTGCGTCGGCGTAAAGGAACCCGGGTCGTATGCGGGCAGCTCCATCCCGACTCGTGGCCGCGCGCCCAGGTCCACTGTCAAGACCGGCTCCGGGCCCTTGGGGACACGGACCGTGGCCATGATCTCGGCCTCGCCGTCGCGGCTGCCCGAGAGGTACTCGTGGATCGAGCCGGCGGCGCGGCGGCCCGCGCCGACGGCATGGATGATCGTCCTGGCGCCCGACACGACGTCGCCGCCGGCGAAGACGCCCTTGCGCCCGGTGGCCTGGCCTGCGTCGGCCACGATGCCCGAGAAGCCGCTGGTTTCGATGCCGGCGCCCTCGGGCAGGATCGAAGGATCGGGCTCCTCGCCCACCGCCACCAGCACCGTCGTGGCGGACTTCTCTCGATCACTGCCGGGGATCGGCTCGTAAATGGCACGGCCGCCGTCGAAGCGGCCGGTCGGGCGCTGGCTGACGAACTTGACGGCCGAGACGCCGCTGGCCGATCCGACGACCTCCGAGACGGCCGCCTCGAACTGGACGTGCACGCCTTCGTGCTCGGCCGCCTCGACTTCCTCGACCTGAGCCGGCATCTCGGCCCGGCCGCGGCGGTACAGGACGGTGACGGAGGACGCGCCCGAACGAAGCGCCGACCGTGCCGCGTCCATGGCAGTGCTGCCGCCTCCGACGACCACGACCGACCCACGCAGGACCGGCTTCTCGCCCAGGTTGACCTGCTTGAGGAAGAAGGTCGCCGGCACGACGCCCGGCAGTCCATCGCCCGGCACGCCGAGCTTTCGGCTGCGCGACGCGCCAGTCGCCAGGAAGATGGCGTCGTACTTCGCCTCGAGATCGGCCAGCGTGAAGTCGCGGCCCATGGCGCTGTCGAGCTTGAGCTCCACGCCGAGGCCGACGATGCGGTCTATCTCCGCGCGCAGCACGGTGCGCGGGAGGCGGTACTCAGGGATGCCGATGGCCATCATGCCGCCCGGCACGGGCATCGCTTCGAGGACGGTGACTCCGTAGCCGAGACGGGCGAGGTAGTAGGCGGCCGACATTCCGGCCGGCCCGCCGCCGACGATGGCAACCTTCTGCGAGCGCTTGCTCGCCGGCGGAGCTGCGGGCGGCAGCTTGCCCTGCTCGGTCGCGAATCGCTTGAGGCGGCGGATCGCAATCGGTTCGTCAAGCGTGCCGCGCCGGCAAACCGCCTCGCACGGCGCGGTGCAGATCCAGCCGCACACCGACGGGAACGGGTTGACTTCGGCTGCGACTGCGTAGGCCTCGTCGTATCGCCCCTGGGCGATGAGCCCAACGTAGCGCCCGGCGTCCGTGCCGGCCGGACAGGCTTCCTGGCACGGCGAGATCGGATCGCGGCGGCTGTCGGTGATCATCGACCGCCAGACCTGCCAGTCGTTCGGTCGCTCGCTGGTTCGCCACTGGAACAGACTGCCCCACGGCGACACGCGAGCCGGCTTGAGCGATTCGCGTGTGACTTCGCCGAGCGGCTGCCAGTCCGGCGCCGTTTCGACGGGCCGTGAGACGGGGCCCTGGCGCGCGGCAAGCGGCGTCGTGCCCGCGACCGTGTCGAGCAGGACGACGTGAGTGGGGCACTCGCGCACGCAGATGCCGCAGCCGACGCACTCGCCGACCTGGACCGGGTACTCCATCATCCATCCGAAGGGCTCGCCGAAGATACCGGCGCCTTCGACCCCGGGCCGCTGCGGGCGGCTCATGTCCAGCGCCTGAACGGGGCAGACGTCCATGCACACGCCGCAGTTCAGGCAGTTGCCGTTCTCGATCTGGATCCGATAGCCCATGAGACGCCTCGGCCGTAGGAATTCCTTGCCGAATGGTCGTGGGCAGCGGGCGCGGGCGCATCTGCCGGAGGACCGGAGTTCTACTACCCGGGCGGGTGGGTAGCTTGCGCCGCGAAAGAATGCGGCTCAGCGGAAAGTGGCGTGGCTCAGCGGAAAGTGGCGCGGCTCAGCGGAAAGTGGCGCGGCTCAGCGGAAAGTGGCGCGGCTCAGCGGAAAGTGGCGCGGCTCAGCGCGGCGTGCGGCGGAACGGCGCGTCGCGGCGAGGGCCCTCGATACCGCCGTGTCGGTACGTGTCCGGCACGAGCCCCTCGCGCACGGCTCGGGCGGCAAGCTCGGCCCGGTTCTGCGCGTGCAGCTTCTCGACGATGTTCTTCAGGTGGAACTTGACGGTGTTCTCGCTGATCCCGAGCTCGACCGCGATCTCGCGGTTGCGCAGGCCCTCGGTGACCAGGCGCAGCACGCCAAGCTCACGTTCCGTGAGCCGCTGGGAACGGGACGCGGCGCCGCCGCCGGGCGAGAGCAGGAACTCGTCGATGATTCGCGCGGCCGTGCCAGGCGTGATCGCCGGCTCCCCGCGGGCTACGCCCTCCAGCATCGAGCGCAGCTGGTGCGCCTCGAGATTCTTGAGAAGGTAGCCCTGAGCGCCGGCCTTGATGGCACGGAAGAGATCGGCCTCCTCCTCGCTGACCGTGAGCATCACGATGGCCACTTCGGGGTGGCGCGCCTTGATCTCGGCCGTCGCCTCCAGGCCCGAAACGTTGGGCATCCGGACGTCCATCAGGATGACGTCGGGCGCGGTCGATTCGACCATCTCGATCGCCTGGCCGCCGTCGGAGGCCTGGCCTACCACCTCGTGACCCCACGCCAGCAGGAGCGACGCCACGCCGTCGCGGAATAGCGCGTGATCGTCCACCAGCAGTGTTCGCATGGGTTCAGTCTGCCTCGGAATGGGTAGGTACGGGCGATTGGACCGCCTGGTGGCGCGCCGTGCGACGGATTGCCCCGTCTGGCGGTCCGGACGGCGGCAAACCGTCTCCGCTGCGACCGGGGGTGACCGGGACGCGCAGCTCGACCGTCGAGCCGGAGCCCGGCTGGCTTCGCCATTCGATTCGGCCGCCGACCGCTTCGGCCCGCTCTCGCATCCCGGCAAGCCCAAAGTGAGGCCATTTCTCGGGCTCCGAGCCGGCCCGCTCCGAGTCGAAGCCGACGCCGTCGTCGGCGATCCGCAGGAGCACCTCCGTGCCTTCGACCGCAAGGCCGACCGTGACCCGCTGCGCATAGGCGTGCTTGCGGATGTTGGTGAGCGCCTCGCGGGCGACTCCGAACATCTCGGCCCCCACTTCCGGAGCCAGAGACAGGTTGCGGGCCTCCGGACTCGCCCGGAAGCGGACGGCCATCTTGGACGATTCGGCGAACCGGGCGGCGTACTCCTCGAGCGCCGCGGCGAGGCCACGCTCCGGAAGGACGGGCGGCGACAGGCTCAGGATCGCCTCGCGGACGTCCACGTACAGGGATCGCGCCACGGCCGCCAGCTCGGCCATCTGTTTGCCGGCCTCGGCGACTCGCCCGGCGGCCAGCAACTCCTCCACGGCCTGAGACTTGGTGTTGACGTACCCGAGCACCTGGGCCATGCCGTCGTGCATCTCGCGGGCGATCCTCTCGCGCTCGCCCTGCACGGCCAGCGCGCGCAGGTTGTCGCGGAGCCGGGCCGCCTCGAGTGCCAGGCCCACCTGAGTGGCCAACGCCGAAAGGGTCTCCAGATCCGCGGCGGAGAAACGGCGCGGCAGCGCCGTGGCCAGCCCGATGGAGCCGACGCGCGTCTCACCGTAACCCACAGGCGCCTCCAGCCTGATCGAATACCCGGGCGCGAGATACCGGGAAAGGTCGCTCCCAGAGGCGTCGCCGGACGCGACATTGGACGCTCCCGGCGGTCGGCCGGTCGCCCCGCCCGTCCCGTCGAGCAGCGCCCCCGGCGAGGCGCTGGCAGCGCGCAGGCGGACCTCGTCCTCGGGGCCCTGGAGGGCCAGGAGGGCGGCATCGACCCGGAGCAGGCGCCGAGCATGGTCGACGATGGCCGCGAGAGTCTCGTCCGGGTCGGCCTGCCCGGAGACCGCGAGGCTTACGTTGTAAACGGCGCGCAACGCCGCGTTGCGCGACTTCAGCGCCTGATGCCTGTGGATGAGGTCGCTCGTGAGCCTGTCGATGATCCGAAACGCATACCACGCGGCGACGATCGCGACGATCGCCACGACGCCGAGGACGACGAGGGTGTCGAGCGGAAATGGCAGCACCGCGTCGAGCAGCGAGTCGCTGAGCGCCTCCACGACCCCGACGAACAGGATCGCCCCGAGGACGACGGCCCAGCGGCGGCGAGGATACATTCGCGCCTCCAGGCTATGGGCGTGGCGCCGGAGGCAGCTGGGGCCATCCGGACCACCCGTTCGGGGAGCAATATGCACCGGCTCGCGGATGGATGCCATGCCCGCGCCCGCTCGTTCTGCCGGACGGCACAGTCCTGGGGTCACGGGCCCAGGGCGCCACGGCCTGGGGGTCACGGACCCGGGGGGTCACGGACCCAGGCGCCACGGCCAGGGGGTCACGGGCCCAGGCGCCATGACCCGGGCGTCACGGTCCGGGTGGCAGAATCCCAGCCTTCGCTCCGGGCGCCGCAACCGCGTCCAGGCAGGGCAGAAGAGCGGTTCTACGCGGCGTCGCGCTGCGAGTCCGAGGCCTCGCTCTCCTCCTCGGGCAGGCGCCAGCGATGGACCAGGCGCCGGAGCTTGTCGGACATGGCCGTGAGGCTGCCGGCCGAAGCCACCACGCCCTGAGCCTGTTCGCTCAGCTCCTGCGTGGCCGCGGAGACCTCTTCGGCCGAGGCCGAGTTCTCCTCGCTGATCGCAGCGATGGACTCGACCGCATCATTCACGCGCAGGGCACTGGCGCTCATGGAAACGGCGGCGTCGTTGGTCGACTGAGCGATGGCGGCGATGGTGTCCGTGGCGGAAACGACATTGCCGGCGGCCGCCTCCATGGCCTCGACGGCGGCCGTGATTCGGGCGACGGCGGCGTTGGACACGGCCACGGCCTGGGCGATCTCGTCCAGCGCCGTGCCCGATCGCTCCGCGAGCGCGGAGCCCGACTCAACTTCCCTGGCGCCGAGCTGCATGGCCTGCACCGCCTCGGCGGTCCCCTTCTGGACCTGCGCAATGAGCGTCGCGATCTCCTTGGTCGCGGCACGTGACCGCTCGGCCAGTTTGCGGACCTCGTCCGCGACGACGGCGAAGCCCTTGCCCTGCTCCCCGGCCCGGGCCGCCTCGATGGCAGCGTTGAGGGCGAGCAGGTTCGTCTGGTCGGCAATGTCGTCGATCGTTTCCACGATCGCGCCTATTTGAGTCCCCTTGGCCCCGAGATTCGTGACCACGGTGGCACCGGTGTCCACGACCTTCTTGATGCGAGCCATTCCCGAGGCCGTCTCGCGGACCGCGTCAGCGCCCTTGTCGGCGGCCTTGCCGGCGGCGACTCCGGCGGCCTCCACCTGCTCGGATGCCGTGGCGGCCTCGCGGATCGCTCTTGCCACCTCGGTGATCGCGCTGGCCTGCGCGGCTACGCTGGATGCCGTCTGTGCCGCGCCAGATCCCACCTGCTCGATCACCCGGCCGAGCTCCGTCATTGCCCTGCACGTCTCGGTGGAGGCGGTGGCCTGGTCGGCAGCACCGGCCGCGACCTGGCTGATCGTTTGAGCTATCTGACCGGCGCCGACCTCGGACTGGGCCGCGGCCTCGTTCACCCTGGCGGCCGTGTCGGCCACGCTGGCGGCGGAAGTGCTCAGCTCGGTGATCATCTTGCGCAACCGCGTGACCATGTACCGGAACGCTTGGGCAAGCCCGTCCTGCTCAGAGCGCGTCGTCACCTCGATGGTGAGGTCGCCGGCCGCAATCCGATCCGCCAGGGAGGCGAGTTCCTCCATGTACTGGCGGATTGCGCCGAACGCCTCGGCCAGCCGGCCCAACTCCCCGCTCGCGGCCAGCGTCCCGCCCTCGCCATTCTGGCTGAGGTCGCCAACCGCCACGCGCGATGAGGCCTCGATCACGACCTCGATCGGCCCTGTCACCGAACGCGCGACCGCGATCGAGGCAGCCACGGCGCCAACGATGACCGCAGCGATGAGCGGGCTGGGATGGCCCTCCGCCACGTCTATCGCACCCAGGATCGCAACGGGCACCGCCGAGGTCAGGATCAACCGCGTCCGGATGGTCCAGTTGCGGGGACGGCTGGGTCGGAAGTCCTGCCGGCGAGGCAGACCGATATGGCGGCGGCGGAGGCGGTCCAGCATGTCGGCGACCGTGCGGGAAGCCTCCGACACAGCGGGCCGGATGCCGCGCGCACTCATCGATGCGACCTCATGGAGGTGGCGCAGGCCGTCTCCGACGGCCCTTCGTAGGACCGCCGACCCGTTCGCGGGTCGACTGCCGTTTCAGCCCTCGTCTCGGTCCGGACGCCAGTGTGGTCGTTCATCGTACTTTCGGCCGCGAAGAGCTCCAGCGATTCGTTCGGTCCGCCCAGCAGGCACGCGGGCGGCCTAGGGCCCTTCCCCGAGGGTATCGGTGGCTCGTGAAGGTGAGTTCGTACGGAGAACTCCGTAATCCGGAAGTGGGACTGTCGCCAGCGGGGCAGGTAGGCGGCTCACGAATCGAGTCTCGGGCGGCCACAATGAACCTTCGGCCTCGACGTGCAGTCTGGATGGGGCATGGAGAAGGCCGCGGTTGGACTCACGCCAGCGGAGGAGAGGATGGCGCACGGACCGAACGCGTCTGCGTCGGCGCCTGATGCCGCCGAGCTCGGCGCGGAGTGGGCCCGGCTCGCGACTCGCCACCTCGACGGCGCCTACAAGCTGGCGGGCTATCTCCTGGGCGATCTAGGCGAGGCCGAGGATGCCCTCCAGGAGGCGCTCGTTCGGGCGTGGCGAGCCTGGCCGAAGCTGCGCGACACGGACAGCTTCGGCGCCTGGCTTGATCGCATCGTGGCCAACGTGTGCCGTGACCGAATCCGGGCGCGACGTCGCGTGCGATCGGTGGTCCTTGACGACAAGATGGAGGTCGCCACAGCCGACCCTTTTCGGGCGACCTTGAATCGAGATGCGGTCGGCCGGGCGCTGGCGCGCCTGTCCCCGGAGCAGCGCGTGGTGATCGTCTTCCGCTACTGGGGAGACATGCCGCTGGAACAGATCGCGACGCACCTGGACCTGCCCCTGGGTACCGTGAAATCGAGGCTGCACTACGCGCAGCGCCTGCTGCGACGGGAGATCGAGCGATGAGTTTCTTCAGGCGCGCCCACCGTTCCGTATCCGATGCCGAGCTGGACGAGCGTCTGGCGGGCATCTTCGACGACCGCCTGACGCCCGGGGCGCCGCAGGCCCTGTATTCGTACGTGAGGGAGCTTCCGATGTCGATGCCGACCGAATCTCGTGCCCGCCGGGCGAGCGGCGCCTGGCGGTCCCTGGGCCCAGCAGGCCGGATCGCCGTATCTCTGGCGGCGATCATCGTGGTCGCGGCGGGCGCGTTCGCGCTCGTGTTTCTGCCGCGAAGCATTGGGACGGGAAGCGGCCCGAGTGCGGAGCCCACTCCGATGCCGACGGCCCCCAGCGCCCCAGCCGGCTGGAAACTCCAGGAGTCGTTCGGGGATCCTGGCTCAGCCGGAGGTTCGGTCAGCGCCAACCTCCCGCTACCGGCGCCGCGAATCGCCATTCACGTGGTGTGCAACGGGCCCGACGATCTCGTCGTGCTGGTCAGCACCGATCCGGGAACGAGCCTGCCGTTCGGTCAGGCCGTTCAGGGCGCGACGTTCCATTGCGACGTGGGCGACTATGGGGGCCGTGTCGAGCTGACGGCTCAGAGCGGAGCGTTCCAGGACGTGTTCGCCGCGGTGATCCGGAGCCCATCGAGCCTGACCTACACGAGCTTCGTCGTCAGCATCGAAGTCCCGCTCGAGACGCCCGCGCCGTCGGCCTCGAGCTAGCCCGGACAGAATATGTCGTAGCGACCGATCAGATCCGTTGACGCCCGCCACGGCCCGGCCGATAGTCGCAGCGACATGGTCGCCACGAGCAGATCCACCCAGAACCCAGCCCAGGCCGAGGACGCCGGCACGACCGGTGTCACCGCGCTTGAGCTGACGGCCCAGCAGGCCGCCCGGCGCGTAGCCCGCCTCTTTCCGGAGGTGTACCGGCGGTACCACTGGGCCCAGCGCGTCCGAGGAGCGGATCTGCCCGTCACACGGCGCGCGCTGGAAGTGCTGCAGCATCTCCTGGTGAGCGGTCCGCTGACGGTCGGTGAGCAGGCCGAACATATGGGCCTGCGGCGCAACTCGGCATCCGAGCTACTGGCGCGCCTGGAGTCGAAAGGGCTCGTCGCTCGGATCCGTGACGAACGGGACGAACGCCGGGTGCTCGTCTGGCTTACGGACGCCGGCCGTGACGTCGTCTCCCGGGTCGGCCAGGTGCTGGCCCCGGACCTGATCGCCGAGACAATGACTACCCTGTCGCCGGCGGAGCGGGCGATCGTCGTCCGCGGCTTCGAGCTGCTCGCGGCCGCTTCATCCCCGACCGATTCGAGCGCCCCCGGGCGCACGAAAGAGACCGAAAGGACACCCCGATGACGATCGTTGCCAGCTGCGAATCCTGCGGCATGCCGCTCGCCGGCGCCGAGGACCACGCCATGGCCAACCCCCAGATCCCCTATTGCACCTACTGCGCCCCGGAAGGCCATCTCCCGCCCGTGGACGAGCGCCTGGAGCGCTTCACCCAGTGGACGATGCGCCAGGACGGCCTCGACTACCAGGCTGCCCGCGAGAAGGCGATCGCCTACATGAAGACGATGCCGGCCTGGAAGGACGCCCTCTAGGCGGAAACGGCGCCAACAAGCCCGTGCAGCAGCCGAGCGCGCGGGGCGCCGGAGCCTGTCTTCGCCCCCGCGCCGCCGGTCGCCGGTCGCCGGTCGTCGCCGGTATCATCGACGCGTTCGCTCGGGCAGCATCTGCGACGCCCGCATCGAACGCGCGGAGGAGGAGCCGATCGTGCCGCACATGGAAATCCTCGGTTGGATCGTCGTCGGTTTCCTGGCCGGGGCTCTCTCCAGTGCTGTCGTGAAGGGAGGCGGGCCGCAGGGCTGCCTCGGCAACACGATGATCGGCATCCTCGGCGGACTTCTCGGAGGCTGGTTCGCTACCGAGGAGCTGCACATGGGCAGCACCAGCGGCTTCCTCGGGGCTCTCCTGGTTGCCTTCCTTGGCGCCACCGTCATCCGCCTCATCCTGAACGCACTGGAGGGTGACGACTGGCGCGGACGTCGCGGGCCGCACTACTAGCGCATTTCCAGAGCCGTCCCAGGCCGCCTACCCCATCGGGCGGGACAGCTTCGACGCGATCAGCGCCTGTATCCCTGGTAGCAGTAGCATGCGTCCCACGATTCCGCCCTCGAGGAGAGCTGCCACCCCGGGGGCCCGTGATTGCGAGACGGTCCTGAGCCCAAGGAGGGCCACGATGCCGACGATTTCAGAGAACCCCGCTTCCCCCATCGTGGACGAGCCCGCGGCAGCAGCGCCGGTGACGCCGGCCGAGGCCGCGCCGAAGCCGGAGCGACCGTATTCACCAGGCCTCGAGGGCGTGATCGCCGCCGAAACGGCGGTCGGTTTCGTGGATGGCGCGAACGGCCGGCTGCTGTACCGCGGCTACCCCATCGGCCAGCTCGTCGAGAAGGGTACCTACGGCCGCGTCGCCGAGCTGCTCTGGACCGGTGAGTGGCGCAAGTCCGCGCGCCTGGTGCCCGCCCCGGTACCCGAGCCCGTCATGTGCGCGCTGCACGAGCTGCCGTCTCACACCCACCCCATGGATGCGTTGCGCACCGCGGTGTCAGTCTGGGGCGCGTGGCGCCGGCCGCACTGGCCCCCCACCGTCGACCAGGCCCGTGAGGTCACCGCGTTCGCGCCCTCGGCGCTGGCAGCCTTCCATCGCCTTCGCAACGGCCTCGAGCCGGTCAAGCCGAACCCCAAGCTCTCTCTGGCGGGCGGCTTCCTGCAGCAGCTGACCGGCAAGGACCCCGATCCTGCCGACGCCCGCGCCCTCGACGCGTACTTCATCGTCGGCGCGGAGCACGGGCTGAACGCCTCGACTTTCACCTGCCGGGTCATCATCTCGACCCGCTCGGACCTGGCCAGCGCCATCTGCGGGGCCATCGGCGCCCTGAAAGGCCCGCTCCACGGCGGCGCCCCGGCCGAGGTCGTGAGCCAGCTTCATGAGATCGGCTCCCCCGAGCACGCCGAGAAGTGGGTCCGCGAGGCAATTGCCCGCGGCGACCGGATCATGGGCTTCGGACATCGCGTCTACCGCGCCTACGACCCCCGCGCCGCCGCCCTCCGGAAAGTGGCCGAAGGCATGGCCGACATGGCCGAGTGGCTCGACGTGGCAGTCAAGGTGGAGGACGTGGTCCTGCGCGTCTTCGGCGAGTTGAAGCCGGACCGCGTCATCAAGACCAACGTCGAGTACTACGCCGCCGCGGTGCTGCAGGGAGTGGGCCTACCCCCGGACCTCTTCCCGCCGACATTCGCCCTGGCGCGCATGGCCGGCTGGGGCGCACACGCCATCGAGCAGGCCTCGGCCGACAAGCTCATCCGGCCGGACGCCAGGTACGTCGGCCCGGCGGAGATGGACGTCCCGGCACTGGGCCGCTAGGGCCACTGGATCTGCTAGAGCCACCGGAACCGCCGGAGCCACCGGAACCGCCGGAGCCGCGACGCCGTGACGCCGCAGCGCCGCCGGCCGGCTGCCCCCAGCTGGGAGCCCCGACGGTCAATCGGCCGGTTCGGCGGGCTCGACGACTTCCGCCAGCGGCACCCTGACGGCGCCGTTCGTTCGACGTGCAAAGACGATCGCGACAACGAGGCCGCCGACGAGCACCAGGGCCGCCAGATAAAAGACCGTTCGCAACCCCGAGCCAACCACCGCCGAGCCCAGGGCGGGCCCGGCGATCCCGCCCAGATAGAGCGGCAGGAAGACCAGGTTGAGCGTCGCGGAGCGGCGCTCGGCCGGCACTTCGACGGCCAGGATCCCTGAGATCATCGCCCCTACAGCCGTGAGGAAGGCGACCGCAAGGCCGTACGAAACGGCCATCCAGGCCGCAGACGGAGCCAGCGCGAGCGCCACGAAGGCGAGGGTCAGGCCGCCCATCGACACCACCATGACCGTCCGGAAGCCGACGCGATCGGCGACCCAGCCCCCGACGGGCGAGATTGCCGCGCCCACAATCGTTGCCACGCCCAGTACCAGCCCGATCGAGCCCGCCACGTCCAGCGGCGTGTGCTCAACGTCGTGGAGCAGCAAGGCCAGGTACTGCGTCGACATCTGACGGCCCAGAAAGGCGATCCCGTAAATGGTGAAGAGCCATCGCACCATCCCATTCGACAGCACCCCCCTCACGGCCCCGAAGGCCAACCTCAGAACGCTACCTTGAGGGATGACTTGCGGCCGGACCTCGGCCGATCCGACGGCCAGCATCAGCGCCACCGCCGCGGACAGGATCGCCGCGAGAGCGAAGACGTACCCGCTGGCCAGGTGAGCCTGGTCGATCATGACCGACCCCACCGCCGGGCCCACTCCAAAGCCGAGCGGGCTGCTGGCAGCGAAGATGCCCATCGCCAGGCCCAGCCGGTGCGAGGGCGTGACGTCGCGGATGGCCGCCATCATGACGCCGCTGTTGCCGAGCTGGAAGGCGACGAGCAGGACTCCGATGACGAGCTGCCACGGCTCGCGGCTCGCCGCCACCACGCCGAAGACCACGACCTCCACGAGCGCGCTGCGGATGATCACCGCCTTGCGGCTGTACTTGTCCGCCCAGACGCCCCACAGGGGGACGAGCGGCAGTCCCGTGAGGAAGAAGAGGGCGCCAAGCACTCCGACGAAGCGGTCGATGTCGGGCGTCGACATGCCCACTTCCTGCAGTCGATTCGGCAGGAAAGCGTAGACCTGGGCCACCCCGAAGCCCTCGACGAACGAGGTGATCCAGTACAGGGTGAGCAGTAGACGCCAGTCCTGCTGGCCGTGTCGGCGCATCGTGGCAGCGTAGCGGAGCCGGGGCGGCAAGGTCACGAAACCCCCGCGGTTATCGCTGGTATGCCCGCAGGGGGTATCTTGTGACCCGCAGATCGAGGACCGGAGGAGACAACCAGGTGAACGACTCTAGTTGGCGCAACCTGTCAGCCATGCTGGGCGTGGCGTGCGTGGTGCTGATAATCGCTGCCGGCGCACTGCTGGCCACCTCGGGCGAGTCGTCGCCCACGCCGTCCCAGCCGGTCGGCTCCGTCGCCAGCGTCATCCCGTCCAGCTCGGCCCCGTCCGACTCTTCGGGTTCGCCCGCGCCCTCCGCTTCTGCGACTGCGTCTGCCGGTCCCACGGCCACGCCGACCGGCACGCCCGTGGCCAACGCCCCGATCGCGCATGTCACGTTCAATAACCTGCAGCTCGACGCCACGAGCGACGCGCTGGGCAAGCCCCGGACATTCACCTTCATCACCGACGGCTCCGGTCCAGTCGGGATAGCGATCGTCAAGAGCTCGCCCGCCAAGGCGACGACGAGAATCTGCGCCCAGATCGACGGCGGGAAGGCCGACTGCCGCACCGGCACCGCCGTCAGCTACAACGGCGCCTTCACGGACACCGCGCACTCGGTCTGGGTCGTCACGCTCATCGGGCCGGCCAGTGTCGGACCGACGGTCGACGTGGCCTTCTCGTGGCCGACCAACCACGCCCAGATCACCCTGACCCACGGACGATTCCAGGGCAGCTCCAGCCCGGGCGTGTCCCCGAACCTCAACGGCTTCACGGCCTCGGTCAAGACTGTCAACGCCGGCAATCTGACCGTAGCTGCTTCGTGGACCGCCGTCACTGCCAACGTTGAGATCACGACCGAGGACCTCAACGCCCCCACGGCGACCATAAAGGACCAGAAGCAGATCACGAGCGCGACGAACCTCGGAACGCCGGGCTACACGTTCGGTCTCGACGCCGCCAAGTGGTACCGGGTCTCGTTGCGGAACCTGTCTGCCGACAGCCAGCGGCCGGACCTGACGGCCGTGATCTCGGTCCCTTAGTCACTCAACGCGCGGTAGGCTGTTGACAGGACCCAGCCCGACCGATCCATTGAGTGGGGCCGGTTGAGCCCGTCCGCCCTGCAGGGTCATTCGGCTGACGAGGAGCGACCGCTTGGACGACTTCCCAATCGAGGGCTCGCCGGTCGACGGCCCGGCCGGCGAGGTCTCGGCCCCGGCAAGCTCGACGTCTCGGGACGCCGGCCAGGGAGCGGCGGGTGACGGAGGGGGCGAAGGAGCGGCCGGTCGCGGCGCGCCGGGCGGGGGACGTCGCGATCCGAGAGCCTTCGCCTTCGATGCGACCACGGACGAGCCCATCGACGAGCGGACTCCCAACCCGAGGGCCGGGCTGAGAGTGGCGTCCTCCAAGCGGTGGCGCAACATCGCCCTTGGGCTCGGTTTGGTCCTGGCGATCCTCGTCGGCGCCACGGGCAAGCTGTTGTTCTCGGCTGTCAACCGCGGCTCCGCGTCCACAGGGAGCACGGGCAGTCCGGCGGCGAGCGTGGCAACTGCATCGCCCGCGCGGGCCAGTCAGACACCCGCCACGCCCGGCCCCACCGTGACGGCCGGCGCGTCGGAGACTGCCGGCGCGAGTTCCACGGCGGCCGGCGCGTCGGAGACTGCCGGCGCGTCGGAGACTGCCGGCGCGACCTCCACACCGATGGGCACCACCACCCCTGCTCCGCAGGTGAGCGGACCGGCGTCGCCCGCGACGATCACCTTCCACGAAATGATGCTCGACTCCGCGGCGGACTCCGGCGGCATGGCACGCACGTTCGCGTTCACGACCGATGGACCCGGGCCGGTCTCCGCCCAGGTGGTGTCCACCGCCCCGCTGGCCACTTTGAAGATGTGCATCCAGGTGAACGGCGGCCCGCAGAGCTGCACCACGGGCGCGACCCCCGGCTTCTTCACGATGGCTCCGTCCGCCGGAGATCAAGCCCAGTGGATCGTGACGCTGATCGCGACAGATGCGGGCGCGACGCCGGTCGTGGACGTGGCTTTCACCTGGCAGACGAAGGCGCCGGCGATCACGCTCAGCCACGGCCGGTTCCAGGGGGCGCCCAATCCCGACTCGCTGCGGGGCTTCACCGCCACGTTCAAGGCGCGGGCGGCCGGGTCGGTCGGAGTCATCGCCTCGTGGCCGCCCGTATCCGTGGATGCGGCGCTGACCCTCACCGACGTCACATCCTCGCCGGGATCCACTGTGGGCAATGCCACGTACCCGGCGGCCGGGTCGATCGCACCGGCCTATTCCCATGCCGTCGCCGCAGGCCGGACCTATCAGATACAGGTTCTGAATGCGGGCTCGGACAGCGGGCGGCCGGATCTGACGACTACGATCTCGTTCCCGTAGCCGCCTCCGCCGACTGCATGTCGGGCGTGGGCCACAGGTCGGGCGTGGGCCACAGGTCGGGCGTGGGCCACAGGTCAGGCGGGCTTGAGGTCAGCCGGCTTCGATCTCGTCGCGGCGGACCACGCGCCCGATGGCTCGGACTCGGAAGCTCGTCCATACACCCGACCGGGTGTAGACATCGGACTTCAGGATCGCCAGGGCCGCCGCCTCGTCGGGGGCGCGCACGAGCAGCAGCGAGCCACTCATGTCCGCATAGCCGCCGGCCTCAACGATGGTCCCGGCCGCGCGGAGCTCGCCGATCCTCTTGAGATGCTCCTGCCGAACGGCCGGGCGTCGTTCCGCCGCGTCCGGGCCGTAGGTCGCCTCGACCGCCCACATGGACTCGATCGCCAGGCCATCGGGGATCTCGCCTGCCATCGCGCCCTCCGTCAGTCTGTCAGCTGCGCGCCCGGCACCGAGACCTGAACGTCTGCGTCGGGATCGACCTCTTCGTCCTCGACGTGAGCGTCCTCCGTGGATGGCGCCTCGGTTCCGCCGGGCGCAGAGGCACTTGCCTCCGGCTGGCCGGCATCGGCGCCCGCCGGCTCGGCCCCGACGGGACCTTCCGGGGTTGGCTCCTGAGAGGGCTGCCCGGCCGTCGAAGGCTCGGTCGCGGCAACCTTGGTCGGCTCGCCCGGAGCCTCTACCTCTGGACTGGCCGCCGTCCCAGCCGCAGCGCCGGCTGCGCCCGCCGTCGCGGCTGCGCCCGCCGTCGCGGCTGCGCCCGCCGTCGCGGCTGCGCCCGCGCTCCTGCCCGCGCCCCCACCGGCCCGCGCCGCAGCGGCCGCTTCCGTGTCCGTTGGACCCGGCAGTTCCAGGACGGCATCGGCCAACCCGTCGTAGCGGTTCGAGCAGGCCAGGTAGATGACCTGGAAGTCCGACGAGAGTTCACGCAGCAGCAGCGCGGCCCGCGCCGCCCGCTGATCGTCGAAGGTCACGAACGGGTCGTCCAGGACGAGCGGCGGCCGCTTCCCTTGCGTGACCAGACGAACGAGACCGATGCGCGCGGCCAGATAGATCTGGTCGATCGTGCCCTTGCTGAGATGGCTGGCAGCCACCCAGTCGCCACGCTCGGGCGCCCAGACGTCGACGTCCAGGGAGCGGTCGTCGATCTCGACCTTGCGGTAGCGGCCGCCGGTGAGCCGGGCGATGTCACGGCCAACCTGCTGCTCGAGGAAGCGGGTCGCCTTGCGCATCGTCATCCCCTCGGCGCTCTCGATTGCCGCCAACGTCTTCTCGTAGATCCGGATACGCCGCTTGAGCGCGTTGAGCTGCTCCCGCCAGGTGACGAGCCGCTCCGCTTCGCCGGCGACCTGCTCGGCATCGACAGGATTGGCGTCCACCCGAGCGATCGCGCCGGCCTCGGCGTCGCGAGCCCGCTCCAGCGCCTCCTGGCGGTCGCGCACCTCCGCCTCGAGGCGTTCGCGAGCCCGGGCGTCGGTCGCAGCGGGGCCCAGCGCCTCCAGGGCGGCGGCCTTCTGCTCAACCTCGAGAGCGGCCTGGTCGCGCAGCGCCGCGACATTCGCGTCGCTCTGGCCGGCCAGCAGCGCCGATACCTGGACCTGCAGCGTGGCGATCTCCTGGCGCCGGCCCTGCTCCCCCGTCAGCAGCCGCTCGGCCGAGGCGATGTCCGAGGCGCCGAGCTCCCGCAGGATGTTCTGCACGCCCGACTGCGCGACCCGGAGACCCTCCTCGGTGCCGACCCGGCCCTGGCGCCGCACCGCTCGCTCACGCTCGCGCGCGCTATTGGCGTGCCGGACCAGCAGCGTCGCCGAGCGACGCTCCATGAGAAAATAGACCAGCATGGCGGCCAGGAGCACGAACACGAAGCCGGTCATCATCATGGCCATGGTCCCGGCCAGCAGGCCGTACGCGACCGAGGCCAGGGCGATGACCAGGAAGAAGGCGGTCGCCAGTCCCCACAGCAGGTAGCTCGGCACCGGCTCGTCGGGCTCGACGTCCGGCCCCTGCTCTTCTCGAAGCGCTTCCTGCTGGATGGTCACGCGGCTCTGCAGCGTGCGCAACCGATCCAGCGTGTCGCGGAGGCTCGACATCGAGCGCTCCGGCATCGACTCCAGCGCCTGGAGACGCTGCTGTGCCTCGGCGGCCTGACGAAGTCGTTCGAAGCGCTCCGCGACCACGGTGCGATCGGACCGGAGGCGGTCCGCCTGGCGGGCGCCCTCGAGCATGTTTCGGCTCTCGCTCAGGGCCTGCTCGGCGCGGAGGCGGCCGGCGCGAGCCTGGGCCAGGGCGTCGCGATCGTGCTCCAGCTTCTCGAGCGCGGTCTCGCCCGTGCGCAGCGCCGTTTCCGCTCTGGCCACGGCCTCTTCCGCGATCTTGAGGCGGCCGGGGTTCTTGTCGCCGCGGGACTTGAGAGCGCGGATCGTTTCCTCGAGGCGGGACTTGGCCCGCGAGCTGCCCTTGTCGCCGCCGCCGACGCTGCCCTGCAGTCGGTCTCGCAGCGCGCCCTCGTCGCGGTCCAGGTCGTCGAGCTCCTCATGGCGGATCGAGGCGGTGGAGCGGAAGAAGCCCTCGTTGGGGATGCCGGTCAGCTCGGCGATGATCTGGTCGGCCCGAGCCGGGTCCGTGTACGTCTGGCCGTCGTATTCGAGGGACACCTTGCCCCGCTGGCCGCGGAACTCCTTCTCGAGGACGCCGTGGCGGACGGTCAGCTCGCCGGTCTCCTCGTTGTCTTCCTCGACCACGAATTCGAGGCGCGTGCTCGCACGGGCTTCGTCGGCGGCGCCCCAGGTGCGCAGCGTGTCGAGCTCGGCGCCGGTAGCAGTCGCCTTTCGGAACAGGGCCAGCTCAATGCCACGCTGGATGGTCGACTTGCCGGCCTCATTCGGGCCGCGAATGATCGTGAATCCCGGTGCCAGCTCCAGGTTGAGCTCGCGGTGCTTGCCGAAGTCCTTGAGCTGGATACGAAGGATCCTCATCGCCGCACCGCCATCACAGCGTCACCGGCCGGCCTTCGAGGAGGTGGCGCCCCAGACGCAGCACCTCGCGAAGGTCGGCCAGCTCCTCGGCCGGATCCTGCCCGGGAGTCGTGGCCGGCGCCCGTTTCCCACCGACGTCGGTCGGGGCCAACTCGGTCGGCGTTGCTGTCGCGCCCCGCGCAGGAGCAGCGGCTCCGGAGCCCTTCCCCGCTCCGGCCTTCTCCAGCTCGCCGATGCGGGTCTCGACGTTGCGGACAAACGCCCCGATGACGGTGTCCGGCGGCGCCGCAGCTCCCTCCGGCGTGGCCGGGATGGACGCGTCGCGGATGCGGAACCGCAGGAACGCGGGCGCCAGGGCCCGCTCCACCTCGTCCAGATCCAGGTCCAGCGTGTCCGGCAGAAAGCCGGTAAGACGCACATCCAGGACGAGGTTCGAGTCGGCATGCCGGCCGATCGTGTCGATCAGGGCCGGCTGAGACCGGATCGCGCTGACGTCCAGCTCGAGCTTCTCGCTGCGCGTCTGGCCGACGCGCTTTGGTTCGATGGAAACCTGATGGCGACCGCCTCGGTCGTCGAGGGTGACGATCAGGACCTGGCCGGCGCCATCCTGGTCGATCGCCACCGGCTCCGGCGCGCCCGAGTACGCGTATGTGACGTTCCCCGCCCGACCTTCGATGGCCGAGTGCCAGTGGCCGAGTGCCAGGTAGTCGAGCCCCGTCCCGGCGATCTCGTCCTCGGTAAAGACGACTTCGTCGCCATCCGTCTTGCCGGGGATCGCCAGCGCCCCGTGGACGATCCCGATCCGCCATGTCGCGCGTCGATCCATGCGGGCATCGAAACCGTCCAGCGGGCTCTTGGGCCCGCGCTTGGTGTTGAAGACCCGGCCGTGAACAACCGCGTCGAGCGAGGGCAGCCAGACGTTCGGCTGCTCGGGCGTCAGGACGGCGATCCACTCGGCGCTGGTGCGAGCCATGGCCGCCAGATCGTATGACCGGTAGATCGAGGCGCCGTCGTAGACGTCGTGAGTGCCCGGGATGATGACCGTTCGAATGGAGGCTTTGGCCAGGCGGGCCAGCTCCGCGGCCACGCGCTCCACGGACCGCCGAGGCTGGGTGTTGGAGTCGAACAGATCGCCTGCGATCAGCACGAGATCGACCGCCTCGACCACGGCCAGATCGATCGTGACCCGGAACGCCGTGAACTGGCGCTCGCGCAGAACCGCGGCGCGCTCGCCCAGATCCGTGTGCCGCGCCCCCAGGTGGACGTCGGCGGTGTGAAGAAGACGAAGCATCGGGCCTCTGGCTCTCCCAGCCCCGGACCCCTAGTTTGTCGCGCCCGGTCCTCAAGGGGAGGTTCGCGCAGTCTAGTCGACGGATTCGGCGCCTGTTACGACCGCCCGGCGTGTGCTGCCGCGACGGCCGACTCGTCGATTGTGCCAGGTTCGCGGCCGCGAGATGCAACTTGCTTGAAAAGATCTGTCGCGACCCGATGCGAGAACGCCGCAGAACCGTTCCTCGACTCGTTCCAGGACCTTTTGCAGCGACCCGATTCGACTCCGCCGCAGCCCTCGAGTCGCTTGTGTCTCGCGACCCGGGTCGGGTTCGGAACGACGAACGGAGCGCCGGACGGGTCATGGTATCCTGCCGCCCTACCGGTGCGTCCCACCCAGGCACCCATAGCCGAATAGCCGTGGACCGGATTCGCTCGGGCCTCATGGCAGAGCCGATCAGCGTTCCGGCACGGCCTCGATTTCGCCTGGCTCCGGGACCCGTCGGTGCGGACATGTCGAGCCTCCGGGAGGAGAAAGTGGTCTACGCCGATCGGACACTCACCTGCGTCGACTGCGGTGCCGAGTTCGTGCACTCGGCCGAAGATCAGGAGTTCTACGCTCAGAAAGAGTTCGTCTCGGAACCCAAGCGTTGCCCGAGCTGTCGGGCCTCGAGACGGTCGATGAGGGAGTCGGGCGAGGGCGCGATCCGCGGAGTCGGGGCGACCAACGGGCCGCGTGAGTACTTCGCCGTGGTCTGCTCGCGCTGCGGCAATCAGGCCCAGGTGCCGTTCAAGCCGCACATGGATCGGCCGGTCTACTGCTCCGACTGCTTCCGCGCGGTTCACGCCCAGGGCGCATAGACCCCTCGCAAAAGAGAAAGCGGCGGTCGCCTCTCGGCGACCGCCGCTTCGTTTCGGCGAGGTCCAGGTTCAGACAGCGGTCTTGCTCAGGTTCCAATCCTGATATGCGCCCCAGACCATGAGCGCGGCCCCGACGACGACACCGAGGACGGCGATCCAGTCGGTCATGGGCCAGCTCGGGCAGCCTGAGATTCCGCTGCAGCCGCTCGTGGCCGAGCTGTTGCTGAAGTTCTGCCAGAGCAGGTAGAGGGCCACGAGTGCGACGACGACAGCGATACCCAACTGGATGACCGGGATCGGTGCCGGCCAGGTGATCTTCATGTTCGGCGCGTACTTGAGGTAGATCACGACGATAGCGGCGATCGCGCCCAGCAGGCCGAGGAAGCCAAGGCCCGTGCCGCCCGACGCACTGAAGACGTTCTCGGAGAACGTGTACGGAGCCACGCCGTACGACCAGCTGGCGAGGATGATGCCAAACAGCCAGGCGACGACGAATACGATGGCGCCGATCCCGATCAACTTCTCCCGCGGGTTGAGCTTGGCCAAGATCTCATTGAGCACGAGTTGAGCCTCCTTCTCCAACTACACCGGGACGCGCCCCATGTGGGGCCTCCGGCTACCTCGCTCCTGTCGGCCTCAAATGACGGGTCCCGAGGCCGATGAGAACGAACGCAGCCTACACCCCGGGCCCGGGCGTGACCAGATGGTTCCTGCGGTTACGCAAACTGCCTTCTGAGCGTGAACCACCTGCATTCAGCATGAACTCGGTCCCCATTTCGCGGAGGGGTCGGCCCGCCTACCGGGACAGGTGGCACCCATCGGTGTCCGGCGACCCATCTGGTGGGCCCCGACCCCACATTTGGACCGCCTGGATCGCGGCGCTCCAGGCCTGTTGCCGCGCCTGCAAGTGCGGAATGACGGCGTCCGGCCCGATCCGCCGGTTCCTGCCCGTTTCGGCAGGCGAAACCGCAGGCCCGGCAACGGCGATGGACACGACCAGGAGCCCCGGGCGATGGGATATATCGCAGCGGGGCCTTGGAGCCTTCCTCTGGTAGAATTGGTGCCGCTCCCAAACGGCGTTGCCGTATCCGAGCGCCCACGGATCTGTCTGCCGGTGGTTGCGGCGCGCGACCGCCGAGTTGGCTACGTCGATGGTTCGGGAGATTGGAGGAGGCACTATGGCTCGGCCTGTCCGCACGGCGGTCGCTCCGACCCCGCTTCGGCCGGTGAAGTCCCACCTGATCGAGGACTACAACGCCCGAACGAACGTCGTCCGGTGCGATTGCGGTTGGTCGGGCAACGCGGACGACTTCGCCGTTCACAGGCGGGCCGTCGGCGCCGCAAGTCCCTCCTGACCGAGCCGCGCGGCATCGAGCCGCCTTCTCCGGAACGCCCGCTCGCGACCTACGAGGATCTCGGCTACCGCGACCTCTTCTGGGCCGCCCGCCGGTACGAGGACGCCTGCGACAGGATCGCCATCCGGGCGCTGCTGCCGCCGTCCGGCGATCGCCTGATCGAGGTCGGGGCGGGATTCGGCCGGCTTGCGGGCGAGTACCAGGGCTACGGCGAGGTCGTCCTGCTCGATTCGTCCGAGGTGCACGTGGCCGCGGCCCGAGAAGCCCTGGCAAGCGACGCGCGCATCCAGGTCGTCCTCGGCGACGCCCGCGCCCTGCCCTACCCCGACGGCTACTTCGACACCACGGTTTGCGTTCGAGTGCTCCACCACTTCGCCGACCCCGGGCCGGTGCTGGCCGAGCTCGGCCGCGTCACCCGGCCGGGCGGAGTCGTCGTCCTCGAATACGCCAACAAGCGCAACCTCAAGTCCATTGCGCGGCGCGTCCTGGGCCGTCAGACCTGGTCGCCGTTCGAGCTCGGGTCGGTCGAGTACAAGCCGTTCCATTTCGACCATGCGCCGGTCGGCATCCGGCGCGCCCTGCTGCGGGCCGACCTTCGAATCGAGTCGATGCGATCTGCCTCGCTCTTCCGCCTGCCGCCGCTGACCCGCCGGCTGCCGCTCTCGCTGCTCGTGGCAGCCGAAGGCCGGCTTCAGGCGCCACTGGGACCGATCACACCCGGGCCCTCGGTTTTCCTCCGCGCCAGGCGGTCGAAGTAGCGCACCGGCCGGTCGAGGCAGCCTCAGCACTCCTCTTTCTCGGGGGCCCTCTGGACGGGCCGGTAAAGGAAGTAGTTGGCGGCGCAGGCCGCCTGGTTGCCCTCGTGGACGGCGGCGCTGATCTGGTGGTCGTGCGGGCTGGTCACGTCCCCCGCGGCATACAACCCGGGCCCGTCGGTGTGCTGCTCCGAGTTCACAACGATGTGGCCCAGCTTGTTCGTCTCCAGGCCGAGCGCGACGGCGACTTCGTTGCGCGGCGTCGGCCGGCGGTAGGCGAAGACCATCTCGACCGGCAGGCGGGTCTGGTCCGGATCGTCGAGCACGAGCTCCTCGATCTGGCCGTCCGCGTTGGCGTATGCGGCCACCGCGTGCGGGTAGGCGCCGATGCCGTTGTCGCGAAGGTCGGCTAGCCGCCGCTCCGGGAGATCGAATCCCTCGGGCCGGCCCGCCACGATCGTCACCCTGGCGGTGAAGTCGAGCAGGTCCAGCGCCGTCTCGACGGCATCTTCGTCGTGCCCCACGACGGCGACGGCTTTGCCCGTCGACTCGTAGCCGTCGCACGCGATGCACCAGAAGAGGCTCTTCCCAACACACTGAGCCCAGCCGAGGAACCTGGGGAAGTTGTCGCGGACGCCCGTCGCCAGGATCACGGTCCGGGCCACGATGTCCACAGTGCCGACCACCGTCTCTTCGCCCAGCGAGCTCCCAATCTCTTCGTCGCGCCTCACGTTGGCGACGCGCCCGGCCGTCTCGCGATGGCTGTCGCCGGCACTGGCCTCGACGCGGAGACGGAACGAGCCGTCATCCCGCGAGGCCGCGAACACTCGCCCGCTCAGGAACTTCGCCCCATATCGGGCCGCCTGGCGCCGGCCGGCCAGCCGGATCTCGGCGGCCGGGATCCCGTTGGGGAAGCCGAGGTAGTTGCGGTTGGTCTGGCCCCACAGCGAGCGCCCGTCGCGGTCGTCGATCACCAGAACGCTGCGTCGCATGCGGGCGAGGCAGACCGCGGCCGAGAGTCCGGCCGGCCCCCCGCCGACGATGGCGCAGTCGACTTGGCGGACGGGTTCGGAGGCGCCGGCTTGCGCAGCCGGTTGGCCGGATGTGCTCAGAGCGCCCAACAGGCCGGATCCGCTCATGCAGAGCATGCTCTCACTTTGGCCGGGCGCGCGGAAGGGGGGCCCGAGGCGTCCGGACTCCGGTTCGGGCGCCTCTTCTTCGGGCGGCTGGCGCCGCCGTTTGGGCCGCCGCTTGGGCAGCAAACCGCGGCGCCGGCTCCTGCCGGGTACACTGCCGCCAGAAGGAGGCAGGCCCACCGAGACGAACGTCCCATCGATCGCGTCCAGGAACCCCGTGCGGGCAACCGACTCAGCCCGGGATGAAGCCGGGCCCGTAACGCCGGCCAACCACGTCAGGACGCGCGAAGAGCGCCTGCTCCTGCTCCGCCCGTTGTTGCAGCGGCGGATTCTCGTCCTCGACGGAGCCACGGGGACGCTTATCCAGCGCTACGGCCTGTCCGAGGCCGACTTCCGCGGCGAGCGCTTCCGCGACCACCCGTGCGACGTCCGCGGCGACAACGACCTGCTGTGCCTCACCCGCCCCGATGTCGTTCGCGCCGTCCACGACGCCTACCTGGCCGCGGGCACCGACATCATCACCACCGACACGTTCACCGCCACGCGCATCGCCCAGGCCGACTACGGGATGGAAGGCGTGGCGTACGAGATCCACGTCGAGGCGGCCCGGATCGCCCGCGCGGCTGCCGACGCCGCCGAGGCGCGTGAGCCGAACCGGCCGCGGTTCGTCGTCGGATCCCTCGGGCCCACCAACAAGACCGCCTCGATCTCCCCGGACGTGGCCGACCCGGCCGCACGTTCCGTCTCCTTCGGGGAGCTGGCCGAGGCTTACGCCGAGGCCGCCCGCGGACTGCTCCTGGGCGGCGCCGACCTGCTCATGGTCGAGACGGTCTTCGACGTGCTCAACGCCAAGGCGGCCATCTACGCCATCGGGGGCGTCTTCGAGGAGCTGGGCGTCGAGGTGCCGCTCTGGATCTCCGGCACGATCACCGACGCTTCCGGGCGGACACTGTCCGGCCACACCGTCGAGGCGTTCTGGAACGCCATCCGCCACGCCCGGCCGCTGATCGTGGGGTTGAACTGCGCCCTCGGCGCCCGCCAGCTGCGAGCCCACATTGAGACGCTCTCCGGCCTGGCCGACACATTCGTTGCCGCCCACCCCAACGCCGGCCTGCCCAACGAGTACGGCGGCTACGACGAGACGCCCGAGGCAATGGCCGCTCTTCTGCGCGAGTTCGCCTCGGCCGGCCTGGTCAACGTCATCGGCGGCTGCTGCGGAACCGGGCCGGCCCACGTCGCCGCGTTCGCCGAGGCGGCGCGCGGCCTGGCGCCGCGGATAGTCCCTGTGCGGCCCCCAGCGCTGCGGCTGGCCGGCCTCGAGGCGCTGAATGTCGGTGAGGGCAGCCTCTTCGTCAACATCGGCGAGCGCACGAACGTGGCCGGCTCGCGCGGCTTCGCCCGCCGGATCGTCGGGGGCGACTTCGACGGCGCCGTGGCGATCGCCCGGCGCCAGGTGGATGCCGGCGCCCAGGCGATCGACGTAAACATGGACGAGGCGCTGCTGGATTCGGAAGCCGCGATGACTCGCTTCCTCAATCTGGTGGCATCCGAGCCGGCGATCGCCCGCGTACCGGTCGTCGTCGACTCGTCGAAGTGGTCCGTCGTCGAAGCCGGACTGCGCTGCATCGGCGGCAAGCCGGTCGTGAACTCGATCTCGCTCAAGGAAGGCGAGGAACAGTTCCTGCGCCACGCGCGGCTGGCCCGCCGCTACGGCGCCGCCGTGATCGTCATGGCCTTCGACGAGAAGGGCCAGGCCGACACGGTCGAACGCAAGGTCGAGATCTGCCGGCGCGCCTACCGGCTGCTGACCGAGCAGGCCGGCCTTCCGGCGGACGAGATCGTCTTCGATCCCAACGTCTTCGCCGTCGGCACCGGCATCGAGGAGCATGCCGGCTACGCCGTCGACTACATCGAGGCCACCCGCCGGATCAAGGCCGAGATGCCCGGCGTGCGGATCAGCGGCGGGGTCAGCAACGTCTCGTTCGCCTTCCGCGGCAACGACGTCGTCCGCGAGGCGATCCACGCCGTCTTCCTCTACCACGCCATCGCCGCGGGCATGGACATGGGGATCGTGAATCCCGGGCAGCTGGCGGTGTACTCGGAGATCCCCGCCGAGCTCCTGGCGCGGGTCGAGGACGTGGTCCTGAACCGCCGCCCCGACGCGACGGAGCGGCTGCTCGAGATCGCCCCGAAGTACGCCGGCGAAGGCGCGGCCGATCGGATAGGCGCCGACGCGGCCTGGCGTGAGCTGCCGGTGTCGGATCGGCTGCGGCACGCTCTCATCGAGGGGATCGACACCTTCGTGGTCGAAGACACGGAGGAAGCCCGCCTGGCCGCCGCCCATCCCATCGAGGTGATCGAAGGACCGCTGATGAGCGGCATGAACGCCGTCGGCGACCTGTTCGGCGCCGGCAAGATGTTCCTGCCCCAGGTGGTCAAGAGCGCTCGCGTGATGAAGAAGGCGGTCGCTCACCTGGTGCCCTATCTCGAGGCCGAGAAGGCGGCGCGGGGCGATCTGCGGCCGCGCGGCAAGATCCTCATGGCGACGGTCAAGGGCGACGTCCACGACATCGGCAAGAACATCGTCGGCGTCGTGCTGGGCTGCAACAACTACGAGGTGGTGGACCTCGGCGTGATGGTGCCAGCCGCTCGGATCCTCGAAGAAGCGCGAGCCCGGAGCGTCGACGTCGTGGGTTTGTCGGGCCTGATCACGCCGTCTCTGGAGGAGATGGCCCACGTCGCCGCGGAGATGGAGCGGGAGGGCTTCCGCGTGCCGCTGCTCATCGGCGGGGCGACGACGTCGAAAGCCCACACCGCGGTCAAGATCGCGCCGCGCTATTCCGCGCCGGTGATCCACGTTGCCGATGCGTCGCGAGCGGTCGGGGTGGTCGCGGAGCTGCTCGGCGAGGGGGCGACGAGTTATGCCAGCGCGATCCGCGACGATCAGGAACGGCTTCGGGTGGAGCGGGCGGGGCGCCGCGAGCGGGTCGCCCGCGTCGCCATCGAAGCCGCAAGGGCCAACCGGACCCCGGTCGATTTCGCCCGGGACGTCCCCAGACCCGGCTCCCTGGGCATTCGGGCCGAAGAGTACCCGCTGGCCGGGCTGATCGACACGATCGACTGGTCGCCCTTCTTTGCCGCCTGGGAGATGAAGGGGACCTTCCCGAAAATCCTCGACGCGCCCCACGTCGGCGAGCCGGCCCGGGCCGTGTACGACGACGGGCGGCGCCTGCTCGACCGCATCGCGCAGGAGGGCCTGCTCCGCGCGCACGCTGTCGTGGGCTTCTGGCCGGCCAACTCCGTGGGCGACGACATCGAGTTGTACGCGGACGAAGGGCGGTCGGAGGTTCGCGCGGTCGTCCACACCCTGCGCCAGCAGATGGAGAAGCCACCGGGCCGGCCGAACACAGCGCTGGCCGACTTCGTGGCCCCACAGCAGAGCGGTGTCGGGGATTACCTCGGCGGATTCGCGGTCACGGCCGGCGTTGGTTCGGCTGAGCTCGCCGCCGCGTTCGAGGCGGCTCACGACGACTACCGCGCCATTCTGGTCAAGGCCCTCGCCGATCGTCTGGCCGAGGCGCTGGCGGAGGTCCTGCACCGTCGCGTCCGGCGCGAGTTGTGGGGATACGCCCCCAGTGAAGCGCTGGATAAGTCCGCGTTGATCCGGGAGGAGTATCAAGGCATCAGACCGGCGCCGGGCTACCCGGCCTGCCCGGACCACACGGAGAAGGCCACGCTCTTCGCGTTGCTCGACGCCGAGGCACGCGTCGGGATAAGCCTTACCGAATCGTTCGCGATGCTCCCGCCGGCGTCGGTCTGCGGCTACTACTTCTGGCGCCCCGAAGCGCACTACTTCGGCGTGGGCCGGATCGGGCGCGACCAGCTCGATGACTACGCCCGCCGCAAGGGCTGGTCGCTCGAGGAGGCGGCGCGCTGGCTCGCCCCCAACCTGGACGACGAGTAAGGGGCTCGGCCGACGCCGGGGCCATGGCCGGGGCCGACGCCGGGGGCCGGCGGCGCTCATTGGGCCTGGCGGCGCTCGTGGCCTGGCGGCGCTCATGGCCTGGCGGCGCTCGTGGCCT
>PMXQ01000141.1:36568-46133 GCA_003171065.1 Chloroflexota bacterium
GCTCGTGGCCTGGCGGCGCTCATTGGGCCCGGTCGAGCTCGTGGCCTGGCGGCGCTCGTGGCCCGGCGGCGCTCATTCTTTCCGAATTCACGCCACGACGACATCCGGCAGGACGAGACGGCCCGAGCGCGGCCAAGACGCCTCGATGGACCCCAATGCGGCGCCGATCCACGCTCAATCCAGCCGTTGCCGACCCTCTCCAGAGCCAGTCTGACGCCAGATCGCCTTGAGCAGGGGCGCAACTCTTGCCCGATGTCGCTCTCATGTGAATCTGGAAATCTCGCGCACGGAACGGCACGAGAGAGGCCCGCGGAGGGCGACCTTGTGCAGTCGGCGCCGCGCCAGGTTGCGTCGATGTCCCAGCGATAACACGGGTTCAGCGGCCATGGCCGGCGGACGGCCGCCCAGGCCGAGCACCCGCCCATCCACATCCGCGCTCCGCTTCGTAACCAAACCGCAACCGAAGAATCGGCCGGAGCGGCCCGGAATCGGGTTCCGGAATTTGACGTCGTTCGCTACTATTCCGCCACAACGCCGCTACCCGAACGGAGAATCCTGCCGATGCCGTCGGCGCCGGTCCTCGAAACCGCCGAGTCGCCATACGAAGCCGAACCGTCGGCGCCTGCTGCCGCTGGTGCGCCGGGCGCCTCGGAGCCCCATGCGGCTCCGGTCCTGCACCTGGTTCCGGCGGCGACTGCCGTTCCCACCGCGAACATCGCCATTCCCGCAGCACCCACTGCCCGCATCCATTGGATCGGCAGCTTCGTGTACGACCGCCACCCGGCAGACCTCTACGCCGACATCGTCGCCTGCACGCCCGATCTCGTGGTCGTCGACGCACGGTATGCCGAGACGTTTGCCCTCGAGCATCTGCCCGGTGCGATCAGCCTGCCCTGGCGTGACATCAACGAGACCACGACCGCGCACCTCTCGCGCGAAGCCGAGTACGTCGTCTACTGCTGGAACGCCAGCTGCCACGCCTCGACCAAGACGGCACAGCGCCTGGAGGCGCTCGGCTTCCGGGTCAAGGAACTGCACGGCGGCCTGCAGGACTGGAAGAAGCAGGGCTACCCGACCGAACGCGCGTAGCAGGCCCGCACTCCGCGACTGCACGAGCGCGGATGGAACGTTGGGACAGAGATCCGATCCCGCCGGAATTGACTTCGGTGACGGCCGCCTGGTCAAGTTGCCCGGTCGTCGGGCACGCGCGCTGGCCCTCGCCGCCCTGACCTGCGTGATGGGCGCACTGCTGCCGGGCTCGACCGGCCTCGTGCGGGGCGCGGACCCGGCGGCCTTGGCCCTGGTGCTGGTGGGCCTCATCGCCGCAGGCGTGCTCGCTGTCCTGAGGCACGCTCGAGCTGGCGCTCCTGTTCGTCCTTGTGGCGATGGTTCCCACGAAGTGATCGCTGGTCAATGACGCCGCGCGAACGGCGCCTGCCCGGCGCATCGTTCGATCGCAAGCTTGGCCCGCTAGAATCCACGGAGTCAGCAACGGAGGTCGGGATTGAGCGAAGCGCGAGTCGCGGACCCATCAGTCGCGGCCGGAGTGGACTCGGTCGTCGTCCTCGACTGCGGCAGCCAGTACAGCCAGCTCATCGCCCGTCGCGTCCGCGAGCTGAACGTCTACTCGGAGCTGCTGCCCTTCGACACTCCATGGAGCGAGATCGCCGCCCGCAAGCCGGCGGCGGTGATCCTCTCCGGCGGGCCGGCCAGCGTCTACGAAGCAGGCTCGCCCCATCCCGACCCGGCGCTCTGGACCGGCGGTGTGCCGATCCTGGGCATCTGCTACGGCCTGCATCTGATGGCCCAGGCGCTCGGCGGCGAAGTCGTCTCCTTCAGCCGCAAAGAGTTCGGGCCGGCCGTCGTCTCGGTGACCGGCAGCGATCGACTCTTCGCCGGTCTCGATCCCGAGCAGTCGGTTTGGATGAGCCACGGCGATTCGATCGAACGGCTGCCGGCCGGCTTCCAGCCGACGGCCAGCACCGGCTCCACGCCTTATGCCGCGGTCGCCGATCCGGAGCGCCGCCTGTACGGCATCCAGTTCCACCCCGAGGTCGTTCACACCCCGCACGGCCGCGAGATCCTGCGCAACTTCGTCGTCGAGATCGCCGGCGCCCGCCAGAGCTGGACCCCGGCCAACTTCATCGCATCGAACGTCGAGGGGATCCGCAGCCGCGTCGACGAGCACAGCCGCGCGACCGGCACGGACGGCAGGGTGTTGTGCGCGCTTTCCGGCGGAGTGGACTCGGCCGTGGCCGCGACCCTCGTCCATCGCGCCATCGGGGATCGCCTGATCTGCGTCCACGTCGACCACGGCATGATGCGCAAGAACGAAACCGAGTTGCTGGCGACCGCGTTCGAGCAGCTCGGCGTGCGGGTCATCGTCGTCAATGCCCGGGAGCGATTCCTGCGCAAGCTCGAGGGCGTGATCGACCCGGAGCGCAAGCGCCACATCATCGGCAACGAGTTCATTCGAGTCTTCGAGGAGGAGGCGGCGAAGCTCGGCCAGATCGATTTCCTGACGCAGGGCACCCTCTACCCCGACGTGATCGAGTCCGCCACCTCCGCCAACGAGAAGGCGGCCGCGAAGATCAAGACCCATCACAACGTCGGCGGCCTGCCCGAGGACCTGCACTTTCAGCTGATCGAGCCGCTCCGCTATCTCTTCAAGGACGAGGTCAGGGCCGTCGGGACGGAGCTCGGCCTGCCTGATTCGATGGTCCAGCGCCAGCCGTTCCCCGGACCGGGCCTGGCGATCCGGATCATCGGCGAGGTCACGGCCGAGCGTCTCGACACGCTGCGCGAGGCGGATTGGATCGTCATAGACGAGATCAAGGCCGCCGGCCTGTACCGGAGCGTCTGGCAGTCGTTCGCCATCCTTACCCCGGTGCGGTCGGTCGGCGTCATGGGCGACGGCCGAACCTACGGGAATCTCGTGGCAATTCGCGCGGTCACATCGGAAGACGCAATGACGGCCGACTGGGCCAAGCTCCCGTACGAGGTCCTGGCCAGGATCAGCTCCCGGATCGTGAACGAGGTTCCGGGCGTGAACAGAGTGGTTTACGACATCAGCTCCAAGCCGCCGGCCACGATCGAGTGGGAATGATGGCGGACAGGAGGAACGGCCACTAGCAGGAGGGTCCGACGGTGGGCGACTGGTGGAATCAGCCGATGCGGCGGGCCACGCCGGGCCCGGAGCCGGAGCGCTCCGAACCGGATGGCGGCGGACGTGGCGTGGCCAGGTGCCCGTGGTGTTCGGCAGCAGCCGACCCCGGTGACGGCTGCTGCCCAGATTGCGGCGCGATCATGGCCCAACGGGAGTCTCTCGGGGGCATGGTCATCCCCGGCGTCACCGACGTCGATCCGGGCATGCGCCAGCCCTCGCTGGCAGGCTCGGTGCTCGCGACGCAGGCACGTATGAACGTGCTCAGCGCGGTCGGGCAGGCGGCCGGCCCATCGGCCCAGATCGTCACCGCGGCGACAATGCTCGCCAGAGATTCCATCGGGGGCATGTTCAGACCCGGAACCAATTCAGAGGGAGTCGGCCGGCCGAGCCAGGCCGCGCTCGAGATGGCCCGCCGCCTGGACGCCTCCGGGCGGGAACCGGCGGCCGCCGCGAGCGACGAATCCTCCGTCAAGGACGCATTGCCGGACGGGCCGGCGTAGAGTCCGCGTCACAGGCTCCGCCGGAGTTCGCGCCGCAGGTCCGCGTCCAGGCCTAAATCCAGGTCCGAGCCACGGGGGAAAACGATGCCAAGAGTCTTCGGTGTGCTCGCCATCTTCGGCGGGTGGCTCTGCATCCTGGTGAGCGCGGCCTTCGGGCTGATCGCGACGCAGTTCCTGGACCTCGACCATGTCGAGGGCGCGCTGCCGCCGTCCGGCGTCTACGGCGTGCCCTCGGTGGTGGTCCTGTGGATTACGGTCGCGGCGGCCGTCGTGACGGCGGTCCCGGCAGGAGCGGCGATGTTCGCCAGTGACCCAAGCCGACGTCTGTATCTCGCGGCCGCAGTCATGGCGGCTGTGGGCGTTGTCCTGCTGCCGGATGATCTCGGGCGGGCCTACACGGCGGCCCTCATCCCCGGAGCCGCGCTGCTTGCGGCGGGTGGGTGGTGGACCCACCAGGCAGGCGCGATCGGTGACGAAGCCGGCCCGCCGGTCCGGACCGACGCCGCGGCGCCCGCCCCGGCGGCGGGACTCGCGCCTGAGCTTGCGGGGGCGCTCGCGCCAGAACCGGCCGCCCCGGCGGAGGTGCTCGCGCCCGAGCTTGCGGCGGCGCTCGCGCCGGAACCGGCCGGCCCGGCGCCGATCGCCGGCGTCCCGTCCGACACCAAATCCGCTGCCTCGGCCGCCGCACCGGGCGAGCATTCGGCGGCGCGGTCGGGGCGCGCCTTGGGGAAGCCGCGCGAAGCCGCCGATGCCGAGTGTCCGTGGTGCTCGGCCCGCATTGCCGTCGGGGCGGAACGATGTCCGAGCTGCGGGGCGGCTCTGACATCCGGCGCCGAGCTGGATGTGGTCCCCATTCCCGGAGTCACGGACGTCGCCCCGGAGCTGCGGGCCTACCAGGAGAGAGTCGAGCGCCAGAAGAAGCGCCCCGGGCTCCTGTCGATGGTCCTCGGAGACCCGGACGATCGACTCTTCGCCAGTCCGGGCGGACGGGTCGATCCGGGGGCCCTGAGACCACCCAGCGCCGACGTCCGAGCCGAGATGGAGCGTCTAGACCGCGAGATCGCCGCCCGGAGGGTCGTCGGAGCGGCCGCCGCACCAGAGGCCGGCGAACCGGAGGCCGGCGAACCCGATGCCGGCCCGCCCGAGGCCGGCCCGGGAGCGCCAGAGGCCGGCGAACCCGATGCCGGCCTGCCTGCCGATTCTCGCCCCGGGTCCGACACGTAGGACCGTGGCCGCTCCCCAGGCGGGAGATGGGCGAGTGCCATTTTGCGGCTCGGCTAAACTCGCGCAATGCGCGACATGTTCGACGACTTTCTCGATGAGCTGCGCCGCCGCCAGGCCGAGCAGCGCCGCAAGAGCGGCGAATCGGGGACCGGGGGAGAATCCGATCCAGCTGCCGGGACGGACGCCCAGGCGGACGATCAGGCATCGACCGAGGGCTCAAAGGAGGACACGCCGGTGAGTTCAAACGGAGCCGATTCGCACGATGGCGCCGATCGGGACGACGACGATCAGGGGATCTTCCGCGGCAGTGGATACAGAGGCCCGCGCAGACCCCGATCGGTGGGCTCGGACGGCGAGCTGCCCGAGATTCACATCGGCCGCGGCTGGGTGATCCTGGGGATCACCATTGTCGTCGTCCTGATCCTCCTGAGCCTCTTCTTGTCCGTTGGCGTCGGGCTGTGGACGGACGCGATCTGGTTCCAGAGCGTCGGTTACGCGAGCGTCTTCTGGACGCAAGTGGGCTCTCAGCTCGGCCTCTTCGCCCTCGGCGCCGTCGGCGGGTTCCTCTTCCTGTGGTTCAACCTGTGGCTGCCGGGCCGGGTCATCCCCAAGGGCGAGATGCGGCGATTCTCGCTCGACGACTTCCTCGATCGCTTCAACATCGATCGCTACGCCGGCGGCTACGGCGGCGGCCCCTTCGGCAATCCGCGCCGGCCCAGCTCCGGTCAGAGCGACGTCGAGATCCCCGACGTCGCCCGCCCGGTCTTCTGGGGCTTGATCGGCCTGAGCGCGCTCATCGCCCTCGGGCTCGGAGGCCTGCTCGCCGGCAGCTGGACGACCGTCCAGCTGTTCGCCCATCGCGTGCCGTTTGCCCAGACCGATCCCACCTTCGGCCTGAACATCGGCTTCTACGTCTTCGAGCTGCCGTTCTATCGGCTGCTGCAGTCGTTCGCCAACACGCTGCTTCTGCTGTCGGTAGTCCTGGCCGGCGCCCGCTACCTGGTCGCCGTGATCTCCGGCGCCTCGATGTCGACCGCGGCCCGCGTCCATGTCGGCGTGCTCGTGATGCTGTTCCTGCTGTCGATCGCCGTCGGGTTCCAGCTCGACCGATACTCGCTCGTGTACAGCGGCCAGAGCGGCATCTTCCAGGGAGCCAGCTACACGGACGTCAACGCCAGAGTCCTGGCCATCAACGTCATGACCGTCCTGGCCACCTTTGCCGGGACCCTGTTCCTGCTCTTCTGCTGCACCCGCTGGTGGGTGCCGCTGACCCTGACCGCAGTTCTGTGGCTCGGCGCGTACGTCGCACTGGATTTCGCGTACCCGCTCATCACCCAGCAGTTCGTCGTGGTCCCCAACCAGCAGACGCAGGAAACGCCCTACATCCAGAACAACATCGACATGACCCGGCTCGGGTTCAACCTGAATGGCTGGACCAGCGTCCCGTATCAACCCGGCGGGTCGAGCGGCCAGACGACCCTCACACAGGCATCGCTCACAAACGAGCAATCCACGATCCAGAACCTGCGCCTGTGGGACTACCGGCCGCTCGGCCCGACGCTCGACAACATGCAGCTGCTCCGCAACTACTACAGCTTCGGCGATGTCGACACAGACAGATACACTTTCACGGACCCGGCGGCCTGCGCCCCCAACCCGGCCCCTTGCGTGCGCCAGGTGATGCTCGCCGGCCGCGAGCTCGATCCGTCCCAGGTCGCCAACCTCAACAATGGCAACTCGAGCTGGGTCAACGTGCACCTCATCTACACCCACGGCATCGGGCTGGCGATGCTGCCGGTAAATGAGGTCGTGCGCAGCTCCACCGGCCAGAGCGCGAACCCGCTCCTGGTCATCCAGAACGTGCCACCGGTGTCGTCGCCCGGCGCCCCGGTCGTCACGCAACCGCGCATCTACTTCGGCACACAGGCGAGCGACTACGTGATCGTCGGCGGCGGGACCCAGGAATTCGACTATCCGTCGGCGTCGACCTCGGGCGATCAGTACTACAGCTGGCAGGGAACGACCGGCATCAAGCTGGACACGCCGCTCACGAAGCTGCTTTTCGCCATCCGGTTCGGCGACCTGAACCTGCTCATCAGCAACCAGGTCACCGGCAACAGCCAGCTGCTCATGAATCGCTCCATCCAGCAGCGCGTCCAGGAGATAGCGCCGTACCTGCGCTACGACAAAGATCCGTACATGGTCGTGACCTCGACCGGCCAGCTCGACTACATCCTCGACGCCTACACGACGACGGACGCCTTCCCGGACGCCAACAACTTCACCCCGGGCAGCGACTCGACCGTCACCGGCCTGGCGGGCGACCCGTTCAACTACATCCGCAACAGCGTCAAGGTAGTCATGAACGCCTACGACGGCTCGATGACCTTCTACGTCGCTGATCCGACCGACCCGATCATTCAAGCCTGGGAGGGCGTCTTCCCGGCCGTGTACCACCCGCTCTCGGACATGTCGTCAGATCTGCAGGCGCACCTGCGGTACCCCGAAGACATGTTCGACGCCCAGACCAGCCAGTACGAGAAGTATCACGTCACCGATCCAGGCGTCTTCTACCAGGGCAACAACGTGTGGCAGGTGGCGCGCAACGCCGGCACTAGCGGCAGCAACGGCCCCCAGCAACTTGGGCTCGAGGCGTACTACGTCGAGATGCAGGACCCGGGCCAGACAACCGCGGGCAACTCCGAGTTCCTGCTGCTGCAGCCAATGGTTCCAAACGGCCGTCCCAACATGATTTCGTGGGTGGCCGCGCACAACGACCCGGCCTCGTATGGCCAGGTCACCGTCTACGACTTCCCGAGCAATTCAACGATCTACGGGCCGGCGCAGATGAGCGCCCTGATTCTGCAGAACCCGGTCATCAGCCAGCAGGTCACTCTCTGGTCGCAACAGGGCAGCACTGTGATCATGGGCAACCTGCTCGTCGTGCCACTTCAGGATTCGATCCTGTACGTGCAGCCGGTCTACATGTCGTCCAACAGCAACCCGCTGCCGGTGCTGCAGAAAGTGATCGTCGCCACGCCCAGTCAGATCGTCTGGGACGACACGCTGCAGGGAGCGCTGACGGCGCTGGTCAGCGGCAACGGCCAGTCCCCGGGCACCTCGCCCTCGCCTGGGCCCACATCCGGGGCGTCGCCGAGTCCGAGCGTCGCCCCGACGTCCGGCGGCACACCAACCGCAACTCCGAGCTTCACGCTCAACGGAACGACCCAGCAGCTGATCGATGAGGCCAACCAGCACTACGAGCTGGCCCAGCAAGACCTGCGCAACGGCGATCTCGCGACCTATCAGCAGGAGATGAACGTCGTCGGCCAGATCCTCGCGCAGCTCCAGAACGTGGTGGGTACACCCGCGCCCTCGGGGAACTAACTGAGTGACCGCGCCGGCCGAAGGGCTCGTGACGCGACGGTCCGGCCGTGCCGGACGCCTGGCACGAGCCCTGGCCTTCGGCTTGACGCACGGCGAGGCGTCGGTGGTGGCGCTGGCGGGCTTCCTGCTGCGAGGCGGGATCGTCCTGCTGGCGCTGCCGAGCGTCATCCTGCCATCGGTCATCGGCATTGCCGGCGTGACGGGCGTGGACGCCATCTCAATCGCCGGCCAGCCCACGACCTGGCTCGTCGAACTGATCGCGCTTGCCATCGTCGCCGCGATCGCGTGGCTGGCGGTGGCGAGTCTGGTCGGCTCGCTCACCGATGTCTGGCTCATCCAGATGACGCTGGAGTCGGGACGCGGCAGGAGGCCGGGAGGCCTTCCGCTCCCGCGCATGTCGCTCTTGCTGCGGCTGGCGGCGATCCGGATGATCTGCCTGGTGCCACTTGCGATCGCGCTTGCCTGGGCCGCGACGCGCATCTTCACCGCCACGTATGACCAGCTGACGACACCGAGCAACCTGACGTCACCGCTGCCGTTGAGAGTGATCTTCGCCGCCGGCGACGCCGTGGCGGTCGTGGTTGTCGTCTGGCTCGTGACAGAGACGTTTGCCGCGATCGCGGTCCGGCGCGAGGTACTGGCGGGCGGCGGGATCTGGCGATCCGTCCTGGGCGCCGCGGGGCAGATGGCTCACCGGCCGATCTCGACCCTGCTGACCGCGGTGGTATCGCATGCGACGAGCGTCGTGGCGATCGGCCTGGCTCTGGTTGGGACCTCGGCCGCCTTCGACTGGTGCCGGATTGCCGCCAGGAACCAGGAACCGATCGCCATCAAGCTGGGCATCGGGGACTTCAGTACGGCGCGGGACTTTCGACCGGTCGCCTTCGCGCTGGCGACCGTGGCCCTTGCTGTAGCGTGGGTTGCGGCGCTGGCAGTCTCCGCCGTAACTTCGGCCTGGCGGAGCGCGGCCTTCACCAACGAGGTCGCAGATGCCCTGTCTGCGACGTCTCCACGGGCCGGCGAGGCTACGCAGCGGAGCGGGTTGGGACTATCGTGCGCGGTGGGAGAGAGATCGGGGGATTGACCCAACCCTCGAGCGCGCAGGAACCTCGCCGTTGCGGGGCATTCCCGCATCTGGCCCGAAGCGGAGGCCGGCATGGTCGATCCCAAGGTCTGCAAGAGATGCTCAGCGCCGATAACGCCCGGCCATGCCTTCTGCCCCCGCTGCGGTGCCGCGCTGGACGTGACAGAACCGGCGACGGGACCGTCCGAGGCGGCCGACGCCGCC
>PMXQ01000087.1 GCA_003171065.1 Chloroflexota bacterium
CCGACCGACACGGACAGGGTCTTGGCCGCGCCCGGAGTGACGCTGACCGTCTGGGACCCGGTGATCGAGGCCGTTGCCTTGTCGGTGGCACGAACCCACTGGCTTCCGGCGGTCTTGAGGGTGAGCCCCGGGCTCAGGGTGTTGGGGAACTTGTGGACGCCTGCGTCGGCGGCGGTGAAGGTGTAGTCGGCGGGGACAACCGCCTTGGTATCGGAGCTGGTGAAGTGGATCGTGCCTCGGAATCCGGTTGCGACCTTGCCTGAGGCATCGAGGGCGGTGACCGTCACGCTGTGGGTGCTACCCGCAGGGAAGGGGTTGAGGATGCCCGAGACGGACAGATGGGTCGTAGTGGCCTCGGGCTCCAGGGCGAGGTTGTGGTAGGCACCGGCCGCGATGGCGGTGACGCCTGACAGCCCGGGCGGGATCGTGATCTGACCGTCCCCGTTGTCGCCCCAGGCGACGAGCGTGCCGTCCGACTTCAGGGCGAGGCTGTGCTCGTAGCCGGTGGTGATTGCAGCGACACCCGACAGGCCGGCCGGGACGTTCGTCTCGCCCTCGCCGTCCCAGCCCCAGGCGACGACCGTGCCATTCGACTTCAGGGCGAGGCTGTGCTCGTAGCCGGTGGTGATTGCAGCGACACCCGATTGGGCGGTCGTCGGAACGTCGGTCTCGCCCTCGTCGTCGTAGCCCCAGGCCACGACGGAGCCGTTCGACTTCAGAGCGAGGCTGAAGCCGGCGCCTGCCGCGATTGCAATGACACCCGATTGGGCGGCTGTCGGAATGTCGGTCTCGCCGTCGCCGTCATAGCCCCAGGCCACGACGGAGCCGTTCGACTTCAGGGCGAGGCTGTGGTCCTCGCCTGCCGCGATCGCTATGACATCCGATTGGGCAGCCGTCGGCACGTCGGTCTCGGTGTCGCCGTCGTAGCCCCAGGCCACGACGGAGCCGTCCGACTTCAGGGCGAGGTTGTGATACCAGCCGGCGGCAAGAGCCTTGACGGCAGACTGGGCTCCCGTCGGGACGGTGGCCTGGCCGTAGTTGTTGAGGCCCCAGCCCACCACGGCGCCGTTCGACCTAAGCGCGAGGCTGTGGGCGAAGCCGGCGGCGAGCGCCTTGACGCCAGTGAGGCCGGCCGGGACGGTTGTCTGGCCGTTGGTGTTCCGGCCCCAGGCGACCGGGGCCGGCACGGGGGCCGTCAAGGCGAGGACGTGGAAGAAGCCGGCGGCGATTGCGGTTACTCCCGATAGGCCGTCCGGAATGTTCGAGAAGCCGTAGCCCCCGTCGTCGCCCCAGACCACGACCGTCCCGTCCGCTTTGAGAGCGACGCTGTAGTCCAACCCGCCGGCGATCGCGGTGACACCCGACAGACCGGCCGGGACGTCGGCCTGGTGTTCGTAGTCGTCGCCCCAGGCGACGACCGTGCCATCCGACTTGAGGGCGAGGCTGTCGCCGCCGCCGGCGGCAATCGCGGTGACGTGCGCGGTGCTGGAGCTGGTCAAGGCGGCCGGGACGTCGGTCTGGTGGGCGTCGTCGTCGCCCCAGGCGACGACCGTCCCGTCGGACTTCAGGGCCAGGTTGTGGTACCGCCCAGCGGCGATTGCCTTGACGCCCGATTGCGCGGCCGTCGGGACCTCGGTCTCGTGATGGGTATCGTAGCCCCAGGCGACTACGCTTCCGTTCGACTTGAGAGCCAGTCCGTCGTAGCCGCCGGCGGCGATGGCGGTGACGCCCGATTGCGCGGCCGTCGGGATGATGGTCTCCTGGTAGCTGTCGTCGCCCCAGCCGACGACTGACCCGTTGTCCTTGAGCGCGAGGCCGAAGACGCTGCCCGCGGCGATCGCGGTGACGCCCGAGAGCCCAGCTGGGAGGTTCATCTCCTGGTATGCGTTCTCACCCCAGGCGACGACCGTGCCATCCGATTTGAGGGCCAGGCTGTAGAACATACCGGCGGCGATCGCGGAGACGCCGGAGAGGCCGGTCGGGACGGTCGACTCGCCGTCGGCGTTGTAGCCCCAGGCGACGACCGGACCCGCCGGCGCGGTAGCCGCCACAGGCCTGACGAGCGGCCCTGCCCAGACCGCAAAGAGCCCGGACAGCAGGAGGGCCGCCGGGACGACACCCAGGAGCCGGCCCAACGGCCGGCGCGAAGTCTTCGAGCCCGTGTGAGAGTGAACCGCAGCCACGGCGAGTAACTTCACCGAACCCACTCCTCTCGGAACCAGGCAGATCTAGATTCCGCCTCCGGACCTGCAACGGATCCCCCAAACGGACCGGCGACGCGCGTTCTACGTCGATGCAATCCATCAGCGGGTGGATCGGACGGAACCGCCCGGTCCGCCCCTGCTCGTCCTGATGGCCTGCAACCCGACGGACGAACCGCTGCATCATACGCGCACCACGGGCCAGCCGAAGCTCGCTTGTGGCGGGCGATTCCGGCGTCACTGCAGCCAGGCCGGCGACTGCTCAGCGAGCATTCCGCCGAGCCGCGAACGCCGACCGGCGCTCGACCGTGCCGGCGACCGTGCGGTTCTACGGGCAGGTATTGGCGGGCGCGGGTTTGCCGTACCAGGTGCTGTCCGTGCCGAACCACTGGATCGACAGTGCGGCGACCTTGGCGTTGATCAGACAGGTAGACGCGGTCACGTTGCTGATGCCGGTCATCGAGTACGGCGGCCCCAGCACGACCTGCGTGATGTTGTCACTCGGGACGCTTTGAGCGTCCGCCACGTAGTCGGCCACCTGGCTCGCCGGGAAGTCGGTGGAAATGCTCGATCCGAGGGTCGAGACGAGGTCCGGCAGCTTCAGCAGTTGGTCGGGTTCAGCCATCTTGTGCATCAAGGCGACCAGCACCTGTTGCTGACGCGAGGCTCTCTTGTAGTCGCTGTTGTCGGCACCGTGACGGGACCTCACATAGGCCAGGGCGTTCTTGCCGTCCAGGTGATGCGGACCGGCGGACAGGTAGAAGCCGTGCGTCTTGCCGTCGAGCCAATCGTAGGAAGGGTCATTGATCGCGCTCGGATTGACGATGTCGATCCCGCCGACCTTATCGATCATCGCGACGAACCCGAGGAGGTTCATGACGGCGTAATAGTTGATCGGGATGCCGACGAGGTAGCTCACTTCTTTGACGAGGGTCATGTACGGGTTATCCGGCGACTTGATCCAACCGTTTCTGACGTAGGTCGGAATCGAGTTGATCTTCGTCGTGGGCGAGTCCACGCCGCCGAAGTAGAACGGGAAGCTGGCGCTGTCGCGAGGCACGCTGACCATCTGGATCGAGTTGGTCTGCGGGTCGTAGCTCACGACCATGATGGAGTCGTAGAGGTGCTCGCTCCGGGTGGGGGCCGCGTCCACGCCGGTGAACAGGATCGTGACGCGACTGCCCGCCGATGGTGTCGGCAGTGGGACCGCTGTGGGCTCCGGCGTCTGCCCGGGGGCCAGGGTTGGTCCCGGAGTCGCCTCGTCGAGCAGGGGATTGTCGCCGGGGGGGTTGAATACCTGCGACCCCGCGTTCGAGTACGTCAACAGGTAGTAGCCGCTGCCAAGGTGGCTGATGACGATGACCGCCGCCAGCGCCGCCACCACGGCCCTGTCGAGAATCCTCCGGGTCCGGAGATGCTCGCCGCCCACGAATGCATGCACGACCGCCGCAAGCCGCCAGACGCCGAGCAGGAGCAGGATCGCGACTGTGGCCAGTCCGACGTTCCGGTCGGCGAAGAGCTGCGCCGCGAAGACTATTGCCCCCCGCCGGAGTGCGTAGACCAGGAGAAGCAGAACGACCACGGGAGGTACGGCAAAGAGCACCGCAGGGCGGCGCTTCCGGATGTAGAGCTGTCCCAGGCCGGGCCACAAGAACGAGAGGAGAGCGGCCAGGGATGGCGATCGCCCGCGGCTTCTCACGGTCGGCACGTTCGTGTCCAAATCGATCCGACTCTACCACACCACGTTGGGGCAAGCGGTTGAGGCCCTTTCGTAGGCGGGTCGCCGGGCCGCCAGTCTGCGCGCGACATCACTGCTGCGTGGCCATCCCGTGGGCGGGAAGAGGTCGGCTCGATCGACGCCGTCGCAGCAGCCGCCCGCGGGCGCCGTGACTCTCTCCGTGACCGCGCAGGAGCCGCTGGTGGCGAGCTGACGAGCCGGACTCGCGGACGCCGCCCCTGGCCCACTCCGTGGGACTTGACCCTCTCTCGCGACTCCGCTCTATGCTGCGTCTTCTATCGTGTAGTACCTTGGTGTTAGATCTGCCTCCACCGTCAGAGAGAGTCTGACGCCACTCTGCTAGGGGTTTGTGTCCATGTCGAACTCGTATCGGGTCTTTGGAGTCCTCTTCCTGGTCGTCGCCGGCTTACTGGTTTCGGTCTCGCCGGCAGCCGCGGCGAGCGCCACGGGCGTGAACTTCACCCTGCCCGCCGTGACCAAGACCACCTACTCGATCTCCGGGACGGTCCGCAACACGTCGTTGGCCCTCGAGCCGAACGTCGAGGTGACCGCGTCGTGCACGACATGCACCTCCTACAGCTTCACCTATGGTTCGGCATACACGAATGCCAGCGGCGTCTACACGATCAGCCACCTGCTGCCCGCCTCGTACACCCTGCGGTTCGATCCGCCGCGGGCGACCAACCTGCAACACGGCTATCGCAACGTCACCGGGCCGACGGACTTCAGCGTCTCGACACCGGTCGTCGTCAAAATCGTGAGCGCCTCGCTCACCGGTGAGAACATCCGCCTGCCGGCCGGCTACAAGATCTCCGGCACGGTCCACCGCTCGAACGGCACGACCGCCATCGCGAACGTCGAGGTCGGTGCCAACGGCACGAATGGCGGCGACTCCACCACGACCAACTCGGCCGGCAACTACACGCTCATGGGTCTCTCGCCCGGGTCCTACGAAGTCGGCTTCGGCCACGACCCCGCGTCCGACAACCAGACCGGATGCTGGTACACAGGCGTGGCCGCCAAGTTCGCCGCGAGCTGCGCGTTGCACACCAACGTCGTCATCAGCTCGGCCAACGTGACCGGCATCAGCCCCAAGATCTGGAGCGCCCTCAAGATCACCGGCTACGTCAAGACGCGAGCCTCCGTCGCGGTCGTCGGTGCGTATGTCCTCGTGGAAGGACCCGATTACGGGTCGGCCATGACCGACGCCACGGGCAAGTACACGATCTCGGGCCTGAACCCCGGCAAGTACACGGTCGAGGTGGACGGCGTGAACGGCACGCGCGTCCTTGACGGCTACTACAACGTCACCGCGCCCTACTACTGGACCAAGCTGACCGCCAGCGCTTCGTCTGTGACCATCTCCACGCCGGTCACGACTCTGGCGACCATCGAGCCGGCCACCGGCTACTTCATCAAGGGCAAGATCACCAACACCTCCGGTACGGCCCTCGACTACGTCGAGGTTCAGGCCCTCGGCGGGTCAGGCACGGCGGTCGTGGACCCCGGCGCCATTACCGACGCCTCCGGCAACTACACCATCGGCCCGCTGCCGCTCAGCAATACGTACACGATCAAGGCGGACCCCTCCTACTCCTCCGACCCGACTCTCCAGGCGGGTTGGTACCTCAACAGTCCGCCCAACGACTTCACGGCCGCATCGTCGTCCGCGCTCTCGATCGCCATTAGCGGCGACAAGACCGGGATCAACATGCGCCTCCCGAAGGGCGCCTCGATCTCCGGAACGGTGAAGATCACCGGGGGCGCCGCGTGCAGCGACTGCGTGATCTTCGCGAGCAACGGAGCGTACGCGGTCACCTCGAGCTCCGGGGCATATACGCTGCGTGGCCTCCCGGCCGGCAGCTACCGCGTCGAGGCGTTGCTCACCAGCTCGGTCATCGACGCGACGCACGTTCGGATCATCACCGACGGCTACTACAAGTCCGGAGCTGCCCCCAACTTCAGCGCCACGCTGGCGGGTGCGACGGCGATCGCCGTCTCCCCGTAGACGTTCACCTTCTCTGATCGAGCGAGACGGCCCTTTTAAGGGCCGTCTCGCGTTTCTGGATCGTCGGAGCAGCCGTAGCGGGCAGCGGAACCAGGCGCCCGATGCCCGCCGGCCGCCGGGAAGCGCCTGCCGCGGCGAAGCCGGCTCTCCGCAGCACCATGGCGTGAGTACTGGACCTTCGATGCGCCCGTCTCGGTCCCGACCACGGCTACTTCGACCGCAGCCGACCAGCGTCGGCCCGGCCCGACCGGCGGCCCCGCCCGTTCAGCTGACGGTCACCGTCCGGGCTCCGATGATCGAGGCCATCACCCGCGCCGAGTCCCGTCAGCACAGGACCCGCGGCGTGTGCCATCGCGGAGTGCTCGACGTCGATGACCGGGTACTGCATCAGAAGAATGAAGCCCGCGACAGCCAGGCGGATGTGGCGACGCCCGACGCGCCATAATGCTGCCGATGAGACTGGCTGACGGCGTCTACAAGGTCGACGGCGTGAGGGCGGCCAATGTCTACCTCGTGGCGACAGACGATGGTCTTCTGCTGGTGGATACCGGGATGCCCGGGAACGCGAAGCTGATCGTGGCCTTCATTGAGAGCGTCGGCCGTCGGGCGGCCGACCTGCGGTACATCGTCCTCACGCACTGCGACATCGACCACATCGGCAGCGTGGCCGCGCTCAAGGAGCTGACTGGAGCCAAGGTCGCGATCCACGAACTGGATGGCCCGATCCTCGCGGGGGAACAGAGGCCGCAGAAGGGCGGACTCGCGATGGCGGCGTTCCATCGGCTGCTCAGGCCTCGGACGGTGGCGCCAGACCTGCTCCTGAAGAACGGCGACACGATCGGCGGCCTCCAGGTGATACACGTGCCAGGGCACACCGCGGGAAGCATCGTTCTGCGCCGAGAGGACGGCGTGGTGTTCTCCGGAGATGCGCTCCTCAGCGACAAGCACGGGCAGGTTCGCTGGCCGGCTCCGCGTCTTGCGCTCGATCGAGTCCAGGCGCTGGCATCCGCCGAGCGGATCAAGGCGCTGCCGATGAAGCTGCTCTGCCCAGGCCACGGGGCGCCCGTTTACATGTGAATCAAGCCGGTCGCGGCGGATGCTCCTGGGAAGCTCAGAGAGGGCGACAGTGCGCTCCGGATCGCCGTCCTTTGGCTCCGGCCGAGGTTCGACCGAGCCTCCGTACCGGTCTCTGAGCGCCGTCACCACTCAAACCATCTTGGAGACACTGGCGAGCGAGTCCGCTATGCGGAAGGATCGACCACCCGGCCGAGGAACAGGATCGCCCCGGTGCTCGTGTCGCGTACGGCGAAGATGAAGGGTCGATCGACGTTCAGCGTCACTTGGCGGGCCGGCGCCAGACTGGCCACGATCTCCACGGCCGTCGCGGCGGAGGCTTCCGTTCCCTTCTCGTCGACCGAGATGTTGGCCTGGTGGACGACCTTCGAGATGTACAGCTGCTCCTGCGTCGTGATGCCCGAGAAGTCGGCCCGATCCGGATCGAAAGCCAGGGGCATCCCCATCTGCGCCAGCGCGGACGCGAGGTCGGACTTCGTCTCGATCTTGAAGCGGGGTAGCGTCAGATCCACAGACGCCGGCTGTAGGGCGGCCGTGATCGCTGAGAAGCGAGCCGCGTCGAGGCCGGCTTCGAAGGTGGCCAGGTCGTCGGGGACGACGATGGTCATCGCGAGCGAGCCGCCGGCGTAGGGGAGCTCGACGGCCTGCCAGCCCGTGCCGGAGGCATAGCTGCCCTCCGACAGATCGAGGCTCATGGTCGGGACGCTGACCTGCGAGCCGTCGGCGCGGGTGAACGGTGCGTTCTTGGTGCCCGACTCATCGAAGGGTGTCTGCCAGGGGGCCTTGAGGTAGATGGCGTTCACCAGGACGAGCCGTGTCGCGGAGTCGAGGCTGTCGAGCAGCTTTGGGATCCGTCCCTCGGTCTGGTCGCTGACCCAGCCGTCGATCAGCTGGCAGGCGCCGGCCGGGTCGTTCTCGAAGTCGACCAGGCGAAGGCCCGCGCCGTACTTCGAGGCGAGCGTGTCCAGGAAGGGCTCCTGCAGCTGCAGGCCGCGCTGGGCGAACGGGGCGTTGGCGATGCGAAGGGTCAGCTGTTGGTCCGTGCCATTGGCGTCCTTGAAAGTGCCCGAGAGGCCTGCCAGGGTCTGGCCCAGGGAATTGATCCCGTTACCGCTGCCGGCTTCAGCCGCGGCGTGAAGGACGGTGTCCATCTGTGAGGCCGTCTCGCCACGGGCTCCGGCCTGGGCCATGGAAAGGGCCAGGACGATGCTGGCGGGAGAGACGACGGCGTTGCCACCCGAATTGAGGTCGCTCTTGTAGAAGTCGAACCCGAAGGCGTCGATGGCCGCAGCGGCCTGCGTCGCGTCGCTGGGTGAGCCCGTTGCGCGGGTCGCTTGCGAGGTAGCCTCCGCGATGGCCGCTGCCTGGCCCGCGCAGCCCGACACGATGGCGCCGACGAGCGCCAGCGCTCCCAGACCCCACAGCCGTCTTCGGATGGCGCGGGCATGGTCGATGGGGCGGGTGGCTGAGTTCATCTTCCTCACCTCGCGTAGCTGCGCGAACCCTCTTGGGCGGCTATGACGCGTCTCGAATGGCTGCGGTTCCCACGATGGCAATTGTCGTCGCCCGCACCGGAGGTCAAGCGGCCGGTTTCCGCGACGGGCCGTTGTCGTTGCGCCGTCTTGCAGGAATATCGGCCCGACTCACAGGCCCCCGACGTAGCCGTTCGACTGGCCGGCCAGGGCCGGGATCCTCGGCGACTGGCGGACTGGAGGCCGGAAGGGGCCTGACGAGCGCCACTCATCTGGGGCTCATCCGGGGGGCTGGAAGATTCGGGGCCGTTTCCACTGCCTGATAGTTGTACCGAGCAAGATCACCGATGCGCTCAGGCGCCGTCGTCGGATCAGTCCTCCGGGCTAGTTGGGCCCGCGCTGTTCGTAGAGTCGCTGCTCCTCGATGGTCCGCTCGGCAAGGGGTTCAGCTTCGAGTCGATCGTCCGGGATCGGTATCCCGCTCTCGACCGATCTGCCGTACACGCCCCTTGCGATGCGCTCCTCGGCGCGCCCGACGGCAGCGAGCTGCTCGCGGAGGTCGGCCGCGAGGGCGACGGTGACCGACTCCGTTTCGAGAGCGCTACCGGCGTCGCCACTATCTCCGGGCTGCTGGCGCTGGAGGGATCCTTCGGCACGGATCTCGCCGCCCAGCTCGGCCAGCATGGATTCAACGCGCGCCCGCTCCCGGGCAACGAGTTGACGGGCCCGTGGTTCGTTCACGATCACCTCCTGGGCGGATCGACCCGGCTGCTCACCTGGTCCCGGCGCAATTATCCATGCGCCGCTGCCCTCCATGCTGACACCGTCTCCGTTGGTGCTGTTGCATATGCGTCCAACTACCCTGGTCGCCGGGCGGCACCTACTCCTGCATCAGGAGGCCGCCTGTCATGAAGATCGTTCTACGAGATTCGGATCGCGGCCCGCTGAGGCCTCCTCGACGGCGTGACGGGCCCCACCCTATACGCCAGGGTGGGCCCCCAACGATGTCATCCTGCCGTCGAGCCGGATCGAGACGAGCGTCAGTGCGCCTGCCACCCGGCATCCGCAGTGGTTACCCCACCGGGCATCCGCTGTGCTTCCCCAAACCGCGGCGCCTGCGCTGTTCTTGCTGCCACCACCGGCAGCAACGCACGGCGCCGGCGGGCCGTGGCGGAGCCGAGTGCGGCCGCCTCGATGGCTGGCCAGGCGGGGCCGGGGCGGGCGATCGCGTAGCCCTGGAGGAGGAGGGGCTGGCGGGTGCGCGCCAGGAGGGCGAGGTCAGCGGGCTCCTCGACTCCTTCCGCGATGGGAGTCGCGCCTATGGCGCCAGTGAAGCTGACGAGCGCGCGTACGAGCGCCTGGCGGGCCGTGTCGTCGCGCAGACGCCGGATGAGCTGGGCGTCGAGCTTGACGAAGGCGGGGCGCAGCTCGGTCACGTGGCGCATGGAGGCGAAGCCCGCGCCCGCGTCGTCGACGGCGAAGCGGGCTCCGCGCGCAAGGTAGGGCGCCATCGCAGCCCGCAACGCGGCGTAGTCGACCACCGCCTCCTCCTCGGTTAGCTCGATCACGAGCCGCGCGAGCGAGCCACCCCTCAGGGCGGACCGCACCGGCGCCGTCGCCAGGTAGTGCGGGCCGACGTTCACGGAGAGGAAGGTGCCCACCGGAAGGCCCGCCCCGCGGGCCACGGCGCGGGCCTGCTCGACCGCGAGAGCCTGCAGCTCGGCGCCCAGGCCGAGCGCGGCGGCCTCGGCGAACCAGACATTGGGGGGTCGGACCGGCGCAAGAAGGAAGCGGGCGAGTGCCTCGTAGCCGGCCACCTGGCGCTTGGCCAGGGCCAGAATCGGCTGGAAGTGGGGCACAAGGAGCGTCGGCGTCGCCAGCACCCGCATGATCCGCTCGCGGTCGCGCCGGCGGGTCGCCTCCTCGTCCTCCACGGCCCGGCGCACGATGCCCGCTGCGAGCCGGCCGATCGCCTCTAGATACGACCCCTCGTCGGGGCTGAGCGGCTCGGGCCTCCCGCGCTCACCGGCCAGCAGGGTGCCCACCAGGGCGCCACCATCGGAGAGCGGCACCACGAGGAGCGAGTGGGCGCCGCGCTCGGCGAGGACCGCCGCGCCCGCACCTGAGCCAGGCAGGCGCTCCAGTTCGGTACGCAGCGGGCCGTGCGCGGACAGCGCGCGGAGCTCGTTGGCGAGATCCGTGGGCACGAGCGACGGGATGGAGCCGCCCGCCTCCGGTGGAGACCAGGCCGCAAGGCGCTGGGTACCCGCCGCGTCGAAGAGGTAGATGGCCGCGGCCACGACCGGCGCGATGCGGGCGACCTGCGCGAGGAGCGCCTCGCCCGCCGCGGCCGCCGATGGCGCGCCCGCGGCTGCCTGGGCTGCGGCCTGCAGTCCCTCCAAGTGTGCGGCCCGCTCTCTGCCCAGCGCGCGGTCCGCCGTCACCTCGTGGAGATTGACGACGAGGCCGCCCGGCGGCGTGTCGGCGTCGACCACAAGCCCGCTCACCTGCACGCTGCGCTGCGTCCCGTCGGGCCCGCGCAGCGTCACCTCGGTGGGGGGCGGGGCCTGGCGCGCCGCGAGCGCCGCCGCGAGCTGCGCCGGCCCGCCGGATGCGTCGGGAGGCACCGCGCTACCGAGCTGCGTGGCGACCTGGACGGCCGTGGCATCGACGAGGTCGGCCTGGGGAACGCCGAGGAGCCGCTCCGCGGCGGCGTTGAATAGCGTCAGCCTGCCTGCGGCGTCGAAGACCAGGAGCCCGTCGGCGGCGGCCTCCACGGTGCGCCGGAGACGCTCTTCCGAGGCGCGCAGGACCGCGCCGGCACGCGCCTCGGCAGCACGCTGGGCGACGACGCCGGCCAGCCGCTGGGAGCGGTCCCAGAAGAAGCCGATGACGCCGCCCGCCAGCAGGTAGGCGGCCCCGCGCAGCACCCAGCCCCACTGCCCGAGGGCGATCACCGACGCGGCCGTGCTGTCGGGCGTCAGGGGCCCTAGCAGCAGGCCAGCGGCCAGGCCGGCGAGAAGGCCGCCCCGCCAGCCTGCGTTGACGGCCGCCAGGGCGATCGCGAGATAGGCGAAGTGGACGAGCGGGTTGGGCGCGCCGCCGGTGGCGCGCACCGCGCAATACACCGCGAGCAGCAGGAGCGCGGCTGTGCCGAGAAGCGCCGCGCGACGCCACTCGACGGTGATCGGCGGGCGCACGGCCCGTCGGACGCTCTCGGAAGCCATGGCACCTTTGAGCCTAGCCACCAGGGGCGGCCTGGCTATGGGCCACCTGGTGCGCGGGCCTGATCCACTGGTACCGCAGCGACGCCTGCGACGGAGCAGCTGGACGCCGGAGGGTACCCTGCGGCCCGCGCGGCCCGGGTGCTGCGGTCATCTAGACGAGTCCGGGGCGTGGCATCGCCGCAACTCAGGTGTGTCCGCCGACCGGTCCTTCGTCAACCCCCCGCGAAGAGGGAGACACGGATATGGCCGTCATTGGAGTCGCGCACAAGCGGACGCACACCGTTGTGGCCGTCGATGAAGCAGGGCGCAAGCTCGCCGAGCGGATGGCCGCTGCGACAGGCGAAGGACATCTCGAGGCGGTGAGCTGGCGCACTCCTACCAGACGGCTGTTGAGGGTGGCGGAACGGAACCTGCAGGTTAGGTCCGCTGCAAGGCCGGCCACGTACTGTGCGCCTATGACCGATCAGAGTCAGACCGTCCGCATCATCGGTCCCACGGAGAGCATCTCGACGTTTGAGTGGCACAGCCTCCATCTCCACGTCGTCACCCGGGAGCCGCTGTCCCCCGACCAGGTCCGCACGATCGAACGGACCCTGGCGAAGGTTAAGAGCGTCGGACAGTTCGCCGACATATTGGGCATGATCCTCGGACGTTCCGTCCGGATCAGGACTGAGCGCCCGTCCCCGAACATCAGGCTCGAAGTGGGACGATAAGCGCCGGCCGGCCCATCGCTCCCGTAGTTCGTCAGCGGACGGCGTAAGCCGCCACTCAAGCCACAGGATCGGGTTCAGCGCGAGGCCAGGCCGGTGCCAGAAGAGGTTGTTATGGCACCCGATGTAGCCGTCACTTTGTCGGTCGCCCGAACCCACTGCGTGTCGGCGGTCTCGAGGGCGACGGAGTCGGTGCCGAGAGATCACCGAATGGGCATCCGCTTCCTGCCGATTTCGAGCTTGGCGCGGCGGCCTCCATTCCCACGCCGGCACGGATGACGACCGCGGCGGTGCCAGGTGTCGCTGCCGCCGATCCGGCAGAGGCAGCCGAGGTGCGACCCGGTTAGGGCAGCGACCCCACGGCTCAGGTGTCGCTGCCGCCGATCCGGCAGAGGCAGCCCGCCGCGGGCGCGGCGCTCGCGGAGCTCTACGACCTCGCCCGCGCGCTCGACCCGACGCGACCCGTGACCTACGCAAGCCACGAAACGGACGATCCAGGCCTCGGCGCGGTCGACATCCTCTGCCTCAACCGCTACCCCGCCTGGTACCACCTCCCCGGCGAGCTCGAGCTCGGGATGGCCGCGCTGGCGGCGGATCTCGACGCGGTCCACGCGCAGCACCCGAAGCCGATCGTCCTCACCGAGTTCGGCGCGGACGCCCTTCCCGGAGCCCACGCCGACCCGCCGGCGATGTGGAGCGAGGAATACCAGGCGGAACTCGTCGCCCGCGTCCTCGACATCGCGGCGGAGCGCCCGTTCGTCGTCGGCGCCCATGTCTGGACGCTTGCCGACTTCGCGACGGCCCAGGCGGACCACCGCCCATACGCGACGAACTTCAAGGGCGTCTTCACCCGGGACCGCCGCCCGAAGCTCGCCGCGCACGCGCTGCGGCGACGCTGGCGCGCCTAG
>PMXQ01000023.1:0-12957 GCA_003171065.1 Chloroflexota bacterium
GCGACACGCACCTGGGCGGCGATGACTTCGACCAGCGCGTCATGGAGTGGCTGCTCGCCGAGTTCAAGCGCGACGAGGGGATCGATCTTCGGAGCGACCAGCAGACGCTCCAGCGGCTCAAGGAAGCCGCCGAGAAGGCCAAGATCGAGCTCTCCACCACGACCACGACCGAGATCAACCTGCCGTACATCACGGCGTACGAGGGCGTTCCCAAGCACCTGGTCATCACGCTCTCACGGGCCAAGCTGGAAGACCTGACCGCCGATCTCATCGACAAGACACGCGGCCCGGTCAGTCAGGCCCTACGCGACGCCGGGCTCAAGCCCTCCGAGATCGATGAGATCGTCCTCGTCGGCGGGCAGACCCGTATGCCGGCGGTCGTCGAGGCCGTCAAGCAGATGTTCGGCGGCAAGGAGCCGCACCGCGGCGTGAACCCGGACGAGGTCGTGGCCATTGGGGCTGCGATCCAGGCCGGCGTGCTCGCGGGTGAGGTCAAGGACGTTCTACTGCTGGATGTGACTCCGCTCTCGCTGGGCATCGAGACGATGGGTGGCGTCATGACTCGCCTGATCGATCGCAACACGACGATCCCGACGAGCAAGAGCCAGGTCTTCTCGACGGCGTCGGACAACCAGACCCAGGTCGAGGTCCACGTCCTCCAGGGCGAGCGCGACTTCGCCACCGACAACAAGACCCTCGGCAAGTTCATCCTCGACGGGATCCCGCCGGCTCCGCGCGGCATTCCTCAGATCGAGGTCACCTTCGACATCGACGCCAACGGCATCCTCGACGTCAAGGCCAAGGATCGGGCGACGAGCCGCGAGCAGCAGGTCCGCATCACCGCCAGCTCGATGCTGTCCAAGAGCGACGTGGATCGAATGGTCGGAGAGGCGGCGGCGCACGCGGACGAGGACCGCAAGCGCAAGGATGAGGTTGAGGCTCGAAACCAGGCCGACGCTCTGGCCTATCAGGCCGAACGCACCCTGCGCGACCTGGGCGACAAGGTTTCGGCCGAAGACAAAGCCGAGACCGAGCGCCGCGTCGAGGCGGTCCGGACCGCTCTCAAAGGCAGCGATCTGGCCGCCGTGAAGGCCTCATCGGACGCGCTCGTCCAGCAGCTGCAGAAGGTCGGCACGGCAGCCTACCAGGCCGCCGGCGCTGCCGGAGCCGCCGCCCCGGGCGGCACGGACGACGGTCAGTCGGGCGGAGCGTCCTCCGACGGTTCGTCCGCCCAGGGGAACGAGGAAGTCGTCGAGGGCGAGTTTAAGGAGGCCTGATCGGACGCCTCGTCGTATCGTCCATACGGGTCCCAGCGCGCCGGTCCAGAACCCTGGGCGGGCGCGCTGACGTTTCCGGGCCGGGCCACCCACGGCCTCGATCTGCCGACGCGGGCCAACGTCCTGCGCGTCCGCTGCCGGTCCACGAGTTCGATCGAAATGGGCACGAGCAGGCCGATCGCCCCGGCCGTGGTGAGGATGAGGAGCGCCACCACGGCGGCGATCGCCAGCTGGAGGGGGCCGGTGCCCGAGCTGGGCCACGTCAGCAGGTCGGTGCGGCCGGCGAGCGTGGCGACAGCGATGACGGCGAAGGCCAGCACGGGTAAGGCGTAGACGACAATCGCAAGAGTGTTGGCCAGCCGCAAGCAGATTGACCAGGCGGTCCCGATCAACGAGCCGTTCGACCCGGAGATGCCGAGCCTGGCGAAGAGGTCGGGCAAATGGTGCGACGGGCGTGTGAGCCAGCCGAACGGATCGTCACCGTTCCGCTGGGCGAGTTCCACGGCGACGAGCGCGGCGATCAGGCCCGGCAGCGGATGGCCCCGCCAGAGGAGCACGGCGGGCACGAGCAGGCCGACCGCTATGCGAGCCTGGGCCCACAGCATGGCCAACCAGCAAGTTCCGGCGCGGTACGGCGTCAGGTACGGCATCTCCGCTCCAAGGCCCGGGGCGTTATGAGTCGAGAGGCCGAGGAAGATCGAGAAGAAGAGAAGAGCCAGCGCTCCGATGACGGAGAACGCGATGGCCATCACCTCGAGCAGCCACTGGTGGCCGCTGTCCACCTGTGTCCAGGCGAGTGTGATCGAGCCGGTCTGCAGGGCCGCGCGCGCAACCGGAGTCATGGTCGTGACGATCAGCGCGCCGTCCAAGAGGAGGAGTGTCAGGAGCCCGGCGGCCAGGTAGCCCACGAACCAGATCGGCACGAACTGGCGGGTCGTCAGCGACCAGGCTATACGGCGCCGGATCCAACCGGTGAGGGACGGTCGTCGGAACCGCGGCTCAGGCTTGGGCTGAACCTGGGGCGCCGAGAAATCCCGGACCGGAGTGGCGGCCAGAGCGACTGGTCGTGAGTAATACGCCGGGGGATCGTCGTCGGATGGTCCGCCCCTCGGGCTGCCCATGGCCACGGGACCGGCGCCGATCGCGCCGGGAGGGAAGGGCGCGGGGCCTGGCGTTCCCGCCGACCGGACGACCGGCGACGGCTCCTTCGGCTTGCTGCCGAACTTCTGGCGGCAGTGGTAGCACCGGCCCGCGCCGACGCGATTGAGCGACCGGCAATGCTGGCAGACCCAGAATTCGTCCACGCGCGAGCTTCTCTCCTGGCCTGGATGTACGTGGCGGAAACGACCTTCTTGCCCGGCCCCGATGATAGCCCGGCAGACGGGTCGCCGAGACACGCCCGAATGGTCATAGGACCATCGCGACTATGGTTCCGCGGGAAGGCTCGCCGGTCAATGCCTTCCTGGCCCAAATTCACCGATCGTCGGAGGGCAGGCCGCGCTCATCCGCGATCGATCGCACCGGCAGATCGGCGTTACCATCGGGCCGTGCCCGACTCCCTCTGGTCCCAGGACTCTGTGATCCATGCCCGCGGCCTGACGAAACGCTTCGGCGCTTTCACCGCCGTCGACGGCATCGAGTTCGACGTGGCCCCCGGCGAGGCCTTCGGATTCCTCGGCCCCAACGGCGCCGGCAAGACCTCCACGATGCGGATGATTGGGACCGTCTCGCCGGTCACCGCCGGAACGCTGACCGTCTTCGGGCTGGACCCGGCCCATCACGGGGCGCAGATTCGGTCTCGGCTGGGCGTGGTCCCGCAGGCGGACACGCTCGACAACGAGCTGAGCGTCCTGGAGAACCTGCTCATCTACGGGCGCTACTTCGGCCTGTCGTGGGGCGAGTCGAGGCGACGCGCGGGCGAGCTGCTCGATTTCGTGCAGCTGACGGAGCGATCCGGCGACAAGGTGGAGCCGCTCTCGGGCGGTATGAAGCGGCGGCTCGTGATCGCTCGGGCCCTCATCAACGAGCCGGAGATGCTCCTGCTCGATGAGCCGACGACCGGCCTGGACCCGCAGGCCCGGCACCTGCTGTGGGACCGGCTGTACCGGCTCAAGCAGCGGGGCGTCACGCTCTGCCTGACGACTCACTACATGGACGAGGCGGAGCAGCTGTGCGACCGGCTCGTGGTCATGGACAAGGCGAAGATCGTGGCCGAGGGCTCGCCCCGCCAGCTCATCGAGCGCTACGTCACGCGCGAGGTGCTTGAGCTGCGGTTCAACCACGAAGGGGGCGAGGCGGGCGACGGGATCGGCGGGGGCGGAGCGGCCGGCTTGGCCGGCGCGGACCGGTCGACCGGCGAGGGCGCCGACTTCGACGGCCAGCTCGCAGGCCTGGCCGAGCGAATCGAGCACCTGCCCGACCGTCTGCTCGTCTACACGGCCGACGGCGACGCGACCGCCGCCGCCGCCTTCGAACGCGGGCTCCGGCCCGCCAGCGTCCTGGTTCGCCGGAGCTCGCTGGAGGACGTCTTCCTCAGGCTGACCGGCCGCAGCCTGGTCGAATGATGGCTGCGAGCACTCCGGAAGCCGCGCGCCGCGGCCTCCCGTTCGGACTGACGTCGCATTCCTCGTTCCGGGTTCTCGAGCACGACCTGCTGGTCTTTCGACGGGGCTGGCACAGCTACATCCTTTCCGGTCTGAGCCAGCCGTTCCTGTATCTGCTGTCGATGGGCGTCGGCCTGGGGTACTACGTGAACCGCAACGGCGGGATCCCAGGCGGCGTTCCGTATCTGGACTACATCGCGCCGGCGCTGTTGGTGACGCAGGCCATGATGGTCGCCAGCGCCGAATCGGCCTGGCCGCTGATGAGCAAGATCGCGTGGGAGAAGACTTACCTGGCGGCCCTGAACACACCGCTCGGCGCCACGAGCCTGCTGGCCGGCGACCTGATGTGGATCGCCTTTCGGGCAACGCTGATCTCGGTCCTGTTCTTCGCCGTCATCCTCTTGTTTGGGGCCGTCAGCTCGCCGCTCGCCATTCTCGCCATCCCGGTCGCTCTCCTGACCGCGATGTCCTTCGCCGCCCCGATCATGGCCTTCACCGCGACGCAGGAGACCGACCAGCCCTTCAACATGTTGTTCCGCTTCGGCATCACGCCGCTGTTCCTGTTCAGCGGCACCTTCTTCCCGATCGAGAACCTGCCGCTCTTCCTCCGACCGCTGGCCTGGTTCACGCCGCTCTACCACGGCGTCAGCCTGGCCCGGGGCCTCTCGCTTGGCCAGATCGACCCGGTGGCGGACCTCGTCCATCTCGCCGTCCTGATCGCGTTTGTGGCCGCCGGCCTGGTCGCCGCGCGGATCACGTTCCGGCGCCGGCTGGAGGTCTGATGAACGCGTTGCGCCTCTCCGTTCCGGCCGCCGTGACCAGACCGACACGCATGGTCGAGCGCAACCTGCTCGTCTACCGCCGGACCTTCATGGTCATCTTCTCCGGCTTCTTCGAGCCACTCTTCTATCTGTTCTCGATGGGCTTCGGCATGGGGGCGCTCATCGGGGCGGTCCAGCTGGACAACGGCAGCAGCGTCCCGTACGCGGTGTTCGTGGCGCCGGCGCTCCTGGCCTCGTCGGCGATGAACGGCGCCATCTACGAGACCTCGAACAACTTCTTCTACAAGCTCAAGTACGCGAAGTTGTACGACGCGGTCATTGCCACGCCGATGTCGCTGAGCGACGTGGCCCGGGGCGAGATCTTGTGGGCGCTGTTGCGCGGCAGCCTCTACGTCGTCGGCTTCCTGGCCGTGATCGCCGTGCTGGGCATCGGCGGCCTCGGCCTGATCAGCTCACCGCTCGGAATCCTCGCCTTCCCGGCCGCGATGGTCGTGGGCTTCGGCTTCGCCGGGGCGGGCATGGCCGCCTCCACGTTCGTCCGCAAGTGGCAGGACTTCGACATCCTGCAGCTGGCGATCATGCCGATGTTCCTGTTCTCGGGCACGTTCTACCCGATCACCGCCTATCCGCCGGCGCTGCAGGTCTTCGTCCAGTGCACGCCGCTGTACCGCGGTGTCCACCTGATCCGCGCCCTCACCACGGGCACGCCGGACCTGTGGATGGCGGCCGACGTCGCCTACCTGCTGGTAATGGGCCTGATCGGCCTGTGGATCGTGGCGAAGCGGCTCAATCGGCTGCTGCTGGCGTAGAAGGCGACAGGCGCCGCCGCGAGGGCGGAGACGCGGGACGCAGACCCGCGGTCTGACAACCTTTGTCCGCACGCAACGAAACGGGGGACTGGCGGCGGCGATGGGCTTCATCAACGGGGGCGCGGCGACTGCCCTGGGCGGCTGACGGAGGACATCGATGGATCGACCCGAATCTGAATGCCCGTCCGTCCTGCGCCTCCGTCACCCCAAACGCTCGCGCTCGGGCGCAGGCCGTCTCGGTCGGCGCCGCCTTGAGCGCTCGTCTCGTATGCTTTCGGACAGATGGCAACCGAACGCAGCTACTACGAGATCCTCGGCGTGGAGCGCAACGCCGACGACGCCGCGATCAAGCGCGCCTTCCGCAAGCTGGCCCAGCAGTGGCACCCGGACGTCAGCACCGAGCCTGGGGCGGCGGAGCGGTTCAAGGAGATCAACGAGGCCTACCAGGTCCTCTCGGACCCGAAGCGGCGCCAGATCTATGACATGGTCGGACGGGCCGGCCTCGGCGACATGGGCGGCGCGGGCTCGCCGTTCGCCGAGGGCTTCCCCGGGTTCGGCGATCTGTTCGACGCCTTCTTCGCCGGCATGGGCGGCGCGCCGGGTGGGGCCAGGCGCGGTCGACGGCCGGCGGGCTCGGACCTCCGCTACGACCTGCGGATCTCCTTTGACGAGGCAGTGCGCGGGATCGAGCGCGAGATCGAGTTCGATGCTCTCGATCGTTGCGGCACGTGCGCCGGCAGCGGGGCGGCGCCCGGCAGCACGTCCGCGCCCTGCTCGGCCTGCGGCGGGCGGGGCGAGATCCGAGCCGTGCGCCAGACGATGCTCGGCCAGATGGTCAACGTCACCGAATGCACCCGATGCCACGGCGAGGGGCGTGTAGTGGACACTCCCTGCCAGACGTGCCGCGGCGACGGGCGAGCGCAGAAGCGAAAGAAGCTGCGCGTCACGATCCCGGCCGGCATCGACGAGGGGCATCAGATCCGCCTCTCGGGCGAGGGTGAGGCGGGGTCGCGGGGCGGGCCGCCGGGCAATCTCTACGTGGCGGTGCACGTGACGCCGCATGCCACTCTTCGCCGCGAGGGAACGGAGATCTACCACGACCTGCAGCTCTCCATCGCCCAGGCCGCGCTTGGGACACGGGCGCGGATACCCACGATCGAGGGCGAGGAGGAGATGGAGATCCGGGCGGGGACCCAGCCCGGGACGGAGATCCGGCTGCGCGGCCGTGGTGTGCCGCACCTGCGCCGGCCGGGGACGCGCGGCGACCTCCACGTCATCGTCCATGTCAACGTGCCGACGAAGCTCTCCAAGCGGCAGCGCCAGCTGCTCGAGGAGCTGGCCGCCGAATCGGGCGAGGCCGTGCTGCCGGCCGGCGGTATCTTCGATCGGATGAAAGATGCCCTCGGCTGAGGGCGGAGGGGACGAGGCGGCCGGCCCGGCGCGCGGCGCAGCAGGCGCGGCGGATGAGGCGGCCGGCGCGGAGGCGGGCGAGCCGATCGATTTCGAGGCGCTGGGGCCGGGCGTCTGGGTCGAGCTTTCGGTCGCCGCCGACATCGAAGCCGTCGAAGCTCTCAGTGAGATCCTGACCCGCTTCGCGCCGGGCGGGACCAGCGTCGAGCCGGGCTTCTCGCTGACGGACGAAGGGCTCGGCGCGGTCGCCGACCCTAGCAAGCCGGCGATCGTTCGGGCGTATCTGCCGGGGCTCGATCCGGCGGGCGTGCGGCGGGCGATCGTGGAGGCGACAACTGCGCTCGGCCACCTGCAGGCCTTCGGGCTGCGGCCGATCGGCGAGCTGACGACCCGCCTGGTGCGCGAGACCGACTGGGCCGAGGCGTGGAAGAGCCACTTCCCGGTCCTGCGGGTCGGACGCCGGCTGGTGATCCGGCCGACGTGGCGCCGCCACCGTCGGCAACCCGGCGACGTGGTCCTGTCGCTGGACCCCGGCATGGCGTTCGGGACGGGGCTTCATCCCACCACACGGCTGTGTCTCGCGGCGCTCGAGACCCTCGCCGACGAGGGCCGTCTGGCGAGTGGCGCCGTCGTGGGTGGGCCCGCGAGGAGTGCCCGCGTCCTGGACGTGGGCTGTGGATCGGGCATCCTGGCGATCGCCGCCGGCAAGCTGGGCGCGCACGACCTGCTCGGCGTCGACACCGATCCGATCGCCGTGGAGTCGACCCTTGCCAACGCGCGCCTCAACGGGCTGACCGGCCGTATTCGTGTCCGCCAGGGCAGCGTCCCCACCGGGGAGCGCCCGTTCGACCTGGTCCTCGCCAACCTCATCGCCTCGCTCCTGGTCCAGCTGGCGCCGGACCTCCGCGGCGAACTGGTCCTGGGCGGTCGCATCCTCGCTTCGGGCATCTTCCGCGACCGCGAGGGCGATGTCGTGGCCGCCTTCCGCGCCGGGGGTCTGGAGATCGGGCGCCGCTGGGCCGAGGAAGACTGGGTCGCGCTCGAGGCGATGGCCGTATAGCCGGCGGTCGCGGCCCTATGGTCGATACAGCGCCGCGGCTGTGCTTGCTCCGGGGCCGTCTATGCCCCCGATCGTGCTTCCTGCCAGCAGGACGCTCCCCGCAGCAGCGTCGCAGTCTGCCCGAACAAGGTCCAGTCTGGCGTCGAGCCGGCCGCGGTTTGGTCTCGGAGGATGCACGTGGGCAGCCGGTACGCCCCGTCGAGGCGCGACAGGAGAAGCGACCTGACCGCCTTCCCCGTCATCGTCGCCTCTATTCCCATGCCGGTCATTGTCCCCTCGATCGACCCGGCGGGGAAGCATCCTCGCCTTCACTCTGCTGATCGATGGAGCGGCGCGAATCGTTCAATCATTCCATCCGACGGCCGTGGCGCGCCATATCCGGGGCGTTCTTGCCGAATTCCCGCCAAACCGACATTGAGCAAGATCCGCAGGCACTCCAGGAGGTCGAAACGGCTGAGCGGAGGTGCGTTTCGCTCGCCGGAGTGGATCAGCCGCGCTCGACTGAGCGTGGATCCCTTGCTGGCAGCGACAACCGTGCCCCAGGGCGGTCGCGCGGGCGGTGCGCGTTTGCCCAATGTCGTCGTGATGTGAAATCGGCAAGAAATGGGGCGCGGGGCAGGCGACAGCGCGTGAGGGGATACGATCAGGGGCGTGGATCAGATCCCGGCCCATCCTCGCCCCGCCACCCGAGGCGCCCCCGTCCGCCGCGCCGCCATCGCAAACCTCGGCTGCAAAGTCAATCAGTCGGAGATGGACGCCGTCGAGCGGTTGCTGCGTGCCCGGGGCGTGGCGCTCGTGGACGGCCACGAGGCCGCGGATCTGGTCGTGGTCAATACCTGCACGGTGACGTCGATCGCCGATCGTAAGTCGCGCCAGGCCGTGCGACGGGCTCGGCGGACGAACCCGGACGCCGAGGTCTTCGTCACCGGCTGCTCGGTCGCGATAGATCCCGAGGCACTGGCGGCGGCCGATCCATCGGCCCGCTTCTTCGACAACGAATCGAAAGCACGGCTGCGCGACGAACTGGCGAGTCTGCTCGAGCTCGGGGACGGGCAGCCGATGCCGACGCTTTCGGGCGTCGAATCGGCGGGCGGCCAGGACACTCACCGGGCCGGCGGCCGAACTGGCGACAGGACGGTCGATCGGGCGGTCGGGTCGAGTCCGTCGCGGTCGTTCGATCTCGAGGCCGACGAAGGTTCGGTCGAGGATGCTTTCGGCGATCGAACCGACATCGACCGAACGCGCGCCTTCGTCAAGATCCAGGACGGCTGCTCATTCCATTGCACCTACTGCATCATTCCGCGCGCTCGCGGCCCCGCCCGATCGATTGCCGCGGAAGCTGTGCTCGCCGAGGTCCGACGCGCGACGGCCGCCGGGCATCGGGAGGTCGTGCTGACGGGCATCAACGCCGGCACGTACGACGGCGGGCCCGCGGGCGAGGGCGCGGCGGCGGGCCTGTCGCTGGCGGGCCTGGTGCGCCGCATCCTGGCCGAGACGGAGGTGGAGCGGGTCAGGCTCAGCAGCATCGAGCCGGAGCACGTCACGGACGAGCTGCTCGACGTCTGGACCGGCTCCGGCGGGCGCTGCCTTCCCCACTTCCACATTCCCCTCCAGTCGGGCGACGACACGATCCTGCGGCGAATGGGGCGCCGCTACGACACCGCCTTCTACCGCGACCTGGCGGCGCGGGTGCGGCGGGTGATCCCCCGAGTGGCCGTCCACGCGGACGTGATCGCGGGCTTCCCCGGCGAGGACGACGCGGCGTGGGCCCGGACGGTGGCATTCCTGCGGAGCCTCGATCTGGCGGGGGTCCACGTCTTCCGGTACTCGGCGCGGCCCGGGACGGCGGCGGCGCGAATGGTCGGGCAGGTGGACGGGCGGACGAAGAGGCGGCGTTCGGCCGAGGCGCTGGCGCTTGCGGTGGAGGCGCGGGCAAGGTTCGCGCAGCTGCATCTCGGCCGCGAGCTGACGGTGCTGTTCGAGCAGCCGCTCCCCGACGGACGGTGGCTGGGTCACGCGGAGAGCCACGTCCTGGTGGCGGCCGCGGCGCCGGCGCCGGCCGACGGCGGGTCGCTGGCGAACGTGATCGGCCTGGTCCGCGCCGAATCGATCGATTCGACCGTCCCCGACCGACTCGTCGGCAGCCTCCTGTCGGTCTCGCGTGCGCAGGAACCCCTGGCGGAGTCGGCCCTCAAGTAGCAAGATCGACGTCGCCACCGCCTCGCCCTGTCGGGAGCATCAGGAGCGCGCCATGCCGACCGATTGCCTGTTCTGCCGAATCATCGCCGGCGAGCTGCCAGCGTCCCAGGTCTTCTCCGACGACTCGGTGGTCGCCATCCGCGACATCGCGCCCCAAGCCCCGACCCACATCCTGCTGCTATCGCGAAAGCACATCGCCTCAGTGGGTGAGGTCGGCGAGAAGGACCGCGATCTGATCGGCAAGATGTGCGCGGTCGGCGCGGTGCTGGCGGCGCGCGAGGGGATCGCCGCCGATGGCTATCGAATGGTCGTGAACACCGGCCGAAACGGTGGCCAGACGGTCGACCACCTGCACGTCCACCTCCTCGGCGGCCGCCCGATGGCCTGGCCTCCGGGCTGAGCGCGCACCCGGCGGCCGGCCGCGTCCGCTCCCGCCCGCCCGGAGCGGCCAAGGGCCGCGTCGGCGGCGGTGTCTGGCCCAGCCGGCTCCGGCCGGCCGCCCGATGGCCTGACCTCCGGGCTGATCCAGCACGAAGAGCTATGGCCCGCCGCCGGTGCGCCCGTATTCGACATAGAGGTTCGCGGAGAGTCGTAGCCAGACGTCCATGGGCAGGTCCGCATCGTCAGCCGAGTAGAGCGGGCAGATATCGAAGCCAGGCAGGTCGACAACGACCGCTGGCCTCCCTTGCGGCGAGCCGGACCGTGGCGGTAGCTGGGCCGCCGAGGTGACGGTCCGGTTCGTCTGTTGGAAGACGCCGATGCGTGCTGGCAGGTGGTCGGGGCTGCAGGACGCCACGGTCGCACGCAAGACGATCACGGCGCCCGCACCGACGACGGCGACCAAAAGCGTGGCCAGTATCAGCTTCCGCACCAAGCTAGCGTTCGCCCCTGCTCGTCGGCGGGTGCCTTTCCTCGCGCACCGGCAGCGGCTCGTCGATCGCGGCCCAGGCCCGGACGCGGTCGCGCTGCACCTTGAACGTGTGGGTTCGCGGGAAGTCGGCGTCGGGCCAGAGCCGCCACGAGGACACGCGCTGATGGACCGCAAGAGTGCGGTTGGCTGCCCGCAAGGCCGCCTCGATCTCGGACCGGACGCGGACGGGATCGTCGATCTCCGGCGCCCGGGTGGCGTCGGCCGGTTCGCCGGGCTGGGGCAACAGTGGAGCGCCGGGCGCCAGCACCACCGCCTCGATCCGGCCGGGCCGCGGCTCCACGACAACCGCATCTCGGATGCCGGCAGTTCGGAGGGCGTTCTCGACGTCCTCCGGATAGACGTTCAGGCCGTTGGGCAGGACGATGATGTCCTTCTTGCGGCCCATCAGGACCAGGTGGCCGGACGCGTCGTGGCGGCCGATATCGCCGGTCCGATACCAGCCGTCGGGCGTGAAGGAGCCGGCGCTCGTCGCCGGATCGCGCCAGTAGCCGCTGAACAGCGTCGGCCCACAGACCAGGATCTCGCCATCGTCGGCGAGCGTGACCTGGACCGGAGGGATCGTCCGTCCCACCGTCCCGAGGCCGTGGTCGCGCTGGTTCGTGGCCGAAGCGACGCCGCACTCGGTGGCGCCGTAACCCTGCATGACCACGACCCCGAGATCCTCCCAGGCCTGCTGCAGCGAGGGCGGCAGGAACGCGGCCGCCGAGACGATGAGATTGAGCGAGCCGCCGAACTGGCGATGAACCTGGGCGAAGAGCCGGCGCCGGGCCGGGTAGGGGAGCCGGCGGGCGATCAGGCGCAGGCGGTTGAACGTCGCGAGCTTGCCCTGCCGGGCGACCTCGGCCTCGATGGCCGACCAGAACAGATCCATGATCTGCGGGACCAGCACGAGAGACGTGGTCTGATGGTCGCGGATGGACTCGAAGATGACCCGCGGGCTGCGGCTGCGGACGTACAGCACGTGCGCTCCCACGCTCATGGCGTAGAAGATCAGTGCGACCTGCTCGAGCAGGTGCGAAATCGGTAGCAGCGACACGGCGCGGTGCTCCTGCTCGGGGAGCAGGTTGTGGGCCGCGTCCATTGTCCCGATCAGGTTGCCGTGAGTCAGCATCACGCCTTTCGGCTCGCCGGTGGTGCCCGAGGTGAAGATCACCTCGGCCAGGTCCTCGCGGCCGGGGCGCCGCCAGGCGTTGACCTGCGCCTCCCAGTCGGCCGGGAAGGTGGCGTCGGGCTCCGCGGCAAGTTGCTCGGCGACGGAGGAGGGGAAGTGCTCGAGCCGAGCGTCGGCGGGGTCCGGGGTGTCGCGGCCGGTGCCGAGCACGAGGTGGCGGGCGTCCGCGCGGGCCACGATCCGTTCGATCGCGCCGGATGACATGCGCAGGTCGAGCGGCACGGTGGTGACGCCGGCTCGCATCGCCCCGAAATAGAGGGCGGGCACGGCCGGGCTCGAAGGAGCCCAGACCAGCAGCCGATCGCCGGACACCAGCCCGAGCGCCCGAAGCCGCCAGGCGATGATCCGGCTGCGCCGGTTCAGCTCGCGGTAGGTCCAGTGCTCGGCCGACCCGTCGTCGCCGCGCATCCCAAAGGCGAACCGATCACCGTAGCGGTCTTCACCCTGGTCGATGATGTCGAGCAGGCTGTCGAGTCGATCCATCACGCCATCGTAGCGAGCCCTGGCGCCGGGGGCGCGGGGGTGCCGCCAGCCTGTGGGCTTCGAGCCGTTTCCGGGCAGCCGATCGTCCCGACGGCCGTCCGGTAGACAAGCCTACAGGGATCGGGCTACACTCCGCGGGCCCTGTTCGTGGGCGGTCTGCGCGTGCTCGCAAGAGCGTGACTTCGGGCCGCGATCGCGGAAGGGCCCCTAAGGAGGTGAGTCCCGGATTGGC
>PMXQ01000023.1:13008-29363 GCA_003171065.1 Chloroflexota bacterium
CCCGCCAGCAGCAGAGCTAGGCCGACCAGACACGCCGTCGATGGGTCGCGCGACCGAGCTGCAGCCGCGCCACCCGCCCCGAGGTGCCACACCGGTGTCCCTCCGAGATCGACTCAATACCGAGCTCAAGGCCGCAATGCGGTCGCATGACGTTATGCGCCTCGATGCGCTTCGCATGGTGCTCGCCGCCGTCCAGCGCGCCGAGAAGGAAGGCAAGCACCAGCTTGCCGACGACGAGATGCTCGGCCTCCTGGCCCGCGAGATGAAGGTCCGCCGCGAGTCGGTGGATGCTTTCCGCGCCGGCGGCCGGCAGGATCTCGTGGCCAAAGAGGAGGCCGCCATCGCGGTCGTCTCCGAGTTCATGCCCCAACCGCTGTCCGAATCCGAGCTGCGGGCGATGGTCGAGGCGGCCATCGCCGAGTCCGGTGCGGCCTCGCCCCGCGACATGGGCAAGGTGATGGGGATCCTTTCGCCCAGAACTCGCGGCCTCGCGGACGGCAGAGCCGTCAGCCAGCTCGTGACGCAGCTGTTGGCCGCGCGAGCCGCCGGCGGATCGTGACCGTGACGCCGTGCTGAGGGAGCCTCGCGAGCTGCCGCACTCTTTCGGGCGACCCGATGCGGTACGGCTCCTGATCGCGGCCTTCGTCCTTGTTGCCGGGCTCGCCGTCGGCATCGCCCCGGACCTCGCGCCCACCAACAACGACCTCGCGGCGGGCGCAGTCGCCAGCGTCGCGGTTCGTGCGCCTCGCGACGCCGTCATCGACAACCCGGTCGAGACCCAGGCCGCCCAGGCTGCCGCGACCGCGGCCGTGCCTCCCCAGTACGACTACACCGCGCAGCGCGCCGCTACTGTCGCCGACAACCAGGTCGCGGCATTGCGGCTGGACGTCGCCCCCGTCGACGACGCCTTCGGCACGAGCAAGACGCCCGAGGCCCTCCAGGCCGCCCTGGGCACGGTGCTGCCATCTCTTCCGTCGAACGCCCGCTCGATTCTGGTCGCGCTCGACGCTTCCAGCTGGGCGACCGTGGAAGCGGCCGCGGAGCAGCTCCTCCTGACAGTCGAGCAGGCGCAGGAGATTCGGGATGCCACGATCGCACCGACGCTCGTCAGTGAGGAGATGCCGGCTGGTCTCACCGAGTCGGAGCAGCAGTTGGTTGCGGCTCTGGTGACGCCTCTGGTCGTGGCCAACTCCACGTACAGCGCGACGCTGACCCAGCAGGCGCGCGATCAGGCGGCGGCAGGTGTCGCCACCGTGACGGACACGCTCAAGGCCGGCCAGGTGATCGTGGACCAGGGGCACCTGATCAGCCCGGCCGACATGGTCAAGATCCAATACTTCGGCCTGGATTCGTCGAGTACCGATTGGGGCAAGCCTGCCGCCTGGATCGCGCTCGGCGCCCTGGTGTCGGCTCTGCTGCTGGCCTGGATGTGGCGCTTCCGCCCGGAGTACTGGCAACGCGGCCGGACGCTCGTCCTGGTCGGCTTCATCTTCCTGCTGGTGGCTCTGACCGAGAAGCTCCCGGCCGGGCGGGCATGGCTGCCATATCTCATACCCACGGCAGCCGCTGGAATGGTTCTGGCCGTCCTGCTCGACGCTGGCATCGGGACGGTGATGCTGGCGCTTCTCGCAATCCTGGCGGGGATGGTGAACGGATCGTCGCTGGAGCTGGCGACGTACGTCTTCCTCGGCGGGCTGGCGGGCATCCTCGCCATCCGCAAAGGCGAGCGTCAGCATTTCTTCGTCCAGGCCGCGTTCGCCGTGACGCTCGCAGAAGTGGCGGTCATCGGCGTCTTTTCGTTGCTTCGCCAGCAAGACATGACCGGGATGCTGCAGCTGTCGGCCGCAGCCGCGGGCGGGGCTGTCGTTGCCACTGTGGTCACCCTCGGAAGCTTCGCCATCCTCGGCAATCTGTTCGGCATCTTGACCGGCTCGCAGCTGCTCGAGCTGGCCAATCCCTCGCAGCCGCTCCTGCGACGGCTCCTGGTCGAGACGCCGGGCACGTACCACCACTCGCTCATGGTTGGCAACCTGGCCGAGCGGGCGGCCGAGTCGATCGGCGCCGACCCGCTGCTGGCGCGCGTGGCCGCCTACTACCACGATGTCGGCAAGCTGGCCAATCCGCTCGTCTTCATCGAGAACCAGCAGGGCGGCGACAACGTCCACGACCAGCTGGAACCCCAGGACAGCGCCGCGATCCTGCGCCAGCACGTCGCCGATGGCGTGAATCTGGCCCTCAAGGCCAGGCTGCCCAAGCCTCTGATCGCCTTCATCCCGCAGCACCACGGAACCTCGCTGATCGCCTTCTTCTACGCCAAGGCACGCGAGGCGGCAGCGGCTCCGTTTGGCGGCCTGGCAACCAAGGCGGGCCGAGCGGCGGCCGAATCCGTCGATTCGAAGCCCTTCCGCCACTCCGGCCCGAAACCCCAATCACGGGAGGCGGCGGTGCTGATGCTCGCCGACGGCGTTGAGGCGTCCGTTCGCTCACTTTCGAGCCGCGACGAGGCGACAATCAGGGCGATGGTCACCCAGATCATCGGGGAGCGCCTCGCCGATGGGCAGCTGAACGAGTGCGACCTGACCATCCGAGACCTCGACAGCGTCCGCGAGGCCTTCGTCGGACAGCTTCTCGGCATGTATCACCAGCGGATCGCCTATCCTCAGAACAAGATCGTCGAGATCGAGTCGCGTCGAGGACGAGGCCTGGGCTAGAAGAGGAGGGATCCTGACCAATGGCGGCGTGGGCTGTCGGCGCGCAGGCGCCGGGGGCATGGCGATGAAGGAGCACCGGGCTCCTGGTTCCGATTCGACGGAGGCACGCGCCTCCGTCGATGGCGACCGCCCGGAGCCCGCCGATCCGGACGACGCCACGACCGCCTCCGTCTACCTGCCGCCCTTCCGAGTCGACGTCACGACCCGGAGCGGCGTCGTCCACCTGGTTTCCCGGCATCGGCTGGCCGCGGCGGTCCGGCTGGCCCTCGAGGCCGCCGGCGCACCCGGCCCGGCCTCGATCGGCGTCGTGCTTTCGGACGATCGCGAGCTGGCCGACCTCAACGCCGTTCACATGGGTCACTCGGGCCCGACAGACGTCCTGTCCTTCCCGTTCTTCCCGCCCGAGGCCTACCCCACGCACGAACGCGGCGTCCCGATCGGACGCGATCCGTGGGTGGCGGCCGCGCTCAAGCAGGCCTTCGCCCTGCCACCCGGCTTGCGGGCCCACCTGGGCGACGTGATCGTCTCTGTGGAGAGGGCAGTCGCCCAGGCGGGCGACGGCCTCGGCGGGCAGACTGGCGACATTCGCTGGACGCCGGCCGAGGAGCTGCTGCTGCTCGCGGTTCACGGCACGCTGCACATCTGCGGTTGGGACCATGCCGAACCCGTGGAAGAGTCGGGGATGCGGGCGCTGGAGCGGCAGGTCCTCAAGTCGCTGCCGCACGAGGCGGCTGCGCCTCTGGCCCGCTGAGCGCCGATTCCGGCTGGGAGCCGGAGCGGATGACGGCTGGGACGCCGGAACGGATGACGGCTGGGAGCCGGAGCGAATGACGGCTGGGAGCCGGAGCGAATGACGGCTGGGACGCCGGAGCGAATGACGGCTGGGACGCCGGAACGGGCGCCCGCCTGAGCTGGCCCTGCTGATGCCTCGAAACCCGCGGCTGCCCCGAAGCCTGGTGCCGCGCCGCGCCTGATACCATCCGCACAGGCCCTCCGAAACGGGATCAGGGCTTGTTTTGCGTGTCGCGATACGGTCGCGGCGGCAGCGGTATGGAGCAGCGGTGAAGATAGTCGTCGGCCTCGGAAATCCCGGCACCCAGTACGACAAGACGCGCCACAACATCGGCTGGATGGTCCTGGACCGACTGGCCGATCGAGCCGGTTGGTCCGGTCAAGCGGTCGAACGCGTGACGCCGCCGCTGTCGTCGCAGGGGCGCTTCCGCGGCCTCGACCTCCTGCTCGTGAAGCCGCTGACCTACATGAACGAGTCGGGCCTCGCGGTTCGAAAGGCGCTGGCTCGCGAGCGCGCCCCGCTGGTCGAGCTGCTGGTCGTGGCGGACGACTTCGCCCTTCCCTTCGGCAAGCTGCGCTTCCGCGAGGGCGGCAGCGCCGGCGGGCACAACGGGCTGCGGTCGATCATCGAGGAGCTGGGCAACGAGCAGTTCAGCCGGCTTCGCGTTGGTATAGGCGATCCGGGACGGGACGCCATAGACCACGTTCTGAGCCAGTTTGGGCGAGGCGAGAAGGCCCGGCTGTCCGAGCTGCTCGACGCCGCGGCGGATGCGGTCGAAGCCTGGGCGCGGGAGGGAACGAACAAGGCGGCCAACCACTACAACGCCTTCGAGCTGCGGCCGGACGACGACGGACGGGCGGCGCCTCCCGGCGAAGTCGACGGACCGCCCGGGCTCGACGGCATCCGACGCACCCGAACGGGCTGGCGGAAGCCGAAGCCGCCTGAGGGCGGCGAGTGAGCGTCCGCGGAGGCCGCCCCCTCCGCCGCCAGATCGAGGCCGCTTTGAGTGGCGAAGCCGATCCGCTGGGCGAGGACGGGCTGGGCCTTCCGGACCGAGCGCGATCGGGCGACGAGGAGGCAGACGAGTTCCCAGTCGGGGAGGAGCCGGCCGAGCCGATCCGGCGCGGCAAGCGTGGCCGGGAGCGCCACGTGGACGCTGAGATCCGCGCCGCGTACCAGGCCGCCCAGGCCGCCAAGGCACAGGCGAGTCGCGAAGCCGCCGCCGCGGTCCCGGGATCCGGGGCTGCCCCGAACTCCCGGCGGCTGCCGGACCTGCATGTCCTGCCGCCACTCCTGCACGCGAGCGGGGCCTTCGCCACGCTGCGGCAGCGGCTCGGGACGGCGAGCGCGCCACTCCCCGGGGGCGGGCGGCACGCGTCGCTCGCTGCGGTGCCGCACGGCGCCAAGACATTCCTGGCCGCGGCGCTCGCCCTCGACGGCGACTCCGGTGGCACCGGCGAGCGGCTCTGCTGGGTCGCCCGCGACGCCGAGATCGGCGATCGCGTGGCCGAGGAGCTGCAGTCGTGGCTCGGCGATCCCGACGGCGTGGCGGTTCTAGAGCCGCGCTCGTCCCTCGCCTACGAGCGCAGCGAGCTGGTCCGCGACGAAACGGCCGCTCGGGTGGCGGCGCTGGCCGCCTGGCGCTCGGGCCGGGCCCGCGTCCTGGTTGCCAGCGTCCAGGCGCTTCTCCAGCACACTCTCGACCCGGCCGAGGTTCCGGCCGAACCGGGCCGCCTGCGCGTGGGTGCCCGTCTCCACCAGGATCAGCTACTCCGCGAGCTGCTGGCCCTCGGTTACGACCCGGTTCTAGAGGTCGCCGGCCGCGGCGAGTTCGCCCGCCGCGGTGGCCTCGTGGACGTCTTCCCGTCCGCGGCCCCGCTGCCGATCCGGATCGAGCTCTTCGGCGACGAGATCGACTCGATGCGAGCCTTCGATCCGGCCGACCAGCGCAGCCTCCGCCCCGTCGAGGAGGTGGCGCTGCTCCCCGCCAGTGAGTTCCTGGTGCCGGCCGGCGGCATCGCCGAGATCCGGGCGCGGCTTGCCGGGTTTCCCGGGGGCCTCGCAGCCCGGCTCCCGGACCGCCTCGCCGCCGATCTGGCCGGCTTCGAGGAGGGCGTTCGCGCCGGAACCGGGTCGCTGGGCGCGCATTCGGGTCACACCCACGACATCGCCGCTTCCGCCCGCGCGCTCGCGACCGGCGACGCGGCAGAGGTCTGGGCCGCCGTCCTGTGCCCCTCGACCGGTCTGGACCACGTGCCCGTCGGGACGCTCCTCGTCCTCGACGAGCCGGCCGAGATCGCCGACGCTGCCGACTTCCTGTGGCGCCAGGCCCAGGAGCGCCGCGACGAGCTGGTCGGGGCGCACGACCTCCCGGAGCAATGGCCGGAGGCGTACCTGGGTCCGCGCGAGTGGAAGAGCCGCCTCCTGCGAGGCCGGACCCTGGAGCTCACCTGGGAATCCGAGGCAGCCTCACCGACCGGCGGCGGAACGCCGATGGGCGACCTCTTCGGCTGGCGAGAGCCGGCGCTGCCCCCGGCCCGGACCGCGCGGCTGGCGCTGACGATCGCGAGCTGGACGAGCGAAGGGGATCGAGTCGTTCTGGCGTCGGATCAGGCTCCCCGCCTGGCCGAGCTGCTGACCGAGCAGGACATGCCGACGGCCGCGGTCGATCGAATTGCGGAAGCACCCGGTCCCGGCACCAGAACGCTCGTGGGCCGAAGCCTCAACGGCGGCTTCGCGGACGGCCCCGACGGCCTGGTCCTGGTCACCGACCGCGAGCTCTTCGGGACCGTCCGAGTTCGGCGGCCCAAGGCCCTGCGGCGAGTCGTGCCGCGGGACATCCTCGAGCGGCTGACCTCGGGCGATCTCGTCGTCCACATCGACCACGGTATTGCCCGCTACGAGCGGATGCTGCGTCGCGGCGCCGCCGGCGAGGAGCGCGATTACCTGGAGCTGAGCTTCCACGGCACCGACAAGATCTTCCTCCCCGTCGAGCAGATCAACCGCATCAGCCGCTATTCCGGAGGCGAGAACCCCGAGCTCAGCAAGCTGGGCGGCAGTGAGTGGCTGCGGACCAAGCAGCGCGTCAAGCGCGCGGTCACCGACCTCGCCAAAGAGCTGCTCGACATCTACGCCGCAAGGGCCGTCGCGCCGGGCTTCGCCTATCCGCCCGACACTCCATGGCAGCAGGAGCTCGAAGCCTCGTTCCCGTACGAGGAGACGCTCGACCAGCTCCGCGCGACCGCCGAGGTCAAGCTTGACATGGAGGCCGGCCGGCCGATGGACCGCCTGGTCGTCGGCGACGTTGGCTACGGCAAGACGGAAGTGGCGCTGCGCGGTGCGTTCAAGGCGCTCCAGGGCGGCCGACAGGTGGCGGTCCTCGTGCCGACCACCGTACTGGCGGCGCAGCATTTCGAGACCTTCAGCCAGCGCCTCGCCGCCTTCCCGATCACGGTCCGGCTGCTGAGCCGTTTCGTTGCCCCGAAGGAGCAGGAGGCGGCGGTCCAGGGGCTGGCCGAGGGCTCGGTGGACATCGTCATCGGGACTCACCGCCTGCTCAGCAAGGACGTGCGGTTCAAGAACCTGGGCATGGTCATCGTCGACGAGGAGCAGCGTTTCGGCGTGGCCGCCAAGGAGCGGCTCAAGAAGCTGCGCCGCGAGGTGGACGTGCTGACCCTCTCCGCCACGCCGATCCCGCGCACGCTCAACCTGGCCCTGGCCGGCGTCCGCGACCTGTCGCTCATCGAGACCCCGCCGGAGGATCGTCTCCCGATCCAGACGCGCGTGGCCGAGGCCTCGGCCGGGCTCGTTCGCGACGCGATCCTGCGTGAGCTGGACCGCGGCGGACAGGTCTTCTTCGTCCACAACCGCGTTGAGACCATAGAGGCCCAGGCCGAGCAGCTGCGCCAGTTGCTGCCCGGAGTGCGCATCGCCGTGGGCCACGGCCAGATGCCCGAGGGCCAGCTCGAGAAGGTCATGATCGCCTTCGCCGGCGGCGCCACCGAAGTCCTCGTCTGCACAACGATCATCGAATCGGGCCTGGACATCCCGAACGCGAACACGATCGTCATCGACCGCGCGGACACCCTGGGCCTGGCGCAGCTCTACCAGCTGCGCGGCCGCGTCGGGCGCTCGTCGCGACGGGCCTACGCGTACCTGCTCTATCGCCGCCGCGAGCGTCTCTCGGACGTGGCGCGCAAACGCTTGCAGGCGATCTTCAACGCCTCTGAGCTCGGCGCCGGCTTCCAGATCGCCCTCTCGGACCTGGAGATCCGCGGCGCCGGCAACATCCTGGGCGCCGAGCAGCACGGGCACGTGGCCGCAGTCGGCTTCGACCTGTACACGCGTCTGCTGGCTGAGGCGGTCGAGGAGCAGAAGGCGGAGTTCGAAGGCAGACCGGCCGAGATCGAACGCCCCGGCGCCGTGGTTGACCTGCCGGTGGACGCCCACCTGCCGGATTCGTACGTGCCCGACACCGCCCAGAAGCTCGAGCTATACCGGCGCCTCGGCCGCGTCCGAACCGCCGGCGAGCTGGCCGCCTTCCGGCAAGAGCTGGCCGATCGCTTCGGCCCCACGCCCCAGCCGGTCCTGCGACTGCTCGAAGTGGTGGAGCTGCGCATGGCGGCAGAGGCCGCCGGTATCGCCTCGATCTCCCGCGAAGAGGGCGAGCTGGTCCTTCGGCTGGGCACGCTGTCGCGGACGGCGATGGTGCGTGCCCTGGCGCCCATGGGCCGCGACGCCGTCCGGTTCGGCACGAACCAGGCCCGGATCCGTCTGCCGCGCGACTCGGCCCGGGCCTGGAGCCTGGCTCAGTCCCTGGTTGCGAGGCTCCTGCCCGCCGCCGAGGAGCAGCGCGAGCGCGCGGCCGCCGCCCAGGTTCCGCACTAAGCGGCGGGGCTGCCGGGCGCTGCCCGCGTGCGGCGTTTGGCCCGAGTTGGGCCCAATCGCGTACCCTATGGGCGGCCCGAATTGGCACAGATAGTGCGGGCTGGGCCCCGGTGGGGTCCGTCACGGGCAGCCGGCCAGTTCCGTCGCATCCCGCTTCACGGGGACCAGACAGAAGGACAAGGGATGCAGCAGACGAACACGAGAAGGGCGACCGCCTCCCGCGAGAAGGACAACTTCCGCCCCGACATCGAGGGGCTCCGAGGGGTCGCCGTCCTGCTCGTCGTCTTCTTCCATGCCGGGCTGCTNNTCTTCTTCGTCGTCTCCGGCTTCCTGATCACGGGTCTGCTGATCCGCGAGCGCGAGAGGACGGGCCGGGTCAGCTTCTCCAAGTTCTACGCCCGGCGAGTGCGCCGGATCCTGCCCGCGGCAGCGGTCGTGCTGCTGGTCACGATCCCTCTCTCGTACGCGCTCGTCACCTTGATCCAGCGCCCGGACACCATGGAAGACGGTGCGGCAGCCGCTCTCTCCATCGCCAACATTCGCTTCGCCCTTACGACGGACTACTTCAATCCGGTTACCTATTCGCCGTTCCTCCACTTCTGGTCGCTCGGCGTGGAGGAGCAGTTCTACTTCGTCTGGCCAGCCCTGCTGTTTGTCGCGGCATGGCGCCGTCCGCGCCTGGGGGCGGGCCTTGCCCTGGCGGCGGTGGCCGTAGTCTCGTTCGCGGCGAGCGTCTACATGACCGACGCGAACCCGAGCTGGGCCTTCTACATGCTGCCCACCCGAGCGTGGCAGCTTGCCGCCGGCGGTCTGCTGGCGGTCGGGGCCGGGTCGCTCGCACGGGTGCCCGCGGCGCTCCGCCAGGTCATCGGCCAGATGCTCGTGATCGTTGGCTGGCTGGCGCTCGCGGCGCTGTTCATCGACGCTTTCGCCCTCAACTCGAACGTCCCGTATCCGGGCATGGCGGCGCTCGTACCGACCGTCGCGGCGGTGCTGCTCATCGCCTCGGGGACGCAGTCTCATGGGCCCGGCGTGCTGCTCGGGCTTCCGCCGATCCGCTTCATCGGCAAGATCAGCTACTCGCTCTATCTGTGGCATTGGCCGATGCTGATCCTGGGCGGGCTGTACCTCCAGACCTCGCAGCCGGCCATGTCCCCGGACCAGGTACAGCAGATCCTCACTCCGGTTCAGGCCTATGCGCTCGCCCTCTTCTCCATTCCGGTGGCGACGGTGAGCTGGGGCCTGATCGAGGAACCGTTCCGGCGCGGCTACATACCGCTGCCGCGCCCCAGCCGGACCGTGATGGCCGGCGTGACCGTGATGGTGATCGTCGCCCTCGTGGGCACCAGCTTCAACATCAGCGCCCAGAATGCGCTGGCCGACCTCGGCGGCGTAACGGCTCAGGTCAACCCGACGGACTCGGCGCAGCCGACCGACACGCCCGGCAACAGCGCGACGGACACGCCGGCGGCGACGGCGCCCAGCTTCGCGACGGTCGAGCCTGGCGACACGCCCACGCCCGTACCGGGCATGACCCCGGCCCTGACGATGCCCCCGGCGGGCCCGCCGCCCACGAGCTTCGCGGTCACCAACGCGCTCCGCCCCACTCTGGCCAACGCGCCTACGGACTACGAGGCGCCCTGGGGGAATCACTGCCTGGGCTGGGAACCGACGACGGTCCCGCCCGCCTGGGGCAAGTGCGTCTACGGCAACCCCAACGGGACGTATCAGGTCGCTCTGATCGGCGATTCACATGCCTCGGCGCTCTTCCCGGCCGTCAACGCCGTGGCCAAGGCTCACGGGTGGAAGCTCGTGGTCTATCTGAAGATCGACTGCTCCTTCGTCGACATCCCAGTCTCGGACATCAACCTCAAGCGCGAATACACGGAATGCGCGACCTGGAACAACAACGTCATCGCGCGCTTGAACGCCCACCCGCCGGATCTCGCCATCGTGTCCATGATGCGCGAGATCAACAACGTCAACTCATCCGACGGCACCATCAGCGCTCAGGGCAACGCCATGGCCCGTGAGATGGAGAAGATCCCCAGCTCAACCCGGGTCGTGATGATCCAGGACATCCCGGACCCGTGGTACTTCGAAGTGCCGACGTGCCTGTCCCAGAACCTCTCCGACTATCGCCAGTGTGCCTACTCACGCGCCAGCGGCTTCGGGCGGTCGATGGGCAAGCGCGAGGCCATAGCGGCCAAGGCGGCGGGGGTGAGCCTGATCAACCTCAACGACGCCATCTGCCCGGGAACTGGAGCGTGCCCGGCGGTCCTCAACGGCATGATCACATTCCGCGACCAGCACCATCTGACGGCCACCTTCTCCGCCTCGCTGGGGCCCGCCCTGGACCAGAAACTAGTCGCGGTCCTCGTCGCATCCTCCGGGTCGCCGCCTCAGCCCTCATCTTCGCCCTCCGGCTGATACACCGTCCGGCCGGCCCAGCCCGAATCCACGGGATCGCCGCTTGCTCCTCGCTCCGTCAGCCGGCGACCTTCGGCCCTGACCGGCCGATCCTTGCTCCGGTCCAGTGCTCAGCCACCGCCGACTGCTCAGGGGCCGAGGCGGACCCGGCGATTGTCAGGTTGGCAGGTCGGAAGCCCGTGTCGCTGCGGTAGACTTCGCCTGCCGAACCCAGCCGAAGCCTGACCGGAGGACAAGCTCGACATGACAGCCGAAGAGCTGCGAGCCAAGATCCGCGAGATCCCGGACTTCCCAAAGCCGGGCATCCTCTTCTACGACATCACGACCCTGCTCAAGGATCCGGACGCCTACCACCAGGCGATCGATCTCATGATCGAGCCATATCGCGACGCGGACGTGGATCTCGTCGTGGGCATGGAGTCCCGCGGTTTCATCTTCAGCGGCCCGATCGCCTACCAGCTGCATGCCGGCCTGGTACCGGTGCGCAAGCTCGGCAAGCTGCCATCGGAGACCGTTTCGGTCGAATACGCGCTCGAGTACGGTTCCAACACGCTCGAGATCCACAAGGACGCCATCGGCCGAGGCCAGCGCGTACTCATCGTCGACGACCTGCTCGCCACCGGCGGCACCGTCCGTGGCACGATCGAGCTGGTGGAGCGGCTGGCGGGCCAGATCATCGGCCTCGACTTCCTGGTCGAACTGCGCCTCCTCAAGGGCCGCGATCGCCTGCGGGACTACAAGACGACGAGCGTCATCCAGTATTGATCTGCGGACGAGGTCTAGTGAGCTTCTCCGGCGCCGACGCAGAAAACGCCCTGGATCTCCCGGGGCAAGCCGCGATCCTCGCGGCTCACGGCGCGCGGGTGCGGCGGTGACCACGCGAGCGGTGGCCCGGCGCGAGCGCGAGTCCATCTCGGTCCACGAGACGACGGATCGGGCGATGCTGCGGGCGTTCCTCGAGACGGATCGCCTGTTCGCGGCCTACGCTCTTTGCGACCTCGACGACCGCGAGTTCCTCCGCACTCGCTGGGGAGTGGCCACGTCCGGTGGTCGCCCGGTTGCGGTCGTGCTCCAATACGCCGGCTACTCGCCCCAGCCGATCTTCGTCATGGGCGAGAATGCGGGCATCGAGGGCATCCTCGCCTCAGTAATCAAGCCTCGCACGGCATACCTTGCCGCTCGCCTGGAGAATCTGCCGGCCGTCGCGGCCCGGTACCGCGTGGACGCCGGGCCTGAGATGGTCCGGATGTGGACCGACAGAGCGCATTTTCGACCCTTTCCGGCCGAGGTGGAGCGCCTGCTGCCGGTCGAGATCGGCGAGCTGAACCGCCTCTACCAGCTGGGTTTCGCCTCCTGGCTGCCGGCCAGCGCGATCGCCGACGGGCTGTACTACGGCATCCGTGTCGGCGGCAGGCTCGTTTCTGCCGCGGGCACGCACGTCATCAGCGCCTCGGCCCGCCTGGCCGTCGTCGGCAACGTCATGACTCACACTGACCATCGGGGCCGCGGCTACGCGACCGCCGTCACCAGCGCGGTCACCTCCGAGCTCCTTCGCTTCTGCGATCAGGTCGTCCTCAACGTCCGAGCCGACAACCCGCCGGCCCTGGCGGCATACCGGCGCCTCGGCTATCAGACACACGTGACTTTCGAAGAAAGGCTTATCCACCGCAGCGAGTCGGCCTGGAGCGGCTGGGCGGGCCCGATCCGTCGCCTCTTCGCGGCCCGTAAGGAGTCCTGACCATATGGCTGCCACGACCCCATCGACGCAAGTCGCGTCGCCCCTGCCGGCCCACGACCTGGCCGACCTCGGCCTTGCCGCCGAAGGCGTCCGCCGCATCGAATGGGCGGAGCGCGAGATGCCGGTCCTGCGGCTGATCCGCGGGCGTTTCGAACGCGAGAAGCCGCTGGCGGGGCTGCGCCTGGCAGCCTGTCTGCACGTGACCACCGAGACGGCGAACCTGGCACGGACGTTGAAGGCGGGCGGCGCCGAGGTCGCGCTGTGCGCCTCGAACCCGCTTTCGACGCAGGACGACGTGGCGGCCGCGCTTGTCGCCAGCTATGGCATCTCGGTGTTTGCCCGCCACGGCGCCGACCGCGACCTCTACTACAAGCACCTCAACCACGCCGCCGACATGCATCCGCACATGACGATGGACGACGGCTGCGACCTCGTCACGCTGATCCACCGGGAACGGCGCGGCCAGCTGTCCGAAATCCTGGCCGGGACCGAGGAGACGACGACGGGCGTCATCCGGCTCAAGGCCATGGCGGCTGACAACGCCCTCGGCTACCCGGTCGTCGCCGTGAACGAGGCTCTCACCAAGCACCTCTTCGACAACAGGTACGGCACCGGCCAGTCCACCCTTGACGGCGTGTTGCGCGCCACGAACTACCTGATCGCGGGACGGCGCGTCGTGGTTGCCGGCTACGGCTGGTGTGGCCGCGGCATCGCCTCGCGGTTCCGCGGAATGGGGGCCCAGGTCGCGGTCGTGGAAGTCGATCAGGTCCGGGCCCTGGAAGCGCTCATGGATGGCAACCTGGTCATGACCATCGGCGACGCCGCCCCGTGGGGAGAAATCTTCATCACCGCCACCGGCGACATCCACGTCATTCGGGCAGAGCACTTCAGGGTCATGCGCGATGGCGCGATCACATGCAACTCGGGCCACTTCGACGTGGAGCTGGATCTGCCAGCGCTCAAGGAGCTCGCCGCCGGCCGCGTCCGCGAGGTTCGCCGGAACGTCGAGGAGTACGACCTGGGGGATCGCCGGATCAACGTCCTGGCCGAGGGCCGGCTCGTCAACTTAAGCGCCGCCGAAGGCCATCCGGCCGCAGTGATGGACATGAGCTTCGCGAACCAGGCTCTCAGCGCCGAGTACCTGAAGGCCCACCATGCGGAGCTTGCCAACGGCGTCTACGACGTGCCCGAGGCGATAGACCAGGACGTCGCGAGGCTCAAGCTCGAGGCTATGGGGATCGTGCTCGACCCGCTCACGCCCGAGCAGGCGGCGTACCTCGGCTCTTGGCAGCACGGAACTTGATCGTCTGAGCGGTGCACGCGGGGCGCCTGTCGCGCCGGCCGGGCGCCGGTCGCGGACCAGCCCCCGAACACGTCTGTCGGCGCCCGCCCGGAAGGGCAGCCCCCACGTGCTACCCTTCGGGCTGCCCGCGGCGGGGACGGAGACACACGACGTCGCGCGGGCGCAGACTCTGGAGAACGATGGTGAGCTTCCTCGACGACCCTGCGCACCTGTTCACGTCCGAGTCGGTGACCGAAGGGCACCCGGACAAGATGTGCGACCAGATCTCCGACGCGATTCTGGACGCGATTCTTGCCGACGATCCCGACGCGCGCGTCGCGTGCGAGACGGCCACGACCACCGGCATCGTGCTGGTGCTGGGCGAGATCACGACATCCACGTACGTGGACTTCCAGTCCGTCGTCCGCGAGACCGTCAAGGAGATCGGCTACACCAACGCCGACTACGGCTTCGACTACGAGACCTGCGGGACGATCGTGAGCGTCAAGGAGCAGTCGCCCGACATTGCCATGGGCGTCGACGCTTCCGGGCACGAGCTTGGCGCCGGCGACCAGGGGATGATGATCGGGTTCGCCTGCCGCGAGACGCCCGAGCTTATGCCGCTGCCGATTGCGCTGGCCCATGGTCTTGCGCGGCGCCTGGCCGAGGTTCGCAAGAGCGGCCAGCTGCCCTACCTGCGTCCCGACGGCAAGACCCAGGTCACCGTCGAGTACGAGCGGGGCGTGCCCAGGCGCGTTACCAATGTCGTGGTGGCGGCCCAGCACGATCCCGACATCGCCAACGAGAGGCTGCGGCCGGAGATCATGGAGGCGGTCATTCTGCCATCCATCCCGGCGGAGCTGCGCTCGAAGGACCCGCTCATCCACATCAATGCCACCGGCCGCTTCGTCATCGGCGGCCCGATGGGCGACGCCGGCCTGACAGGCCGAAAGATCATCGTCGACACCTACGGCGGGATGGCCCGTCACGGCGGTGGCGCCTTCTCCGGCAAGGACCCGACGAAGGTCGACCGTTCGGCCAGCTATGCGGCCCGATGGGTGGCCAAGAACGTTGTGGCGGCGGGGCTGGCGGACCGCTTCGAGATCCAGCTCGCCTACACCATCGGCATCGCCAGGCCAGCCTCGGTGTCGATCGAGACATTCGGCACGGAGCGCGTTCCGGACAAGCGAATCCTGGCGGCGATCGAGAAGCACTTCGACCTGCGGCCCGCGGGGATCATCGAGGCTCTGGATCTGCGCCGGCCCATCTACAAGGCGACGGCCGCCTACGGCCATTTCGGCCGGACGGACCGCGACTTCCCCTGGGAGAGCACCGACAAGGCAGCGGCCCTGGCGGACGAGTGCGGCGTTCCGATTCCCGCCGTCGCAGCCGGATCCTGATCGCGTGTACGCCGTCGTCCTGGCCGGCGGGGGCGGAACGCGGCTCTGGCCGCTCAGCACCCCCGAACGCCCCAAACCGTTCTTGCGGCTGATCGGCGACGAAACCCTCATCCAGCGTTCCGTGGCGCGGCTGGCGCCACTCGTGGCGCCGGCGGACGTCTACGTCGTGGCCGATCAGCGGTACGGCGATCTCGTCCGCGAGCAGCTGCCCGGGATCCCCGAGTCCAACTTCCTGGGCGAGCCGATGGGCCGCAACACCGCCGCCGCCGTGGCCCTGGCCGCCGAGGCGATCGACCGCCCGGCGGACGAAGTTATGCTCGTTCTGCCCGCGGACGCTCACATCGCCGACGAGCCCGGATTGCGGGCCGCGCTGGCGGTGGCCGCCGACGTGGCCGCCGGTGGCACTCTGGTGACGCTGGGCGTCCAGCCGGATCGGCCCGAAACAGGGTACGGGTACGTCATGGCGCGGCCGCCGGCTCGAGTGGTGGACGGGCGCGACACCTACGCCGTGGATCGGTTCGTGGAGAAGCCCAGCGAGGATCGGGCGATCGAGCTGATCGCCACCGGACTCGCAAGCTGGAACGCCGGCATCTTCGTCTGGACGCGTGCCTCCATCCGCGACCAGCTGTCCCGGCACGCTCCGGAGATCGTCGGACCGCTAAGGGCCATCTGCTCGTCCGGCGCCAAGGAGGACCTCGTCCTGGCGTATCCCTCGCTGCGGTCTACTTCGATCGACTACGCCGTGATGGAGCCTGCGTCACTCGAAGGAGCGGTCGAAGTCGTACCCATCGATGTCGGCTGGAGCGATCTGGGCAGCTGGGCGGCGCTGCGCGACGTCTGGCACGCGGCTTCCCGCGCCGGCGCGGGCCCGGCCCACGCCGGCGGGACCGGTGCCGAAGGATCCGGTGCAGCGGGCACCGGCAACAGACGCGATCTCGGCTCCTCGGGCAGTCTCGTCCTCGCCGGCGACCGGTTGGTCGTGACCATCGGGCTCACCGGCACCATCGTCGTCGACACGCCCGACGCGCTTCTCATCTGCTCCGCGGATCGATCACAGGAAGTGCGGGTGATCGCCGAGGAGATCGCCAGGTCCAGCCAGCCCGCCCCGACCAGG
>PMXQ01000096.1 GCA_003171065.1 Chloroflexota bacterium
GGCTCCCCAGGCGAGCGGATCTGGTCGGGGCGGCCGCGCTGGCACTTGCCGCGCTCGGCGCCTCGACGCTGACGATCGCCCTGCTTCGAGCCGGCATCCACGTGACCTACCCGGCGCCGGTCTACCTGCTGGCGGTGCTCGCCGTCGGCATGCGCTATGGCACGGCGCCGGCGATGCTGACCTCGGTCGCGGCATTCCTGCTGTACGACTTTCTCTTCGTCCAGCCGCTCTACACCCTCACCATCAACAGCCCCGACGAGTGGTTGAACCTGCTTCTTCTGCTCGCCGTCGCCTCTGTCATCGGTCGACTTGCGGCTCTTCAGGCGGAGCGGGCGCGCGAAGCCGCGGACCGGGCGCGCGAGGCGGAAGCGCTGCACGCCATCACGGGCGTGCTCGCTGCGACCCGGACCGTCGCCGAAGCGGCCCCGGCTGTGGTCAAGCGGTTGGAAATGATCACGGCCATGGATCGGGTATGGGTCAGCCTGGGCACGAACCCGTCCGATGAACGCACCCTCGCCGACACCGCCACTTCTGAGCCACTCCCGATGCCGGGCTGGCAGGTGGTTTTGCAGCGCCGGCAGGACGGTCAGATGCGCTGGGTCCGGGCTCACGTGGCGAGCGGGAGTGCTCGGCGCGCTCCACGCGCCGCGCTGCATCGGGTCCGCATCGAGGTGGCGGGCGAAACGCTCGGCTCGTTGTGGGCGCTCCGGGCGCGCAACGAGCTCGAGCCCGATCAGGCCGAGACGAGGATCCTGTCCGCGGCGGCGGACCAGCTCGGCCAGGCCATCGTCCGCGACCGGCTGACCCAGGAAGCGACCAGCGCCGAGATCGCCCGCCAGAGCGAGGCCCTGAAGACGGCCCTGCTCGACTCCGTCTCCCACGACCTGCGCACGCCGCTGGCGACGATCCGGGCGGCGGCCGGCAGCATGCTCGACGAGTCGGTGAAGTGGTCCGAGGAGGACCACCGAGAGGCGTTCCAGGCGATCGACACGGAGGCCGAGCGGATGGGCAGGCTGGTCCGGAACCTGCTCGACCTGAGCCGCATCGAAGGCGGCGCCCTCAAGCCGGAGCTGGAGCCTTGCGACCTCGAGGATGTGGTCCGTCAGGCGGTCAAGCGAGCCCGACCGGATCCGGGCAAGCGCATCCTCGTCGAGCTGCCCGATTCCCTCTCGCCGGTGCTGGCGGACGAGCTGTACCTGGGCCAGGTTCTGGCCAACTTGCTCGAGAACGCGATCCGGTACGGCGGCCAAACGATCCGCGTCCGCGCCTGCGAACGGGACGACGGGCTCGTGCAGGTCAGCGTCGAGGATGACGGGCGCGGAGTGCCGGACGCGGCCCTGCCGCACCTGTTCGAGAAGTTCTATCAGGCCGGAGCGCCCGGCGAGGCGCAGCGGCGGGGAATGGGCATCGGCCTGACCGTCGTCGAGGGCCTCACCCGGGCGATGGAGGGCGAGGTGTCGGCGTGCCGCAGCGAGCTCGGCGGCCTGCGCGTGGACGTCCGGCTCCGTCCGGCATTCGTGCCCGAACAGTTGGCCGATCCCACGGCCACGCCCGCCGACCGGGTTTCGTCCCCGCCCTCGGGCGAGACGGCATGAGCGGGCCGGCGCTCCTGCTGGTCGAGGATGAGGACGGTGCGCGGCGAACACTGGCCGAGTACCTGACCCGGCGCGGCTACGACGTCTACGAGGCCGCCACGGCGAAGGAAGCGATGCGTCTTTGGGATGCGCACCGCGCCGACCTGGTACTGCTGGACCTCGGCCTGCCGGATCTCGATGGCGTCGACGTGATCAGACGCATTCGGCGCGAAGCCACGACGCCGATCATCATCCTCTCGGCTCGCGGCGACGAGCGCGACAAGATCGGAGGCCTCGAGGCAGGCGCCGATGACTATCTGACCAAGCCGTTCGCCACGGACGAGCTGAACGCCCGGATCCGGGCCGTGCTCCGGCGCGCCGGCGGACCGGACGCGGACGCCGCGGGCTGCCTGCGGCTCGGCCCGATTGAGCTCGATCAGGTGCGCCGGGAGGTCACGGTCGCGAGCACGCCGGTCCGACTGACCCCGCGCGAGTACGAGCTGCTCAAGGTGCTGCTCTCAAATCAGGGCCGGGTCCTCACCAAAGCCCGGCTGCTGCGTGCAGTCTGGGGTCTGGCCTACGCCGAGGAGAGCGCCTACCTGCACGTCTACGTCAATCGCCTGCGCCGCAAGCTCTCGGCCGTCAGTGGCGTCTCGCTCGAGGGCCTGATCGAAACCGAGCCCGGCATCGGCTATCGCGTCGCCGATGGCGACTGGCTGCGCGAAGTGCCGCCCTCGGGAGACGCCTGATCGAGCGAGAGTGGGAGGTTCAAGTCCAGTCTTCCCCACCACATCCTGTCTCTCGTTCGGCCGCCCCCGTCACGCGAGCCCTTTCGATGCGTCATCCTGCAAGTGGTTCGGATGACAGAGGGAGACGGAGCTTGAAAGCCAGTCCGGGGGTCTACAGGGTCCTCAGCCGCAACGCGCGGCTGTTCGCTGGGTCGGTCCTCGTGATGGCCATCGCCGGTTGCGCAGGAAGCCCTGCGTCGCCTTCGCCTTCGCCCTCGCCGAGCCCGAGCCCGAGCCCGACTGCCGGCCCGAGCGCCACATTGTCGTCCACGCCGACGCTCAGACCCACCGCCGCCCCGATGCCCACCTTGAGCCTGGCCGGCACCTTCGTTGCCACCGGCAATATGACCCACCCTCGCGAGGATGACACGGCGACGCTTCTGCCCGACGGCAGGGTCCTGATCGCAGGTGGTTACGACCTGGTCGACGGACCGGACGCGTTCCACTATCTCGCGTCCGCCGAACTGTACGACCCTTCGACGCACAAGTTCACCCGGACCGGCTCGATGGATATTCCTCGATCAGGTGCCGCCGCCACGCTCCTGGCGGACGGGCGGGTCCTGATCGTCGGCGGGGAGGGCTGCAAAGACCCAGCCCGGTGCACCGAACGCGATTGGACCAATGGCGACTGGCCGGGCAGTGTCGGTCTCAAGTCGGCCGAGCTGTACGACCCCACTACGGGCAGGTTCACGCTCACAGGCTCAATGTCCGAACCGTCCGACTCCCCTTCGGCCACGCTCTTGCCGGACGGTCGTGTCTTGGTCGTGGACGGCGGCGACAATGTGGTCGAGGCCTACAACCCAACGACTGGCAAGTTTGCTCGGGTCGGCACGTTGTCGCACCCAAACGGCGGCGCGGTTGCGCTCCTGCCCAGTGGCAAGGTATTCGTATTCGAAAACAATCTGCCCGGACCGGGTGCGGAAGTGTTCGATCCGAGCACCGGCCTGTCGAGTTCCATCCGTTCTGTGGCTCTCGGGGATGAGAGTCAAGACCAGGCTGCGACTGCCATCTCGCTCGAAGACGGTCGCGTTCTGGCGTGGGTCGTCGCCTTCAACGCCAATGTGAGCTACTTGTACACGTACGATCCCGCGACGAACGCTCTTACCGAAGAGGGGTCGATCGATGCCCCCGCGGGATGGGTTCCCAGCGGCGCCGTACTCCTGCGCGACGGCCGCGTCCTTTTCGCTGGAGGCTCCGTCGACAGCGCTGGCGTGATTACCGGCACCGACTTAGCCGGCGTTTATGACCCAGCCACTGGCTTCCACCTGCTCGACTCGAAGATGGCAACGACTCCGGATGGCCAAACCATGACCACCCTGGCCGACGGCACTGTCTTGATCGCGGGCGGTGACAACGGAGACATCCTCAATTCTGCCGAGATCTTCGAGCCGTAGGGGAGGCCCTAGGCAGGGACCGACGGCCCAGGACAACTTCTACCCCACCGCCACGGCCGGTCTGTATGACCCGACCACCGGCTTTCACCTGATCAACTCCATGACCCAGGCGCGGGCAGGTCAAACTGCCACCCTGTTGCCAGACGGGTCGGTCCTGATTGCGGGCGGCATCGACGAGCAATCTGACGCCGTCTCGTCGGCGGAGCTGTTCAAACCATGACGGGCCGCGACGCCTCTGCCATACGCTCCGGCCTCGTCTCGCGCACAACCATCAGCGGCCAGGCAGTCGTCTCGCAGCGGCTGCTCGCGACCTCCGCCGGCTAGCTTGTTATCTCGGCCTCAAGTCCTCTCGCACCGACCCAGAAAGACCTCCTTACGGATGATCTAGGCAAGGGCGACAGCTGTGCACCCACGAGGCGTCTGGGAAGGGATCCCCTTTTGGGCCGCCCCAACGCGATGCTGGAAATGGGACGGTAGTCTCTGCAATGGGACTGGTAGTTGTGCGGAACCCCCGGTGACTCGACAATTCACCGACCGGCAGGGAGGCACAGGAGCCTTCGGTCTCCACCCGCGCGGCGTCCCACACGGTCGCCTCGACCGTCGCGCAGGGCCAATGGCGGGACCGCTCGGTGGAAGGTGCCCTTATGTCGCAAGGAGTTGTGGATGTTCCGCCCTGACTACTCGCTCCAGCACGCCACCGGCGCCGCAGAGGACGCGCGGCGCGAACGGCGTCTCGAGCATATGCGCGGGCTGCGGCTCAACGTCGTGTCGGAGACCGACTTGGGGTGGGATCTGGCCCGCCGGGCGTGGAATCTCGCCGCCAACCAGCGTCCCCGGCACGTCGCCTTCCCCGAGACGACCGACGACGTCGTCAAGCTCGTGACGTTCGCCGGGGGCGAAGGACTGCGGGTGGCACCCCAGGGGACCGGGCATGGAGCGGGGGCGCTGGGCGCGATCGAGGATGCCGTGCTCATGAAACCGTCCCGGATGCGCGACGTCGCGATCGACCCGGGCCAGCGCCGCGCCCGCGTCGGGGCCGGGGTGACGTGGGGTGAGGTCCAGGCGGCCGCTGCCGCACACGGCCTCGCCGGCCTGGCGGGCACCTCACCCGAGATCGGGGTGGTGGGCTACACCCTGGGCGGTGGGCTGGGCTGGCTAGCCCGGCGCTACGGCCTGGCCTGCAACAGCGTCCTCGCCATCGACGTCGTGACCGCCGATGGTCTGCTGCTCCGTGTCGACCGCGAGCACGAGCCCGACCTCTTCTGGGCGCTCCGCGGTGGCGGGGGCAGCTTCGGCATCGTCACGGCGCTCGAGTTCGCCTTGTATCCCGTGCGAGAGCTGTACGCGGGCGCGCTGTTCTGGCCGCAGGAGCGCGCTGCCGAGATCCTGCAGGCCTGGCAGGCATGGACCTCCGGCGTCCCCGACTCCGTCACGTCGGTCGGCCGCCTCCTCAACCTGCCGCCCATCTCGGAGATCCCCGAAGGGCTGCGGGGCCGCTCGTTCGTGCTCGTCGAGGCAGCGTGCCTGGCGACGGAGGGCGAGGGCATCGAGCTGCTGCGCCCGCTCCGGGAGCGCGGGCCGGAGATCGACACGTTCGCCATGCTGCCGCCGACCGAGCTCGGCGCGCTGCACATGGACCCGGTCGACCCGGTGCCGGTCTCCATCGACGGGTGGCTCCTCGCGGACCTGCCGTCGGCGGCCATCGATGCCCTGGTCGAGGCGGCGGGTCCTGAGTCGGGATCGCCGCTGTTGTCGGTCGAGCTGCGCCACCTGGGAGGTGCGCTCCTCGACGCTGCGCCGGAACACGGGGCGCTGGCCTCGCTCGACGCCGGGTTCGCGACCGCCACGATCAGCCTGGTGCCGAACGCGGACATGGCCGCCGCCGTGGAGCGTCATTCCGCCATCGTGCGGGCCGCGCTGGCACCGTGGGAGGCGGAGCGGAACTACCCCAACTTCGCCGAGCGATCCTTTAGTGTGTCGGATTTCCATTCGCCCGCGACCTGCGAACGGCTCGGCCGCGTCAAGGCCCAGTACGACCCGCGAGACCTCATTCGATCGACGCATCCGATCCCGACGGCGTGACGGCCGCCTGTGCGGCGCAAGACCGGCGTGGTCATCTCAGCTCAGCATATCGGCCGCGCGGGTTCGCTTGTTTTCTCGGCCTCTAGTCCGGTAGGCCCGACCAGCCTGGGCTAGGTCGACGAGGCAGGTCCGTTGGTAAGGCCGCACGATCGCGTGAGTCATCGTCATCGGGCGCTCTGAAGCGTGGCGGCGCCGAGAACCTCAGGCGCGGCTCAGGGGACTCGGGCGCAATGGCTGGTAGATCGACAGCTGCCCACCAGGCAGTGGGAACCGGCGCCTCTGAGACGGCGTCTTGGCCGTGCCATACGTTTCGAATCATGCATATCGCCCAACCTGAGGAGACGACCAATGAACCTTCGCCCGACATTCACCCGGCCGACCAAATCGGTGCTGGCCGGCCTCTTGGTGGTCGCGATCGCCGCGCTGGCGATCGGCTGGACAGCCGGCACGGTGGCTGCGTCAAGCGGCTCGCGAGCAGCCTCGGCCACCGCCGCGCCCAAGGCGGCCGACGCCGAGGCGCCCGGCGTGCCCACGACGACCTTGCCGCAGTCCGCGGGCGGCACCACCACGTCAAGCGGCACAGCCAGTTCGATCGCCTACCCCGTGACCGGCTACAACTCGCTCGGCGTGGCGCCACAGGGCACGATCCTGGCCGAGGGTACGGGCACGGCCGACATGAAGGCCAACGGCTCGGACCAGGCTACGGCGCTCAAGAAGGCCACTGACGCGGCCCTCGCCGATGCCCATGCTCAGGCTCTCGCGGCGGCGACCGCGATGGGTGTGCAGCTGCAGGGGATCTATTCGGTCAGCATCGCGTCGGACACGAGCGACATGTACGCGACGCCCGATTGTGTGGTCGCTCCGCCCGTGCCGGGTACCAACACTGGTGCCACCGGATCGGCCGGGAGCGCGCCCGCCAGCTCCCCGGTGGCCTGCCCCCAGGTCGAGCAAGCCACGCCTACGTCAGCGCAGATGGTCGTGACACTGATCGTCGCCTACAAGTACGCCTAGGCCGAAGCCCGCCAGACAGCCCACTCGCCGTCGCGGGACACCGCGGCGGCGAGTTTGCGTATGCCGCTGGCCGTAGCTCAGCTGAAGGAGAACGGCAGATACGGACGGTTCTCGAAGTTGCCCAGCGGCAGGAGCGCCTTGCGCCTTGATGTCACAGCCGCGCGGTACCGCCACCATTGCCCGATCATGACGATCGTGGCCGACGGCAGGAACGGCGACAGCCTCGGGGCGATGCTGTTAGCGCGCGATGCGGTTGAGCTTATCGAGCAAGCCGATCAAGAAGGCGACAAGACGGCGGCCAGCCTCACCCCGGGCGCTCAGCCACGAGTCGGAGTGACGCGTCAACGACGGCTGGATAGAGTCGCGAGGTGCGCAGCGACTCGGCCAAGGACTCGGGCAGGTCGCCTACCGACGAGAAGCCGGCGGCAGCTCCTCCGGGTCCAGCAATACAGAAGATTGTGGACCGAGGCAGCAGGTCTCGGGCGAGCATGTATTCGAGGGTGATGCCTTCCTCCATACCGCCGACGAAGAAGGCGGCCACAGGCTTGACCTCAGAGAGCATTGCTATGCGCATGACTTCCAGGCTGGCTAGGTGCTCGAGGCCGTGCTCGGGAGAGTCGCCGGGCACCGCCTCGGTCCACCGAATCGTCCCGTAACCTTCGCGCTCGAGGCGCAGCGTCTCATCTGTCACCCGCGAAGCGAACAGCCGGGACTGGTAGATCGTCACTCGGCTCGGGTCTCGGGTTGAGTACTCCGCTGCCACCATCAGGACGAGAGGGGAGATCGTGGGATGGCCCCCGAAAACAAGGCGACCGCGACCGGTCAGAACGCCCCGGGCAATGGCCACGACGGCATCGGCAACGTCGTCAGGGCGGGCCTCCACGTATTGCGTCGCCCTGTCCCCGGACGGGAAGCCGGCCGATAAGAAGATGAACCGACCGGCGAGATCGAGTGGCTGGATCGCGAGCCTAGTCATGGCGTTTCCAGTGCCGCGGTGACTGCTTGTATCAGCGTCGATGATAGACCGCTGTCGGCCGCAATCCAGGCTAGCAGGTCACCAGTGGCCGGGTCGAGATCGGCGCTTTCGTACACCAAGTGACCATCCGGGACGGTGCCTACCTCCGCGTGCTCCCGCCGCGACTTGAGTCTTGCGCGAGACGGCTGCGAACACCTGCCGCGCCCATGAGTCCGAGCCTCGGTGGATGGCGACGACCGTGTACGCCCTCGCTATTGAGCGAGCAACTTCTTGAGGTTATCCCAGCCCCATCGGTAGGTTCGGCCGCCGTCCGGAACGGCCCAATCTTTCGAGCCGTCTCGGTACCCGATGATCTGGAACTTGCGCTTCCCTAGCTCGTTCGCCATCTTGACTTCCTTGCGGACCCCGGGAGCGGATCGCGTTTTGGAGCCGAGCATCACGATGAAGACGTCGGCGCGGTTGATGGCAGCCCGAGCCTTCGCTTCCCACTCCAGCTGCGGCTGCGCCTCCTGGAGGGACCCGTCGGTCACCTCGAACGGGGAGCCCGGATGCTTCGCCTGTCCGATGATGAAGGTCCTGAGTGCCTGGTCATTGTCGAAGTCGAAGCTGACAAACACCCGAGTCTTGGCCATCCCTCGCCCTCTTCCCCGTGCTTGTACGGTGGGCATGGCCCCCTGATTGGGACACTCTGCCAGCTGAGCTACTCTCGCTCGGAGCAGCAACTGTTATAGCAGATCAGGAGTGGGGGGAAGGCCGACACAATCGCCCTCTATGAAAAGGAGCCCCGCTGGCTCGGTCGACCTGTCGCCCGTGCTGCGGGCGATGGGCATCCCGCCCGAGGAGGGGACGGGCGCGCTTCGAGTCGCGGCTACCCGAACACTGAGACGACGGAACTCGCCGACATCCCATGGAGCCTCCCGCAGCGGAACGGACCGTCTGTAGCATGACTGAACTCCGGGCGCGGCGTCTACTCGGCCCCGAGGGCGCCTGATGACATTCGCAGTACCACGCGCTCATCGGGCGGCACTGTGACCTGAGTGATGCGCTATCCCGCCTCGCGCCAGCGCGGCGTATGCGGCTAGGCAGCAACTCGGCGTCAAATCGGCGTTGCCGCCCGCGCATACTGTAGAGGCGTCCGATTGCGCGTCAGTAAGAGGTGGACCGTGGCGGTGTTCTGCACGCAGTGTGGCGGCGGCTTGGCTGACGACGCCAAGTTCTGTGTCAGTTGCGGCGCCCCCGTCGGACCGCGGGTGCCACCCGCTTCCGGCGCCTCGGCTCCGTCTCCTTTCGTACCTCCTGCACCGGCTGCCGGTGCCGCTGAACAGGACGCTACCGGCCAGACGTTCGTGCTGAACCAGAAGCTGATCTCGATGACCGGCGATCTGTGGATCGACGATTCGAACGGCAACCACGCCTTCGAGGTGGACGGCAAGCTCGTGGCACTCCGGCGCTCGCTGCTCCTCAAGGACACCTCGGGGCAGGAGCTCTACGAGATCAACAAGTCGCTCGCGCACGTCCATACGACCTTCGAGGTCAAACAGGGCGACAAGGTCGTCGCGACGATCCAGAAAGCCTTGATGTCGATGTTTGGCGAGCAC
>PMXQ01000074.1:0-7195 GCA_003171065.1 Chloroflexota bacterium
TGTCTTTGTTCCACTTCTTCTTCGCGTGGAACGACTTCTTCGCCCCTCTCGTATATCTGTCGGGACATACTGACCTCTACACGATGTCCGTGGGCCTGCGGGCCTTCAGCGGCACTTACGGTTATGCCAACAGTGGCACCCTGACCCAGACCGCATCTCTCCTGGCGATAATTCTGCCTGTAGCGATCTTCTTCGTCGCCCAGCGGGCGTTCATGCGAGGCGTGGTCATCTCTGGTGTCGAGAAGTAGGAGTCCGTGAACACGAGACAGCGATCCGGGGTCCTTCTGCGCCCTGATCCCTGTGCCTGGCGGCGGCCGATCGGGCTCCCCTACGACGGTCCCGAAACGTCCAGGCAGGACGTCGATCCGCCGCTCATCGACGATGGTCCATGGGGTGGCGTGCCACTGGGCGGACTGGGTGCCGGTAGCATCGGACGAACCCACCGCGGGGACTTCGCCCGCTGGCACCTGGACGTGGGCCGGCACCGCTTCGAGACCGTCCCGGCAGACCAGTTCTCGGTGTACGTGGCCCGGGGCGAGGCCCATTCGGCCCACGTGCTCTCCACGATACGTCCCGAGACGCTTCGGAGCTGGAACTGGGACCTGCCGGAGGGAGCGGGCACCTACTATGGCCTCTTCCCCTATGCCTGGTTCGAATACGACTGGGCCGAGCTCCCCATTCGGTTGATGCAGCGGCAGTTCAGTCCGGTCATCCCCGGCAACTACCGCGAGAGCAGCTACCCGGTCGGCATCCTCGAGTGGCAGATCGAGAATCCGAGCCCGGATCCGGTGACCGTCGGGCTGATGTTCAGCTGGCTGAACGACATCGGCCGAGACCGCGGACAGGACCGCCGGGGCGGCCATCGAAACGTCTCGCTCCGGAAGGACGGCCTGGCCGGGGTTCTGCTTCAGGGGCCTCCGGATGTTGCCGACGCGCCCTGGAACGGCAGCTTCGCGATCATGGCCGGCGCAGAACCCGGCGTACACCTGACGACCTGCGATCGGTTTCTGGCCGACGACGGGTCGGACGTGTGGGCGGACTTTGCGGCCGACGGCCGGCTGCGCGACGTCGTCGACGGCCGGCCCAGCCGGCCGGGCGAGGCTATCGGAGCAGCCCTTGCTGCGACGGTCGAGCTCGCTCCAGGCGAGACGAAGCACGTGTCGTTCGTCCTCGTCTGGGATCTGCCCGTCGTCGAGTTCGGGTCCGGAACGTGCTGGTACAAGCGCTACACGCGGTTCTTCGGCCGCAGCGGCGCCAACGCCTGGGCCATCGGCGCCGAGGCTCTCGCGAGGCGCTCCGAGTGGTCCTCCGCCATAGACGCCTGGCAGGCGCCGATCCTGGCCGATTCCACGCGCCCAGACTGGTACAAGGGCGCGCTCTTCAACGAGCTGTACTACCTTGTTGACGGCGGCACGGTCTGGACCGATGGCGAGCCGTTCCACGGGACCGAGCCGGCCGGTGGGACCGCAGTCCCGCCGGCCGGAAACCAGTCGGTGAATGGCGGGGCGACTGAGTCGCTCGGTCATTTCGCCGTCCTGGAGTGCTACGACTACGCCTGTTACAACACCCTCGACGTAAACTTCTACGCGTCGTGGGCGCTGCTTCTGCTATGGCCCGACCTGGATGTCGGCGTCGTCAGGGATTTCGCGGCGACCGTAGATCTCGACGACCCGGAGATCGTCGTCGTGGGCGGGAAGGGCACCCGCGCTCAGAGGAAACGGCGCGGCGCGATGCCGCACGACCTGGGCGGACCCCAAGAGGACCCCTTCCTGCGGCCGAACGTCTACGACTGGCGCGACATCAACATCTGGAAGGACTTGAACAGCAAGTTCGTCCTCCAGGTCTGGCGTGACGTCCTGCTAGTGCCGGCTCCCGACCTCGCTCGCGAGACGTGGCCGGCCGTCGTGCAAGCAATGGATTACCTCGGTCGATTCGACCGAGACGACGACGGGCTGCCCGAGCACGATGGGCTGCCAGACCAAACTTACGATGGCTGGTCGATGCTAGGACCGAGCGCCTACAGCGGGGCGCTCTGGCTGGCCGCCCTTCGGGCCACCATCCGGTTGGGCACGATGGTCGGTGACTCAGCGAGCGTCGCCCGGTTCCAGCAAGTGCACGATCGCGGCAGCGCCGCCTTCGAAGCCAAGCTCTGGAACGGTCGCTGCTATCGCTTCGACACGAGCGGCGAAGATTCCTCGGCGTCGATCATGGCTGACCAGCTGGCCGGTCAGTGGTACGCGGATGCGACCGGACTTGGCGACCTGGTTTCGCCGGAGCGCATCCTGACGGCGTTGCGCACGGTTTACGAGTCGAACGTCCTTGGGTTCGGCGGCGGCGACATGGGTGCGGTCAATGGGATCCGACCCGACGGTTCGATCGACGGGTCGACCGAGCAGTCGGCCGAGAGCTGGACCGGCATCACTTATGCTCTGGCGGCCTTCATGATCGGCCGCGGCCTCGTCCAGAAGGGCTGGCGCACGGCCCACGGGACGTTCGCCGTCACTTACGGCCGAGGGTTGTGGTTCCGGACGCCGGAGGCGTACCTGCAGGACGGTCGGTATCGGGCCGCCATGTATCTGCGGCCGCTGGCGATCTGGGCGATCGAGCACGCCCTTCGTCAGAGCGGAGCGAAAGGGACCGCGGCGGGCGACTCCGTCGGCCGAGCCGTAGGAGCGGGCGTTGACGACTCAGGGCCGCCTCGAGCGGCTGCTAGCGCATCATGACTACCAAGAAGGGCCCGGTGGGCGATTTGGTCCAGAACCCCGCGGAAACACCCGCCCGGCACGAGTTCGTGACCCTGGCGGGGCAGCGGTATGCGTGCATACGTGACGTCGACCACCTGGCGCCATTTCTGATGAGCATCGTGAGCGACAGCGATGCCTGGCTCTTCGTCGGCAGCAACTCGCCCTTCACGGCCGGCCGCGTGGATCCCGACCACGCCATGTTCCCGTACGAGACCGCCGACAAGCTGCTGCGCCATTCGGATGGAGCCGGTTCCCTCAGCGCCTTCCGCGTCAGCCGTGATGGGTCGGCTCCCTCGCTCTGGGAACCGTGGCGTTCCGGTTCCCATGCCCTGGCGATCACCCGCAACATCTACAAGCACATCGTGGGCACGAACGTGCTGTTCGAGGAGATCAATCGTGACCTTGGGCTTCGCTTCACCTGGAGCCTGAGCACGTGCCAGCAGTACGGGCTCGTGCGGCACGCGGTCCTCGAGAACACAGGCACCGGGTCGGCGCGGGTCGAGTACCTCGACGGGTTCCACATGCTGCTACCGCCCGGCGTGACCGAGGAGACCTACGCCCGCCTCAGCTACCTGGCAGCGGGCTACATGCGCCACGAGGTCCTGCCCGACGTCCCGCTCGGGATATACACGCTCAACGCGGCCATGGAGGACAAGCCCCTGCCGTACGAGTCGCTGCGGGCAACGGGCGCCTGGTCCGTCGGCCACGCTCATCCGGAGGTCATGCTGTCAGACCGGTGCCTGCGGGCCTTTCGAGAGGGCGAGAAGCCTGTGGCCGAAAGGGAGCTGAGGGGCGACTTCGGGTCGTATCTGGTGGCCGATGGTGTTGAGCTGGAGGCCGGTGGTCGGCACGAGTGGTTCACCGTCGTCGACACGGGCCTCGATCCCGCCCGGCTCGTCGCGCTGCACGACCAGCTCGCCAGGCCCGACCTGCTCAAGGCAGACCTGCAGGCGGCTGTCGCTGCGGATCGCGAGAGCCTGCGCCGGCTGATTGCCGCGGCCGATGGGCTGCAGGAGACGGCCGACGAGGCGTCCACGGTCCACCACTTCGGAAGCGTACTGTTCAACTGCCTGCGGGGCGGGACCTTCCTCGAGTCGTACCAGTTCCCGAGGCGCGATCTCGAGACGTTCCTGCAGGCTCAGAATGCTCCGCTGCACGCCCGAATGAAGGGCTGGCTGGCCGCTCTGCCGGAGACGATCGACCTCGGATCGCTGCGGCGTGCCGCGGAGGCCACGGGTGACCCGCAGCTCATACGGGTGTGCGGCGCGTACCTGCCGCTCATGTACAGCCGGCGCCACGGCGACCCGAGTCGCCCCTGGAATCGCTTCTCGATCAATGTCCGCGACGAGAACGGCGAACCGATCTACGGCTACGAGGGCAACTGGCGCGACATCTTCCAGAACTGGGAGGCCCTCGCCCAGAGCTTCCCCAGCTACCTGGAGCAGATGCTGGCGGTCTTCCTCAACTCGTCGACGGCGGACGGCTACAACGCATACCGGATCAGCCGGAACGGCGGAATCGACTGGGAGCTGGCCGACCCGAACGATCCATGGAGCCACATCGGCTACTGGGGCGACCACCAGATCGTCTATCTGCTCCGGCTGCTCGAAAGCCAGGAGCGGTTCCATCCCGGAGAGCTGGCGTCCTGGCTGAACAGGCGTGAGTACTCCTACGCCAACGTGCCTTATCGGATCGCCGGGCTGGATGCCATCCTGGCCGAGCCGCACAGCACCATCACCTGCGACATGGCGATGCATCGCCGGCTGACGGCCGCGGCTGCCGAGGTTGGGGCGGACGGCAAGATGGTCCCGGACTCGAACGGCGACGTCATGCTCGTCTCCCTGGCCGAGAAGCTGCTGGTGCCGCTGCTGGTCAAGCTCACCAACTTCGTGCCCGATGGCGGGACGTGGCTCAACACCCAGCGCCCCGAATGGAATGACGCCAACAACGCACTGGTGGGCTGGGGCCTGTCGATGGTGACGGTCGCTCACGCCCGGCGCTACCTGCGCTTCTGCGAGAGGCTCTTCCGTGGCTCGGAGCAGGTCCAGTTGTCCGAGCCGGTCGCGGTCCTGCTCGAGCAGCTCACGGCGATCTACGGGGCCGCCCCCGAGAAGTTCGACGACACCTCGCGATACCAGTTCCTCGTGGCGGCCGGACGAGCCGGCGAGGAGCACCGCCGGGCGGTCTACGCCGGTGGGCTGGGAGCCCGGCGAGCGGTACCGGAGGCCGCCATCGGCGAGTTCATCGCGGGTGCTCTGCCTGTCCTCGAGCGCGCCATCGCATCGAACCGCCGCGATGACGGCCTGTACCACGGCTACAACCTGCTGCACGTTCAGGACGGGCGAGCCGCGGTGGCGCATCTGTACCCGATGTTGGAAGGACAGGCCGCCGTGCTCGGTTCCGGGCTGCTGGCGCCGGCCGAGGCGCTTGCCGTCCTGCGCGCGCTTCGCTCCAGCGATCTATACCGGGCCGACCAGAACAGCTACCTGCTCTACCCGGACATGGCCCTTGCACCCTTCCTGCAACGCAACACGATCGCCTCTGTGCCGCCTCTGGACGACCCGCGGATATTCGTCCGCGACAACCACAGCGAGTGGCACTTCCAGGCCGACCTGCGAAACGCCATAGACGTGGCCAATCGCCTGGACGCGATGAAGGTGGAAGGCAAGGTCCGCGACGAGACCCTGGCCCTGTGGGAGAAGCTCTTCCGGCACCGCGAGTTCACCGGCCGAAGCCGCACCTTCTTCATGTTCGAGGGCCTCGGCAGCGTCTACTGGCACATGGTCTCCAAGCTGCTTGTTTCGGTCATGGAGTGCTATCAGGCGGCCATCGAGCCGGAGACGGGCGAGGTCGACCGACAGGCCGCGGCCGGGCTGGCTGACGCCTACGACCACGTGCGCGACGGCCTCGGATTCCGCAAGTCGGCCGAAGTCCAGGGCGCCTTCCCGTGCGATCCCTACTCCCACACGCCCCGACACCGAGGCGCGCAGCAGCCGGGGATGACAGGCGCCGTGAAGGAGGAGGTGCTGGCGCGCTGGGGCGAGCTTGGCGTGGAGGTCAGGGGAGGCAGGCTGCGGTTCGCGCCAAGGCTCCTGCACCAGGCCGAGTTCGAGGCAGCGCCGTATCGGTTCGACTACGTCGACGTCGCCGGCCAGGATCGAATGTGGGAGCTTCCCGCTGGCAGCCTGGCCTTCACGTACTGCGGCACTCCGGTCTGCTACGAGCTGGCCGACCGGGCCTCGGTCCTCGTGGATCGTGCGGCCGGCCCGGGCGAACTGATCGCCGGCGACGAGCTACCCCGTGCTGCGAGCGAGTCCGTCTTTGCCCGGAATGGCTCGATCGTGCGGCTAGTCGTCCGCGTGCCGCGGGAGGCGCTCCGCCTCCTGGCCACCAAAGCGCTCCCAACGGCGCAGAGCGGCCACAATGTAGACCAGGTTTCTTTCCATGGCGTAGCATCGAGTGCCACAAAGTTCAAGGAGTAGGAATGCCAGTGTCGTATCCGGGTCGCCCCAGGCGGCCTCGCCGATGGCTCAGTCGCCTCGGTTCAGTCGCAGTCGTGCTCTTCGTGGCGGCCTGCGGCAGCTCCACCGCTACGGGTACACCAGGTGCCTCGGGTGCTTCTAGCCCGGCGGCGTCCGGGTCGCCGTCCGGGTCGCCGTCCTCCGCGCGTCCCTGGATGGACGCCACCAAGTCTGTTGACGATCGCGTTGCGGCGCTGCTATCGCAGATGACCCTGGCCGAGAAGATCGGCCAGATGACTCAGATCGAGATCGGCTCAATCGATGCTCCGACCTCGGCCAAGTTCGATCTTGGCTCGATCCTTAACGGTGGGGGCGGAGCGCCCCAGGCCGGGAACACCCCGCAGGCCTGGTACGACATGGTCAACGGGTATCAGCAAGCGGCCCTCGGGACCCGCCTGGGCATCCCGATCATCTATGGCCTCGACGCCGTACATGGGAACAACGACATTGTCGGCGCGACGATCTTCCCCCAGAACGTCGGCATGGGGGCCACGAATGACCCCGCCCTCGTAAAGAAGGAATGCGCCACGGCGGCCCTCGAGATGAACGCCGTCGGGATCCGGTGGAGCTTCGGTCCGGTCATCGCGGTTCCGCAGGACATTCGCTGGGGCCGCACGTTCGAGGGCTACAGCGAGAACACCGACCTCGTCTCCAAGCTCGGCACGGCCTGCGTCCAGGGCTTTCAGGGTTCCAGCCTGTCCGCACCTGACACCGCGGCGGCGACGCTGAAGCACTTCATCGGCGATGGCGGAACGGCCTTCGGCAGCTCCACGGCGAGCGGCCCGACCGGGCCCTACCTGCTCGACCAGGGCGTCGACCAGATGGACGAGGCTACGCTGCTCAATCTCTTCCTCCCGCCGTACCAGGCGGCGATCAACGCCGGCGCCAGAATCGTTATGGTCTCCTACTCGAGCACGACCGCCGGCAAGG
>PMXQ01000074.1:7233-26215 GCA_003171065.1 Chloroflexota bacterium
CGATCAACGCCGGCATCGACATGGTCATGGTCCCGAGCGACTACATTCGATTCATCACAACCATGACGTCGCTGGTGCAGGCCGGGACGATCCCGCAGGCGCGGATCGACGATGCGGTCACCCGGATCCTCCGCGTCAAGTTTGAGATGGGCCTGTTCGAGAACCCGATGCCCGCCGCGGGCAAGATTTCCGAAGAAGGGTCGGCTGCCGATCGCGCGATCGCCAGCCAGGCAGTCTCCGAGTCGGCCACGCTGCTCAAGACCAGCCCGAACGTTCTGCCGATCGCGTCTACCGGGACCAAGGTCCTCCTCTCCGGCGAAGGCGCCGACGACATCGGCATCCAGTCCGGCGGCTGGACGATCACCTGGCAGGGCTCAACGGGGAATACCACCACCGGCACGACCCTCAAAGACGCTCTCTCGGCCAAGCTGGGTGACAACCTCACCTACGACCAGAACGGCGCCTTCCCCGCCGGTACGAAGGCCGACGTTGGCATCGTCGTTGTGGCCGAGCGGCCCTACGCCGAAGGCGTGGGCGATTCCTCGACGCTCACGCTGCCGTCGCAGGACGTCGCTCTCGTCGCGAAGATGCGGCCGGAGGTGAACAAGCTGATCGTCGTAGTCATGTCGGGCCGGCCGATGCTGCTCGACGACTTCTCGTCGGCCGACGCGGTCGTCGCGGCCTGGCTGCCCGGAACGGAGGGCGAAGGCCTGGCCGACGTCCTGCTCGGCGCCAAGCCATTCGTTGGGACCACGCCCTACACGTGGCCCAAGACGGCGGGGGATGCGCCCAGAGTCGGCAAGTCCGCTTGCGATGGGGCGGTCTACCCGGTTGGCTACGGCCTGGACGCGACGGGCAAGCTCCTGGGCCCGGCTGCCTGCTAGCTTGAACAGCCCCGAGTCATAGCGACGCATCTCGGTCGTCGTCGGGTGTGGAAGTACGGGCTAAGATCGTGCTGACGACGGCAGCGAGGAGAGACAACGATGAACGTGTATCTCATCACGGTGGATGATCGACCCGGGGTGCTCGCGAAACTCTTCGAAGCCGCCGCGAAGCGCCATGTCAACGTCTCGCCCGCCTATGGACTGTCGGATGGAACGAGAGGCCTGATCGCGCTCGGCTCCGACGACGAGGCCGGACTGCGGGCGGCCATCGCCGACGCCGGCTACACCGGAACGGCGATCGAGATGGTGGTCGTGGAACTGGAGAACCGGCCGGGGACGGGCGCCGAGGTCACGCGGAAGCTGGCGGACGCCGGGGTCGACCTGCAGATCAATGTCCCGGTGGGCATGAGCGGCGACCGAGTCCAGATGGCGTTCGGTGCGCGCGACGCGGCCCTCCTGAAGCGCACCCTCGGCGTCTGACCCGGGCGAGGATCACCTGGGCTCGCCACGGTGTGATCTGCTAGAAGTCTCTCTGCTCCGAGCGTCAGAAAGCCGCGTAACTACAGATAGTGTCCACTCAGGCGTAATCGAGCGAGAACGAGCGTGATACGCACGCGGAGAGGTGGCAGAGCGGTCTATTGCGGCGGTCTTGAAAACCGCTGGACGAGAGTCCCGTGAGTTCGAATCTCACCCTCTCCGCCAAGAATCTGAGCGTGAAATGGCCCCTTTGGGCCGCACCGCGTGGGCCTCTGGACGGAATCCAGCTGCCAAGATGCCTGGCGTTCAGGTCGTGGTGGGGGGAGGTCGGGCATGACGATATCTGAGGTCCGAGAGGGCAGGGGCGGTCACCGCCGGGGTCGCTGCTTGCGGATCTTCGGCGCCGTCGCGCTGGTCGTGAGCGCGGCCGCATGCAACGCCCCCATTCCCGATGTCCAGGTCACTCCCAACTACGTCGGCATCGTGCAGCGGGTCGTGACATCCAGTGTGATCCTCGAGATGACCGATGGGACGACCCAGACGATCGATTTGAAGGCCCAGCGGGCCGTCTACCGGTTGCCGTACGTCGACGCAGGCGACCTGCTGCTGCTCAGTACCGCGCCCGGGAGCCTCGGAGCGGCGGCGCTCTCACCTTGTCATCCCGACCCTGATTGCTGGTATATGAGCGGCGGCGGCAGGATGGCCCCGACGGCTATGTCCTGACCGAGCATGGATTCAAGCTGAAGAAGTCAGCCAGCTTCACTTCCTGGGTAAATAGATGGAACCTATCCGTCCAACGGCAACTTCAGCGTTAACCAGGACGGTGAACTCCTCAGATACGGTTAGTAAGCAACGCCGTAAAGAAGACAGTGTGTAGATTGCTCGCCGACGAGCGAGAGCCGGTAGCAAGCACGGCCTACCGCCTCGGCCTGTCTCGCCACTGACCGTTCCTCATGTCCGCGCCACTCTTGGCCGCGCCCTGGCGGACGCCGTCCGGGATGGCCGAATTGGTCGCAACGCCGCGGCCGACGCCCGACCTCCGTATGTCCGCGCCGGTCAGTAGGGGACGGTCGGCAGGGGTGGCTCACAGGCTGCTACACGCATCCGTGTAGTGTGACATCACTACTACCTTGACAGACACAGTACCACGACATAGACTGTTCGTCGAAGGTGGTGAGATGAGCGAAAGCAAGATCACATCCGATTTGTTNNTCGCACGGCGAGTACGAGCTCAAGGAAGCCACGATGTACTCCAGCGTCCGGCGCTTGGAAGCGGACGGCGACATCACCTGGTACTGGGGCGATGAGTCGCAGGGCGGCCGGCGCAAATACTTCCGGATCACGGAGAAGGGCCGGGCGACCTATGCCCGCAACACGAGCAACTGGGAGTACGCGAAGCGCGTGCTCGACACATTGCTGTGAAAGAAGAATCGATGAACGACAAACTAGACGAATACGTGAACGGCGTCTTCGCGCCCTACGAGGGTGCGAAGAGCATCAGCGAGCTGAAAGCGGACCTACTTGCGGACCTGCATGAGCGGTTTCGTGAGCTCAAGGCCGAGGGCAAGGATGACGCGGCAGCCTTCGAGCTGACTATCGACAGCATCGGCGATATCGAGCAGACAGTGCAGGAGGTCTCCAATCTCTCCCGGTCGCTCGAACGTCAACTGGTGACGCGATTCGACATGAGCCAGCTCGGGGGAAGCGACTTCGCGGGCGTCGAGGTGCGGGGCGGAAAGTTCGAGATGAGCATGCTGCTCGGCTCGGATTTCTCGCACGCCAATCTCACCGGCAGCTCATTCAAGATGAGCGAGGTGGCGGACGCCAACTTCGACGGGGCAGACCTGACCGATGCGAACATGTCGATGACCGATCTGGCACGAGCCAGCTTTCGCGGCTCCATCCTGGTACGCACCGACTTCGGCATGTCGGGACTGACCGAAACCCGGTTCGCCGATGTCGCGTTCATGGACGTCAAGTTCCGGATGACCGACCTGAGGCGGACGATTTTCGAGAACTGCACCTTCACCGGCGTGGACTTCTCCCACTCCGATCTGCGCGGCCTGAACCTGGACGGAGCGACCTTCACCAGCGTGAGGTTCGACAAGGCGGCGCTTGCAGGCGTCACGTTCCGGCGTGCGACGCTGCGGGATGTGTCCTTCCGCGGAGGGAACAGGAAGTACCTCCGCACGATGGCCTTCGATGGGGCGGGAATGGACAAGCTGACCTACGCCGGGCTCAAAGGCATGGGTGCGGACCTGTCGAACGTGACCGTGGCATAGGGAGCCACGACGCATGGAAGCGCAGAACCTGGCGATCCAGGTCCATGGATTGCAGAAGTCCTTTGGGAAATTGCGGGTGCTCAAGGGTGTGGACTTCGACGTGGCGCGCGGAAGCATCTTCGCGCTGCTCGGCTCCAACGGTGCCGGCAAGACCACGATCGTGAGAATCCTCAGCACCCTGCTCAGGCCGGATGACGGCACGACGCGCGTCGACGGATTCGACGTCCTGTCGCAGCCGGCGCGGGTGCGGGAGTCGATCAGCCTGACAGGTCAATTCGCGGCGGTGGACGAGATCCTCACCGGCCGTGAGAACCTGATCATGATCGCCCAACTACGGCACGTGAAGAGCGCGGGCAAGGTGGCAGACGAGCTGCTCGATCGATTCGGTCTGGCCGACGCGGCCGGGCGCCGGGTGTCGGCCTACTCAGGCGGCATGCGCCGTCGCCTCGACATCGCCATGAGCCTCATCGGCAACCCGCGGGTCATCTTCCTCGACGAGCCTACCAACGGCCTCGACCCGGAGGGCCGCATTGAGGTGTGGCAGGTGATCCAGAACCTCGCCGACAGCGGCACGACCGTGTTCCTGACGACCCAGTACCTCGACGAGGCCGAGAAGCTCGCCGACCGGATCGCGATCCTGCACGAAGGCACGATCGTCGTGTCCGGCACTTTGGAGGAGCTAAGGAAGCTGCTCCCGCCCGCGAAAGTCGAATACGTGGAACGGCAGCCCACCCTGGAGGAGATCTTCCTGGCGATCGTCGGAAGCGACAAGAAGGAACAACGATGAACGCACATTTCTTCAGCGACACGAGCGTGATGACCGGGCGTTCCCTGCGACACGTCACGCGCAGCATGGACACCATCATCACGGTGACGATCATGCCGATCGCGTTCATGCTGCTGTTCGTCTTCGTGCTCGGCGGCGCCATCCAAGCAGGGACCGACAACTATGTTGGCTACCTGTTGCCCGGCATCCTGCTCATCGCGATCGCCAGCGGCATCTCCTATACCGCTTTCCGCCTGTTCAACGACCTGCAGAGCGGCATCTTCGAGAGGTTCCACTCGATGCCCATCGCCCGCTCGTCCGTGCTGTGGGGGCATGTTCTGACTTCGCTGGTGTCCAACGCGATTTCCGTGGTAGTCATCGTCCTGGTGGCGCTCCTCATGGGCTTCCGCTCGTCGGCAGGAGTGCTGCCATGGCTCGCCGTGGCCGGCATCCTCGTACTGTTCACGCTCGCGCTGACCTGGATCGCAGTGCTCGCCGGATTGTCGGCGAAATCCACGGACGGGGCGGTCGGCTTCTCGTACCCGCTCATCTTCCTGCCGTTCGTCAGCTCGGCATTCGTGCCCACTGCCTCGATGCCGGGTCCCGTGCGTGCCTTCGCGGAAAACCAGCCGGTCACCTCGATCGTCAACACCATCAGGGCCTTGTTCGAGCAGCAGCCGGTCGGAGGCGGAATCTGGATCGCCCTCGCCTGGGGCGTCGGCATCCTCCTCATCGCCTATGCGCTCGCCATGAGGGCCTACCGGCGCAAGATAGCCTGAAATGTCAGGACGCTGGGCGCCCATGACGGAGGCCGTCTGGAGCGATCCTGTGATGGAGGAACGCGACACGCCGGAAGACTTGACTCCTGAAGGACACGGCGTATCCTGCCGATAGGTCATAGGAGCCATAACGTGCAGGACAAGCAGTTCCTCTCACCCAACGACATAGCGTCGGAGCTGTCGGTCAGTGCCTCGACCGTACTTCGGCTGATCCACGATCAACGATTGCCCGCCATTCGTGTGTCCGAGCGCATCTACAGGATTCCGGTCGCCGCTTTCGAGCGGTACAAGGCAGGGGCGCTGGAGTCGCCGTCGCCCGCGCGCATCTCTGCCGAGATCAAGAAGCGGCCGCGGATCGGAGCTGGTGAGCCACTGCCCGAAGCCGCTGAAACCCCCGAGGCCGTCGCCCGCGTTCGCAGCGCATGAGCGAGTCCCTGGCGCAGGTCGCGTCCTACCTCGGCGGGCTTGCCGTCTATCTGAGCAACCTCGGCGCCGAGGTACCCGAACCTTCCCTCGAGCGCTACGACACCGACGAGATCGGTTTCGCGCTAGCGGCCGAGCTGCCAGGTTCGGATGATCCCAAGCCCGCGGTCATAACCGCGCAGGAGATCTGGAATTCGGCGGGGGATGGCCGGTACGAGCGCGCCGAGTACGGGTACGACCTAATCGACTACCCGGCGAACAGGCGACGCGCGTTTCACATGCACGACGTCCCGGCCTATCTCGCGCGCCTGGGCGTGACCGCTCACGAGCACTGCGAGGAAGTGCTCGGCAAGCCGACCTGCGACCACTACCTTGGCTTTCCGGTGTATAGCGGGTACGAGGGACTGAACGCCCTTCTCGCCTGCTGGAGCGACCCCGGACCGCTTGGCTGCGCCAGACTTCGCTGCGCCAGGTGACCGGCAGCCAGGACGCGGTCTGAGAGCCCGTAGCCAATGGCCTCTACGATGGGGGCAGGTTCGTCGGAGGCCGATTGTCGACCCTTGGCGGACACAAGAGCGANNTCATCACCGTGCGTCGCGGCGGGTCCCTCCAAGACGACGACCATCGTCTTCTCGCGATGTGGGCCGCTGACTGCGCGGAGCATGTGCTGCACCACTTCGAGCAGGCGCAGCCCGAGGACGACCGTCCGCGACGCGCGATCGACCTTGGGCGGGCATGGGCGCGGGGTGAGATCACGTGGTGGGAGGCCCGCTCGGCGGGCGGCCATGCCAACGCCGCGGCCAGGGACCTGAGTGGGGCCGCACGGCACGCCGCGTANNTGGCAGCGCGCCCAACTCCCCCACGAGATCCGAGAACTTGTGCTCGACGACCAGCGGCTGCGCAACGAGTTGTGCTGGTTTGCGTTCGACTGCTGAGGTCGGTGACCGGCTGACTCGCTGGCGTCCAAGCGTCGGCGGAGGAGCTGGAAACCGGTTGGTTATGAAGCCGCCGGATGTCAAGGACCTATTGACAGACGAGCGAAAGCCATCGACACTCGATAGATGAACATGCTCGCGAGACAACTTCTCCGCGTCGCTCTTGTCGTCCTCCTGCTCGGAACCGTGCTCGCACAGGTACTCCTGCCCGTGTTCGCGTCCGAGGAAGGGGGGATCTACCCCGAACTCGCGTACCTCGCCGTCCCGTACTCGGTGGCCGGCATCCTCGCCATCGCATGCGGTCAGGTGGCGCTGCTTGTCGTCTGGCGGCTGCTGTCCATGGTCAACGGCGGGGTCATCTTCACCCGACGCGCCCTGCGCTCGGTCGACGTCATCACGGCCTGCGCGGCGGTCGCCACGGTCCTGTGGGCAGGCCCCATGATCCACCTGCTCTTCTTCGTCGGCGTCGGCGGACCAGGCGTCGTCCTCGGGCTGGCCGCGTGTCTCGCCGGCGGGCTGGCGTTGGTGCTCCTCGTGGTCGTCATGCGAGGCCTGCTCGAGTCCGCGATCGCCGACCGCACCGAGCTCGACGAGGTGATCTGATGGCCGTCATCGTCGAGCTCGACGTCATGCTCGCCCGACGCAAGATGTCCGTGGGCGACTTTGCCAACGCCGTCGGCATCACTCCGGCGAACGTCGCCGTTCTGAAGAACGGGCGCGCCCGAGCCATCCGGTTCACCACTCTGGATTCGATCTGCCGGGTGCTCGATTGCCAGCCGGGTGACATCCTCCGGTGGACCGCCGACCCGCCCGCCTAGCGGGAACGCGTTCGAAGTTGGCAGTCCTCACCATCATCAAAGATGCCGAGGCCGTCACGAAGCACAAGAAGCGCCCCGACCTGACGCCTGCCTGATCCCATCGATGGTACGCAATAAGGTACGCAAAACGCGTTGACTCTCCCAGCCGGTCTTCCGTATGGTCAGGATCGGCGGCCGGCTCGAAATCCGGAATGCGATGGCCGCCTCGGCGATCGCTCCGGCGCGAGCTCGGCCGATTCGTCTAGCTGGAGTCTGTGACCGGAGTTGTCACAATTGTCACAAACGCGAACGGCCGTACTGATCACGGCGCAAGAAGCGGAGAACGCGCCTGTCGGTCCATACTCGTGCCATGGAGTCGAACGCCTTCCTGAGACGAATCAAGGGCCTGTTCCCGATCGCGGGTCTTGCGCTCGTGGCTCTTGTGGCCGTGACCATCGCCATGACGACCCTTGGGGACACGACGGCCGACGCGACGACCGCACCCTCTGAGAGTCCCGCGGCCACTCCCACGATCGCCCCCGTGGCGCCGTCGGCCCTGGCCTCGCCGACCCAAACGGCTTCTCCGGTGATGACCGTGCCGCTCCCTTCGACGATGCCGGTCATCCTCACGATCTACACGGGCGCCCACGATCCCGACCGCCTCTGGTTCGTGGTCTGGCGCTATCCCCAGTTCCGGACCGGAAGCACGCCCCTGGCGAGCGTCATGAACCAGGACATCCTCGATGAGGTCAGCACGCAGATCGCAACGTTCGAGGACGGTCCAGCAGCCGTGGAGCAGCTTCCGGGCAAGACCAACAACCTTACCGGCTCATTCACGGTCGACATGCTCTCGCCGGACCTGGCGAGCCTCACCCTCAAATGGGTCGACGACACGTCGCCAGGGCATCCGTCCACCACCATCGAAACCCTGAACTACGCGCTCAACAGCGGCCAGCGCCTTGACTTCGACCAGATCTTCCTGGACACGCAGGCGGCCGTGGCGATCATCTCCCAACAATCCAAGGCGCAGCTGCGCAGGTCGCTGGGCAAGGGCTACAACGCCACCGTCGTCGACGCCGGTGCGGCCGCGGTGCCCGACAACTTCGACAATTGGGCCCTTACGCCGGCCGGTCTCAAGGTCACCTTCGCCGAGTTCCAGGTGGGCACGTACGCGGCCGGGATGCCGTCCGTCCTGATTCCGTGGGCGAGCCTCAAGAGCGTGATGCAACCGGACGGACCGGCCGCTCGTCTGGCGGGGTACCCGAGGCCGACCTGATCGTGGCCGGGCGAACGACCAGCCCGGGACGGCGGGGTCCCTGCGACGCGGTCGCGTCGAGGATCTCGCGCATCTGTGGGCGAGTTGCTCGGGTGTGAACGGCTTCTGGGGAAACGCCGCGCCCAATCTCTGCTCCGCGGCCATTCCGGTTTCGGCCGAGAGTCCGATCCCCTGACACCCTCCTGCTCGGCCTCGTATCCTTTTCTCCACGGGAAGGCAGAAACAGCCGGACCGACCTGGCACATCGGAGGTCAGCATGGCGGCTGAGTACAACGCAACCGTGTCCGGTCGGGTGGAGGTGGCCCCCGGCCTGATCATCTTGAGGGTCGTCCCGGACAGGCTGCCGTTCGAGTTCAAGGCCGGCCAGTACGTCGTTCTGGGCGTCAAGGCCTCTGCGCCGCGCGTCGATGAGGCGGAGGGTGAGTCCGAGCCGAGCGTCGTGGCCGGGGCGCGTCTCGACCCGCCGCGTATCGACTCGCGGCGCGCCGGAGCCGTAGCTACGGCCGCGTCAGTCGTCGTCGTGGGCACGGCCGAGAGCCAGGCCGCCGTCGACGCCCAGGCTGCCGCCATCGCCGGGGCCGCCGTCGACCCCGATCGGATGATCCGCCGCGCGTATTCGATCGCGTCGGAGAGCCGCGCCGACGAGTACATCGAGTTCTACCTGACCCTCGTGCTGAGCGGCGAGCTGACCCCGCGACTCTTCAGCCTCAAGCTCCGCGATCGGGTGTACGTGGGCCCCAAGGCCGTGGGCGTCTTCACGCTCGACAAGGTCGCGCCCCATAAGCACGTGCTGATGATCGGCACCGGCACTGGCCTGGCGCCCTACATGTCGATGCTGCGCAGCGAGCTCGTCTGCAACGGGCCGCGGCAGTTCGTGGTGGTCCACGGAGCACGCTTCTCGTGGGACCTGGGCTACCGGACCGAGCTGACCGGCCTGGCCCGGCACTGCCGCAACTTCCACTACGTTCCGGTCATCACGCGACCGGCCGAAGACGTCACGTGGCGGGGCCGGAGCGGCTATCTCCAGAACCTCATCGCCTCGAACGCCATCGAGGAGGAGACGGGCCTGCCGCTGATGCCGGACAACTTCGACATCTTCCTGTGCGGCAACCCCGGCATGATCGAGACCGTCATCGCCTGGGCGGCGGCCCGCGGCTTCGTCCGCGACAGGGGCCACGACATCGGCACGCTCCACACCGAGGAGTACTGGTAGGGCGAGCGGCGCCGCGGCCGCCCCCGCCACGGCCGCGAAGTTTCCGGATTCCCATGAGATCGGCACGTGGCAAGTGTCGGAGCGCTATGCGCGGCCGAGTAACCTGAGAATTGGCTCGGGCATGCGCCAGGCGACGCCCCGCCGAGCGTGAACAGCCCGCCGCGCCGGTCCGTAAGTCCACGCGCGACGCGATTCGGGTCCCTGATCGCTGCCGCATGTCGTCCTTGTGGGAATCCGGAAAGTTCGCCTCCCGCGCCCCGCCTCCCGCGCCCCGCGCCCCGCCTCCCGCGCCACCCGCGCGACGCCGGCCACCCCCGGACCTTGTTTGACATCGACGCGCCTCTGCCCGTAGACTCCCGCCACATCGGGAATACGGGCGATGATCGGGACGAGTACTTCCCGGCGCCGGCGTAGAGATCCAGCGGTTGGTGGAAGCTGGAGCGGCGACGAGAGCGAATGGACCCGTGAGCCTCCGGACCAAACCGCGAGCTTCCAGGGCTCGCCAGTAGGCTCCGGCGCAGAGCGCCAGCGATACAGGGCAGCACCGATCGGCAGGAGTCGCCGGCAGGCGGCAAGGGAGCGGAGGGCCCGCACCGAGCCGCCACAGCGAGAGCCCGACCCGTCGGCCAAGAGAGCGGCATCGCCGAATGTGGGTGGCACCGCGGAAGGATCGACCTTTCGTCCCTGGACGGAAGGTCGTTTTGATTCCCCGCCAGTCTCCGGGGCCGACCGCCGGGACCCTGAGGTGGCCCGACGCCAGGCCTCCGGGAAGCGGGCAGAGGGGACGAAGGCGCGGGCCCGCTCCGCCGCGACAGGTGGACGGGCGCCACAACGGAGAGAGGCAACAGGCGATACCGATGGCACTCACCGATCCGCTCAGTCTTCGCGAGGTCCGGCGGTTGTCCGGCTCGGCCGACACGATCCTGCTGACGGCCACCCGCAACGCCGACCTCGAAACCCCGATCGGCGCATTCATGCGCTTCGACGACGGGGGACCGGCCTTCCTGCTCGAGTCCGTCGAGGGCGGCGAGCGGCTGGGCCGCTACTCCTTCATGGGCGTGGGCCCGCGGCGACTCCTGACCGTGCGCGACGGCCGGGCCACGATCCAGACGCGCCCGGTGGGCGTGACCGACTTCTCGTCGGATCTTCCGACCGAGACGCAGCCGGGGCCCGATCCTCTGGCGGCGCTGCGGCAGTTCCTGCCGAAGAGGCGGATCCTCCCCGGCGAGGGCATCCCGCGGTTCCCGGGCGGGGCGGTGGGCGCACTCGCCTACGACGCCGTCTCCACGTTCGAGCCGACGGTGCCGCTCCCGGCACGCGACCCGATCGGCACCCCGATTGCTGCCTTCCAGGAGACGGACCTCGTCCTGGTCTTCGACCACCTGACCCACACGCTCTCTGCCGTCGCTTCGCTGCACACCGAGACCCCGGACCTGGAAGGCCGCTACGCCATCGCCGAGCGGGCCGTCTTCGAGGCCCTGGAGCGGACGGGGCGGCCGACGGATCTCGAGCTGGCGAGCCTGACCAGGCGGGGCCGGCGGGACGCCACGGAGACGGAGGAGACGAACGACGGTGCGGCTGACGCCGAAAGGCTGGACGGTGCCGAGCCTGACGCGGGAGCCGGCGCCTTCGGGGCCGCCGCGCCAGGCCTTCGGCAGATCGAAGTCAGCCTCGAACGCGGCGAGTATGAGTCGGCCGTCCGGTCGGCCAAGGAGGCAATTGCCGCCGGCCAGGCAATCCAGATCGTGGTCGCGCGCCGCCAGACGTTCGAGCGGCCGGTCATCGCCGGCGAGCCGCTCGACGAAGTGGCGCTGTATCGCTCGCTCCGCCGCATCAACCCGAGCCCGTACCTCTTCTTCGTCCGGATGCCGGAGTTCTCCGTCGTCGGGGCAAGCCCGGAGCTGCTGGTTCGGGTCGAGGGCGACCACATGACCACTCACCCGATCGCCGGAACGCGGCCGCGAGGCGCCACTCCGGCCGAGGACGCGCAGCTCGCCTACACGCTGGAACGCGATCCCAAGGAGCGGGCCGAGCACGTGATGCTCGTCGACCTGGGTCGCAACGACCTGGGCCGCGTGGCCAGGCCTGGCACCGTGGCTGTTACCAAGTACATGGAAGTGGAGCGCTACAGCCACGTGCTCCATCTCGTAAGCCACGTGGAGGCGCGCCTGAAGCCCGGCTGCGATGCTCTCGACGCGCTGCGCAGCATCTTCCCGGCCGGGACGCTCTCGGGCGCGCCGAAGGTGCGGGCGATGCAGCTCATCGCCGAGGCGGAGAAGGAACGGCGCGGGTTGTACGGCGGGGCCGTGGGCTATCTCGGCTACGACGGCAACCTCGACACCGCTATCACGATCCGCTCGGCGGTGCTCAAGGACGACCTGATCCACCTCCACGTCGGGGCGGGGATCGTCGCACGGTCCGTCCCGGAGCGCGAGTTCGAGGAGACCGAGCACAAGGCCGGGGCGATCCGCGGGGCGCTCGAGATGGCCGTGACCGAGGCTGTGGCCGAGGCCGCGAGCCAGGCGGGGAGTGGCACGACAACGACCCGTGGCCAGGCCGCCCGCCGGCCCGAGATCGCCGGTTCGGTGGCCGCCGGCCCGGCAGGCGCCGGCCCAGTGGCGGCGCGACAGGAGGCGTCCCGATGATCCTGATGATCGACAACTACGACTCGTTCACCTTCAACCTCGTCCAGGCTCTCGAGGCGGCCGGCGCAAACGTCCGCGTGCTGCGTAACGACGCCATCGATCGCGCCGGCCTCGAGGCCATGGCCGACGACCCGGCGGCCGACCTGCGCGGCATCGTCGTCTCACCCGGCCCCGGAGACCCCGACTCCGCCGGTGTGTCGATGGATGCCATCCGCGTGGCTCTCGAGCGCAAGATCCCGCTGCTGGGCGTGTGTCTCGGGATGCAGTCGATGGGCGCCGCGCTTGGGGCGACCATCCGCCGCGCCCCGACGCTCGTCCACGGCGAGGCGTCGAGCGTCCGCCACGACGGGAAGGGGCTGCTCGCGGGGATGCCCAGCCCGTTCATGGCCGCGCGGTATCACTCCCTCAGCGTGGCCCCGGAGACACTCCCGCCCGACGTGATCGTCACGGCCCGGACCGAGGAGGACTACGTGGTCATGGGCATTCGCCACCTCAACGCCCCGATGGAGGGCGTGCAGTTCCACCCGGAGTCGGTCCTGACCCCCGAGGGCCCGCACCTCCTGGCCAATTTCCTGCGGCTCGCCGGCGAAGGCGAGGCCGCGCTCCTGGACCAGGCCAGCGGCTCGTTCGCCCTGGCCGGGCTCGGCGGCGAGCAGGGCGCCGCCCGGGAGCGCGGTGCGGCCGGGGACCAGAGCGCGGCGCAGCCTTCGGGCACGGCGCGGCCTTCGGGCGCGGCCGGGCCGACCGCCGTCGGGGCACCAATTGAGACAGCCAACGCGACAGAGGCGGCCGTCGCGGGCCGCGTGGAGATAGTTCGATGAGCGAAGTCGTGAAAGCGGCCCTGGCGGCGGTCGTGGAGGGCAAGCGCCTCTCCGTGGACGAGGCGCGGGCGGCGATGGGATCGGTCATGGACGGCGAGGCGACCCCGGCCCAGCTGGCGGCGCTGCTCGTCGCCCTGCGAATGCGCGGCGAGACGGTCGAGGAGCTGGCCGGCTTCGCGGCCGCGATGCGCGACCGCGCGCTGCGGGTGGCGGCGCCGGAAGGCGCCATCGATACCTGCGGTACCGGCGGCGACGGCAGCAACACCTTCAACATATCCACGGCCGCGGCCCTGGTCGTGGCCTCGGCCGGGGTGCCGGTCGCCAAGCACGGCAACCGGGCGATCACGTCGAAGTCGGGCTCCGCCGACGTGCTGGAAGCGCTCGGCGTGCGGACCGACCTTGGGGCCGAGGACGCGGCCCTGGCTCTGCGCGAGGACGGGTTCGCGTTCCTATTCGCCCCGGGCTTCCACCCGGCGATGAAGCACGCCGGCCCCACCCGCCGCGAGATCGGGGTGCGGACGGCGTTCAACCTGCTCGGCCCGCTCACGAACCCCGCCGGCGCGCGGCGGCAGGTGGTGGGGGTCGGCGATCCTGCCGCCGCGCCGCGCCTCGCCGAAGTGCTGCGGCTGCTCGGCGCCGAGCGGGCGCTCGTCGTCCACGGCGCGGGCCTGGACGAGCTGCCGCTCGACGGCTCGGGCGTCCTCTACGACGTCACTCCCGCCGGCGTCACGCGGCGAGAGGTCGTGGCCGCGGATCTGGGTCTCACGGCGGCTCCCACTTCTGCGCTGGCGGGCGGTACGCCGGCGGAGAACGCCGCGACGATCGAGTCGATCCTGGGCGGGGCGAGCGGCCCCGGACGTGACGTGGTCCTGCTCAATGCCGCTGCCGCCTTCCTGGCCGCGGGGCGAGCCGCGGACCTGCGGGACGGAATCGCGATGGCGGCCGAGGCGATCGATTGCGGCGCGGCCACTCGACTGCTGGAGCGGCTGCGCGCCGCGAAGGCGGCCGGCGACGCGGCGAAGGCCGCAGCGGAGGCAGCCGCGGCCGCGGCTGCCGCCACGCAGAGTCTGGAGGCGACGCCGGCATGACGATCGCCGCCAGGCCGCCGCGCTCGGCGCGGCCGCGCCCCGATCACGCCGCTACGTCGGCCCGCGCCGGGGTCGTGGCCGAGATCGCCGCTCGGCGCCTCTCCGACGTCCGTGCCGAACTCGATGGGCGGAGCTACCGCTCCCTCGCCGACGAGGCGGCGGCCTGCTCCGCCGCTCCCGGCGGCGCCCCGCGGCCCATCGCCGAGCGACTGGCCGCGCCCGGCCTGCATCTCATCGCCGAGGTCAAGCGCCGCTCGCCCTCGGCCGGGGACATCGCCGCCGAGGCCGATCCGATCGCCCTCGCCCGCGCCTACGAAGCCGGCGGAGCGAGCGCCATCTCCGTTCTGTGCGAACCGCATTGGTTCGGCGGCTCGGTGGCGGACGTGTGCGCCGTCCGGGCGGCCGTCACGCTCCCGATCCTCGCCAAAGAGTTCGTCGTCGACGAGCGCCAGCTCCCCGTCCTGCGCTCCGCCGGCGCCGACATCGTCCTGCTCCTGGCCTGCATTCTCCCGGCCCGCAAGCTGGCCCGGTTCGCCGGTCTTGCGCGCGAGCTGGGCCTCGAGCCGCTGGTCGAGGTTCACGACGAGCGCGAGCTGGAGGCCGCCCTCGCGACCGGCGCCCACCTCATCGGCCTGAACAACCGCAATCTCCGCACCCTCATGGTCGACCCCGACCACTGCTTGCGATTGCGACCGCTTGTGCCGGACGACCGGCTGGTGGTCGGCGAATCGGGCGTGAGCGAGCCCCGGACGCTGGTCGGCTGGCGGGCGGTCGGGCTTGACGCTGCCCTCATCGGGGAGGCGCTGATGCGCTCGGCCGAGCCGGCCGCGGCGGCGCGTGCCTTCGTGGCCGCGGGTTCCGTGCCACACGACGTGGCTGCCAAAGCGCGGCTGCCCCTGGTCAAGATCTGCGGCGTTACGGATTCCGAGGGTGTGCTCTCCGCCATCCGTTCCGGCGCCGATGCCATCGGCTTCAACTTCGTCCCTGGGACGCCCAGGTGCCTGACCCTGGCCGAAGGTTCGTGGCTGGCGGCGCTGGTACGTGGCGCCTCGCCCGCCGCCACGCGGCCCCGGATCGTGGCCGTCACCGCCGACGCCGCCCCGGCCGAGATTCGGGCCGCCGTCGCGGCCATCGACGCAGACGCCGTCCAGCTCTCCGGCAACGAGCCCGTCGAGGCGATCGCCTCCGTCGGGCGGCCTGTCTGGAAGGTGCTCCATCTTCCGTCCCATGCTGTGCGCGCGGCCGCGGGCGGCGAGCCGCCCGCGGCCGCCACTGCCGCAGGCGCGGCGGCCGGTCCCGCGAACGCCGGCTCGGTGGCCGCACAGGCAATCGAGGCAGGCAGGGCGTACCTTGCCGCCGGCACCGAACGCCTCATTCTCGATGCCGCCGGAGGCCCGTTCGCCGGCGGCACCGGCCGCCTCGTCGATCGGGCCGTGGCCGCGGCCGTGGCCCGCGAGCTGCCCGTCATCCTGGCCGGTGGCCTGGAGCCGTCGAACGTGGCGGGGGCCGTCCTGGGAGTGTCCGCGATCGGCGTCGACGTCAGCTCCGGAGTGGACGAGAACAGCTCGGCCGGGCGATCGCGTGCGCCCCGCGCCCCCGGTTCGCGGCCTCGAAAGGATCCGCTGAGAGTGGCGCTCTTCGTCAAGCGAGCCCGCGCCGCGCGCTTCGACCGCCCGCACGTCCGGGTCCGGCCCACGCCGGTGCCCGAGGCGCTGCTCGAGCCAGACGAGCACGGCAAGTGGGGCCTCGACCGCGACTTCGGCGGTCGGTACGTGCCCGAGACTCTTGTCGCCGCGCTGGACCAGCTCGAGGCGGCCTGGGCCGGGACCCGCCACGACCCGCGCTTCTGGGCCGAGCTGCGCGAGCTGCAGTTTCACTATGGCGGCCGGCCCACGCCCATCTACCGGGCCGATCGGCTCGGGGCGGAGACGCTCGAGGCGGCGCGCCGGCTGGCCACAGCGAACGGCGGGGCCGCGGCGGCCGATCGGCTGCCCGATCGAATCCAGCTCTACCTCAAGCGCGAAGACCTCAACCACACCGGCGCCCACAAGCTCAACAACGCCCTCGGCCAGGTTCTGCTCACGCGCCGCCTGGGCAAGAGCCGCGTCATCGCCGAAACCGGGGCGGGCATGCACGGCGTGGCGACGGCCACCGCCTGCGCCCTGCTCGAGATCCCGTGCGTCGTCCACATGGGCGTGGAGGACATCAGGCGCCAGGCACCGAACGTGCTGCGGATGGAGGCCTTGGGCGCGGAGGTGCGGCCGGTCCACGGCGGCTCGGGGACGTTGAAGGACGCCGTCAGCGAAGCTCTGCGCGACTGGGTCACCAACGTCGAGACCTCGCACTACTGCCTGGGCTCGACCATGGGCCCGCACCCGTACCCGATGATCGTGCGCGACTTCCAGCGCGTCATCGGCGACGAGGCGGCCGCTCAGCTCTACGAGGTCGAAGGGCGGCTGCCCGACATGGCGATCGCCTGCGTCGGCGGCGGCTCGAACGCCCTCGGCCTGCTGAATCGGTTCATCGGCGAGCCGGGCGTCCGGCTGGCGGTGGCCGAGGCGGCGGGGGAGGGGATTGCCACCGGACGGCACGCGGCGGCGCTCCTGGGCGGCACGCCGGGGATCCTCCACGGCTCGCGTTCCTACATGCTCCAGGACCCCGACGGCCAGGTCATCGAGGCAGTCTCGATCTCCGCCGGGCTGGACTACCCCGGGATCGGCCCGCAGCTCGCGGCCCTGATGGCGGCCGGCCGGCTGATCGTTTCGTCGGCGACCGATGTGGAGGCCATCGAGGCGGTCCGGCAGGTGGCTCGGACGGCAGGGATTCTGGCGGCGGTCGAGTCGGCGCACGCCGTGGCGGCCCTGCCCGAAGTACTGGCGCGCCTGGCGCTGGAGGCGGTCGAGGGCACGAGCGGCGGCGGACCGCTGCCGCGAGAGGCCGTCGTCGTGCTGGGGCTCTCCGGGCGCGGCGACAAGGACCTCGCCGCTCTTGGCCTGAAGGAGGTGGGGCGATGACAGCGGCACCGGCCACGGCGGCCACCCCAAGCGGAACGAACTTGACGCTCGGTGCGCGGCGCATCGCGGCGGCCTTCAGTCGCGCCGCGGCCGAGAACCGCGCGGCGCTCATCCCGTACGTCGTAGCCGGCTATCCCGACCACGAGACCTCGCTGTCGGCGGCGCTGGCGGCCGCCGATGCGGGTGCGGACCTGCTCGAGGTGGGATTGCCGTATTCCGATCCCCTCGCCGACGGAGCCACTCTCCAGCGGGCGACGTCGGCCGCGCTGCGGGCCGGGGCGACGCTCGAGCGGTCGGTGGCCTTGCTGCGTTCCATCTCCGCGGCGAGGCCGGAGTTGCCGCTCGTGCCGATGTGCTACGCCAACCAGATCCTCGGCGGTGGCGACGGCCGGGCCGTGGCCGCTCGTCTGGGGGAGGCCGGCGCGGCGGGTGTCATCGTTGCGGACATGACCCCGGACGAAGGGGAGCGGTTCGAGGCCGTGGCTCGGGAGGTGGGCTTGGCGGTCGTCTATCTCATCGCGCCGACGACCACACCCGAGCGGAGGGTCGCCGTTTCCCAACGTTCGGGCGGGTTTCTGTACTGCGTCTCGCTCGTAGGCGTGACCGGCGCCCGCACGTCGCTGCCGCCGTCGGTACGCGGCCTGGTCGCAGCCGCCAGGGCCGAGTCGCCGGTCCCGGTCGCCGTCGGCTTCGGCGTCAGCTGTCCCGCCCATGTCCGAATGCTCGTTCGGGCCGGCGCCGACGGCGTCATCGTGGCCTCGGCCCTGGTCGACGCCCTCGGCCCCGACGGCCGCAACGTCCCGGCGCTCGCCCGCCTCGTCGGGAAGTTGCGAGGCGCCACCGCTCGCTGAGCGGCAGGCAGCGACCGCTTCATCTGTCCCGAACGATCGCACGGCCCCGTCCGCGGGATCCGATTCCTGCAGATTTCCCGTCGTGTGGGCGTTGTGCAGGAGCCTGCGGCCCGGGGAGAGTGTGGCTCCCGGGCCGCTCGGCCGGGAGGGGGTGCAGGGCGGGCAAAGCGTGCTGGGGGCATGCGCCGACCGCCCGAAGGGGCGGTTGTGGGCGCGGGATCGCCATGGCCGAGGTCGGAAGATCACGCTCGAGTCGGAGCCACTCGGCCAGGCTCCGAATAGCGTTCGTGGCCCGGGAATCCTGCACAAACGGGCCACGGGCTGGCCCCGGCGCCCCCGGGCCTATGCGGCGGCCCGCCGATGACGCCGCTTCGTGTCGGAGGGTCGGTCGCCCACGCCACGGGCGCCCACGCCACGGTCGCCCACGCCACGGGCGCCCACGCCACGGTCGCCCACGCCACGGGCGCCTGCGTCGCCCTCGTCGGCGCCGCCGATCACATCGGTCCGGAGCAGCTCTTCCCAGGCCGCGGGCTCCAGCGGCCTGGCGAAGTAGAAGCCCTGTCCGAATTGGCAGCCGAGCGACCGCAGCATCTCCGCCTGCTCGTCGAGTTCGATCCCCTCGGCGACCGTGTCGATCTGCATCGCCCGACCGAGATCGATGATGCTCCGGGCGATAGCCGACTCGACTCCGCCTGTGGCCACGTCGTCGACGAACGACTTGTCGATCTTGA
>PMXQ01000059.1 GCA_003171065.1 Chloroflexota bacterium
ACAGGAAACGTTACGGCGCTGCGGCCAAGACGCGGCTGGCTGGGGCCCGCGGCCCATGTGCTACACTCCCCGCCGGTCGTCGCACCGCGAAGACCCCCGCTCCGTGTCCGCGTCGTGGCGGACGGAGCGGAGATCACACGCAGAGTCGCCGTGTCGGGGCGGTGCCGGAGCCGCGTTTGGCGGACCGGTTCCCGACAGGAGCGCTGCGGAGGAAGCAACCGCAGGAGGTCAGTTCATGCCGTCCGTTTCGATGCGACAGCTCCTGGAAGCCGGGATCCATTTCGGCCACCAGACTCGTCGCTGGAATCCCAAGATGCGCCCGTTCATCTTCGCGGAGCGCAACGGGATCCACATCATCGACCTGGCCCAGACCGTCAAGCGGCTGGACGTCGCCCTCGATGCCGCCCGGGACACGGTCGCGCGCGGCGACAGCGTCCTCTTCATCGGCACCAAGAAGCAGGCCCAGGAGCCGATCGCCCAGGAGGCGACCCGCGCCGGCCAGCCGTATGTGAACCGCCGCTGGCTCGGCGGCATGCTGACCAACTTCGTCACCATCAAGAAGCGCATCGCGCTCCTGGATCAGCTCGAGGCACGGCAGGCAAGCGGCGACTTCGAGAGGCTGACGAAGAAGGAAGTCGCGAAGCTCGTCGAGTCGATGGACCACCTGCGCGACGCGTTTGGCGGCATCCGCAAGATGAAGCGCGTGCCGGGCATGGTCTTCATCGTCGACCCGCACCGCGAGCGCATCGCGGTGACGGAGTCCCGCAAGCTCGAGATCCCGATCATCGGTACAGGTGACACCAACGTCGACCCGGACGAGCTCGACTACATCATTCCGGCCAACGACGACGCGATCCGCGCCATTCGGCTGCTCTGCTCGCTCGTGGCCGACGCCTGCGTCGAGGGCCAGCGCGAGCGCGGCGCACGCGCCAGCGCCGAGGTCGAGGCACCGGAGGCGCCGGCCGAGCCCGAGATCGAGGAGACCCCGTCCGACGAGCTCGTCGCGGCCCTGGCGGGTGGCGGTGCCCTCACGTTCGAGCCCGACGTGGACGAGGAGGAAGTCCTTCTGCCCGGCGTGCGAGTCATCCCGTCCCACCCGCGCGATGCCGAAGGCGAAGAGACGCCCCGAAGTCGCGAAGAAACGCCGCGAACCCGGGAAGAGACCGCGCGCTCCCACTGACCCAACGAACTCATCCGCCGGGCGGCCGACGCCGGCCAGCCGACCGACCGCGTAGACGCAGACGACAGGAGACACGAGAACACGATGGCGACCATCACTGCCGAGACCGTCAAGACCCTTCGCGAGCAGAGCGGCGCAGGCGTAATGGAGTGCAAGCGCGCTCTCGAGGAGACAGGCGGCGACATCGAGAAGGCAGCCGCGCTTCTCAAGGAGCGGGGCCAGGCGGCTGCTGCCAAGCGTGCCGGTCGAGTGGCCAACGAAGGCCAGATCGCCAGCTACATCCACACCGGCGGCAAGATCGGCGTCCTGATCGAGGTCAACTGCGAGACCGATTTCGTGGCTCGGACCGACGAGTTCCAGCGCCTGGTGCGCGACCTGGCGATCCAGGTCGCGGGCCTGCGTCCCACCTGGACAACGGTCGACGCCATCCCGGCGGCCACGCTCGAGGCCAAGCGGGCCGAGCTCATGGCGAGCGACACGGTTCAGGCGAAGCCCGAGCCGGTTCGCGCCCAGATCGTCGACGGCCAGCTCAAGAAGTGGTTCTCCGAGGTCGTCCTTGTCGAGCAGCCGTTCCGCGATCAGGACCGGACCGTCGGTCAGCTGATCGTCGAGGCCATCGCCAGGACCGGCGAGAACATCAAGGTGCGCCGATTCGTTCGCTTCGAGCTGGGGGAGGAAATGTGAGCGAGGCCAAAGCGGCCAAGGCCACGTCCGCAGGCGCCGTCGCCGTCGAGTCTGTCGACGGCGACGCCACGCGGCCGCGCTATCGTCGGATCCTGCTGAAGCTGTCCGGAGAGGCCCTGCTCGGGTCTCGCCAGTACGGCGTCGATCCGGACTTCTGCGCATTCATCGCGGCCCAGGTCGCCGAGGTTCACCGGCTCGGTGTCCAGATCGGCATCGTCGTCGGCGGGGGGAACATCTTTCGCGGTCTCGCCGCCGCGGCCAAGGGAATGGACCGCGCCACCGGCGACTACATCGGCATGTTGGCCACGGTGATGAACGCCCTGGCGCTCCAGGACGCTCTGGAGAAGGCCGGCGTCCAGACCCGAGTCATGAGCGCCATCGGGATGAACGAGGTCGCCGAGCCATATATCCGGCGGCGCGCCGTGCGCCATCTCGAAAAGGGGCGAGTGATCATCCTGGCCGCCGGTACGGGCAATCCATACTTCACGACGGACACGGCGGCGGCGCTCCGGGCGGTCGAAATCGGGGCCGAGATCATTCTCAAGGCCACGAAGGTCGACGGCGTGTACGACTCCGACCCGCTGACGAACCCGGACGCCACGCGCTACGAGCGGCTTACGTATTCGCAGGTGCTGACACAGCGGCTGCGCGTTCTCGACGCCACGGCCGTGTCGCTGTGCATGGAAAATGACACTCCGATCGTTGTGTTCGACCTCAATAAGCCCCAGAACATCACGCGGGTGGCCGTGGGTGAGACCGTCGGCACCCTGATCAACGGAGGCAGCCCCGCATGAGCAGCGAGACGTTGACCAGCACCGAATACAAGATGATGCGCGCGGTGGAGGTTCTCGAGCGCGACCTGCAGGGCGTTCGCACGGGTCGCGCATCCACGTCCATCGTCGAGCGACTCGTTGTCGAGTACTACGGCGCGCCGACGCCGATGAATCAGCTGGCCGGGATCAGCGTGCCCGAGTCGCACCAGATCGTCATCGCGCCCTGGGATCGGAACGCTCTCCAGGCCATCGAGAAAGCGATTCTCAAGAGCGACATCGGCCTGGTGCCCAACAGCGACGGCACCGTCATTCGGCTGAACATTCCGCAACTTACCGAGGAGCGGCGGCGGGACCTCGTCAAGCAGGTCCACAAGCGCATGGAAGAGGCCCGCGTCGAGATCCGGAACTTGCGCCGCGAGGCAGGCGATCAGCTCAAGAAGGAAGAGCACGACGGTACGATCGGGGCGGACGAAGGGCGGCGCGAGCATGAGAACCTGCAGCGCGTCACCGACAAGCACATCGCCGACGTGGATCGCATCGGCGCGGCCAAGGAGCAGGAGATCCTGGAGGTCTAGTGGCCCGTCCGATCGACCGGCCGACCGACTCTCCGTCGATCGTCCACCGCGAGCGCCAGGCTCCGGCCGAGCCGGCCGGCGGGTCGCCGTCGTCAGAGGCGGCTGTTGCGGCCGTGGCGCCCCCGGTGTCGCCGCCGCCCGAGGTGCCCGCGGCACGGCCCGGGGAGGCTTTCGCGGTTGAGCCCCAGGAGATGCCGCACCACGTGGCGATCATCATGGACGGCAACCGGCGTTGGGCTCGCGCCCGGGGTCTGTCCGAGATGGAGGGGCATGCCGCCGGCGTCGAGGGGATCCGCGAGATCATCCGCCACGCCGTCCGGCGTGGGATCGAGGTCCTTTCGCTGTATGCGTTCAGCCGGGAGAACTGGGCTCGCTCCGACGACGAGGTGAGCGGCCTGTTCATGCTGCTCGAGAAGGTCATCCGCAACGAGACGGCCGAGCTGGTCGCACAGGGCGCGCATGTTCGGCTGCTCGGGAGGATGGAGGAGCTCCCGCCCGAGACGCAAGCCTCGCTCCAGGAGGCGCTCGATGCCACCGTGGGCGGGCAGAGGCTCCAGCTCAACATCGCCTTCAACTACTCGGGCCGAACCGAGCTGGTGGACGCGGCTCGCAAGGTGGTTGCTCAGGGCCTGCGGCCGGAAGAGATCGACGAGTACGTTATGGCCGCGGCGATGTACACGGCCGGCCTGCCGGACCCAGACATGGTCATACGAACCGGTGGCGACGAGAGGCTCTCCAACTTCCTCATCTGGCAGTCGGCCTACGCCGAGATGGTCTTCACTCCGACACTCTGGCCCGATTTCGGGCCAGCTGAGTTGGACGCAGCCCTCATGGAGTTCGCCAGCCGGCAGCGCCGGTTCGGGCGGTAGGGGGAGGGATGCGGCAGAGGGCGCTGAGCGCGCTGGTCTTCGTGCCGCCGCTTCTGATCGTGCTGGCCCTGGGCGAGCCGTGGTTCGGGGCGCTGATCGCGGCCTTCGTGGCCGTCGCCGCCTGGGAGACCGGCCGGCTGCTGCGTGGCGCCGGGTATGCGGCTGTGCCGTGGCTGATCGTGGCTGGCGCGCTGGCCGTGGCCGCGGACGTGGCCGCTCCATCGTGGCTGGCGGGGTACGGCGATCTGCTCATCGCGGCGGTGGTCGTGGTCGCGGGGATCGTCGCTTTCACGGAGAAGGACACGAAGGTCGGCTTCGCGGCGTGGATGGCGACCGCGTTCGGCGCGGTGTACGTCGGGCTCCTGGCCGCGCTGGTTCGACTGGGCCTGGCTGCGCCGGCCGTCGCGTCGTCTGCGCCGGCCACTCAGCTCGGCGCGGACCGGGGCTGGATCCTTCTCGTGATCCTGCTGGTCTGGTCCTACGACACCGGGGCGTATCTGGTCGGCATCGCCCTGGGCAAGCGGAAGTTCCTGGCCCACATCTCGCCCTCGAAGAGCTACTGGGGCTTGGTCGGCGGCCTCGTCGCGTGCACGGCCGTGGCTGCGGCCGGGTTCTGGGCCCTGGGTCAGCCGCTCGTGCTGGGCTTCGCGATGGGGCCGCTGATCGGACTCGCGGCGCAGGCCGGCGACCTGGCCGAGTCGATATTGAAGCGCGCAGCGGGCGCGAAGGACTCCAGCGGGCTGATTCCGGGTCATGGCGGGATACTTGACCGCGTGGACTCGTTCATCTTCGCGGCGCCCGTCGCCGCGCTCTATGTCGCCGCGCTCGTTCGCTGAGCTCGGCCTCGGGCCGGCGGGGGAGGGGAGCGGCCGCTTCCCCGGTCCGGAGTGGCCGGCCGCGCCGGCGGCGGCTCGATGACCGGCACCTCGATGATCGGCGCATCGCCCATCGTGCGCGTCGCGCTGCTCGGGTCGGGTGGTTCGATCGGCCGCCAGGCGATCGACGTGCTGGGCGAAATGCCCGACGCCTTCCGTATCGTGGCTCTCGCCACCGGCTCCCAGGCGCAGCTTCTCGAGGAGCAGGCGCGCCGGTTCCGCCCGCAGGTCGTGGCGCTGGCAGCGGCAGGTGCCGCGGCACGGCTCGATCTCCCCTCGGGAGTGGCCCGGGCCTCCGGCGCGGACGCACTGGCAGAGATTGCCGCGCGGCCCGACGTGGATCTGGTTCTTGTGGCGACCGGGGGCCTGGTCGCGCTGCGTTCCGTGCTGGCGGCTCTCGAGGCGGGCAAGATCGTTGCCACGGCCAACAAGGAGACCCTCGTGGCTGGCGGGCATCTGGTGATGCCGCTGGCGCGTGCTCTGGCCGATCGAAAGCGCGGCAAAGCGACTTCGATTGCTCCCGCTGCCCAGGCCGCCGGCGATGCTTTCGCCAGCCCCCTCGGCTGGCTGCGGCCCATCGACTCCGAGCATTCGGCCATCTGGCAGTGCCTCGCGGGCGAGGCTCACAGCGCCATCGCCCGACTGCTGCTCACCGCTTCCGGCGGGCCATTCCTGGATGCCGGTGTCGCGGACCTCGCGACGGTTACGCCCGAGCGTGCCCTGCGCCACCCGACCTGGCGGATGGGCGCCAAGATCACCATCGACTCCGCAACTCTCGCCAACAAGGGGCTGGAAATCATCGAAGCACACTGGCTGTACGATGTGCCCCTCTCGGCCATCTCGGTCGTCATCCACCCTCAGAGCGTCGTCCATTCCGCCGTGGAGTTCGTGGACGGCTCGATCAAGGCCCAGCTTGGGACCCCGGACATGCGACTTCCCATTCAGTACGCGCTGACGTACCCGGCCCGCCGCCCATCACCGGCGACCGCGGCAGATCTGATCGCCGCCGGCAAGCTGGAATTTCGCGCCCCCGATGAGGAGCGTTTCCCGGCGCTGCGAATCGCTCGCGGGGCCGGCCTGGCTGGACCCCGGGCGAGCACCGCCCTGATCTCGGCCGACGAAGTCGCGGTCGCCCGCTTCCTTGGCGGAACGCTCGACTTCCCGGGAATCCCGCGACTGCTCGAGGCTGCCGTGGAGCGCTTCAGCGTTGGCGAGCCGCGCGATCCTTCGCTCGAGGAGCTGGTCGCGCTCGACACAGAGGTTCGTTCCTTCGCGGAGGCCTATCGATGACGCTGCAAGGGCTGCTCTTTGCCGTGGTCGCGATCCCCCTCACGCTCATCATCCTGACGGTGCTCGTGGTAGTCCATGAGTTCGGCCATTTCGTGACGGCCCGTCTGGCGGGGATCCACGTGCTGGAATTCGGGATCGGTTTCCCACCGAAGGCGAAGGTGATCGGTCATGACCACGAGACCGAGTACACCCTCAACTACCTCCCGATCGGCGGCTTCGTCCGCCTAGAAGGTGAGGACACCGACTCCGACGACCCGCGAGCCTTCACCAACGTCTCGCTGTCGCGGCAGCTCGTCGTCATGGTTGCCGGCGTGACGATGAACCTCCTGACCGCCGTGCTGCTGTTCTTCATCGTGGCCTGCGTCTTCAGCCCGGGCCAGGCGATCAAGTTCGGCCAGGTCAGTCCAGGCTCGGCCGCGGCGCGCGCCGGGCTCGTGGGTGGTGAGACCATCGAGTCGGTCAACGGTCAGCGCTTCGGCTTCATGACCAGCACCGGTCTGGTGGATGCCATTGCCGCCGACGCGGGGAAGACCGTGACGATCGGCTATATCGACCTGCAGGGCAATCACGAGTCAGTCGTGGTCACGCTCGGAACCGACAAGTCGAAGGGAATCCTCGGGATCGCGGGACCCCTTGAAGCCGACGGTACGACTGGGCCCCTCGTTTCCGTCGTGACCTTTACGCAGTCCGACCCCGTGACTGCGATGGAAACGGCGATCGACAACACGAGGACGGCCCTGGGCCTCGTCTTCGCGGGCCTCGGCCAGCTTGGATCGTCGATCGTCAACCACCCGACCTCGGCACCCGCCGGGATACAAGGACCGGTCGGCATCACTCGCGATGTCGGCCTGGTGCTAACTGACTACGGCCCTCCTGTGGTCATCCTGCTGGCGGCGATTCTCTCGGCGAACCTGGCCTTGATCAACATCCTGCCTTTCCCGCCGCTCGACGGCGGCAAGGTCGTGGTGCTGGTCGTCAAGCGGATCTTCGGGGCGCGCGGCGTCAGCGCGGTGGAGGCGGCGGCGTATGTCGTAGGGATGGCCTGCCTGCTCACCTTCATAGCCTGGATCAGCTACTTCGACATCGTCCGCGGCGGCGCTCCGTAGAGATGGAGAGCCCTGGGTTCGGGGCGCGCCGGCGCTCCGTGGCCGTGAGCGTCGAGGGCGTGATCGTCGGCGGCGGCCATCCGATCGTGGTCCAGTCGATGACGAACACCGATACGGCCGACGCGGACGCCACGGCACTTCAGGTCGCGCGGCTGGCCCATGCCGGCTCGGAGCTGGTCCGGATCACGGTCAACACGGAGGTCGCGGCGGCCGCCGTACCGGAGATCGTCCGCAAGGTGCGAGGTCTGGGCGCCGCCGTCCCGATCGTCGGTGACTTCCACTACAACGGCCACAAGCTGCTTTCCGACTACCCGGAGGCAGCCCGCGCCCTCGCCAAGTACCGCATCAACCCCGGCAACGTCGGGCCGGGCCGCCATCACGACGACCACTTCGCGGCCATCGTCCGGGTGGCGATCGAGAACGGCAAGCCGGTCCGTATCGGCGTCAACTGGGGCTCGCTCGACCAGGCGGTCCTGGCCGAGCTGATGGACGCGAACGGACGCCGGGCGGAGCCCAGGGATGCCCGGGACGTCATGATCGAGGCGATGGTGGAGAGCGCCATCCGATCGGCCGAGCTGGCGGAGGCCACCGGCCTGGCCCACGACCGAATCATCCTGTCGGCCAAGGTGTCGGGTGTGCGCGACCTCGTGGAGGTGTACCGGCGGCTCGCCGAGCGCGGCGACTACGCCCTGCATCTGGGCCTGACCGAGGCCGGCATGGGCATGAAGGGGATCGTGGCCTCGTCGGCCGGTCTCTCCCTGCTCCTGGCTGAGGGCATCGGCGACACGATCCGGGTTTCGATCACGCCGCAGCCCGGCGGCGACCGGACCGAGGAGGTGGCCGTCGCGCAGCAGGTCCTGCAGTCGCTCGGGCTTCGGTCGTTCATGCCGCAGGTGTCATCCTGCCCGGGTTGCGGCCGGACCACCAGCGTCTATTTCCAGGAACTCGCCCGCGATATCCAGACCTACCTGCGCGACCAGATGCCGATGTGGCGGGAGCGGCACCCCGGCGTCGAGGACCTGCGCGTGGCGGTGATGGGCTGCGTGGTCAACGGCCCGGGTGAGTCCAAGCACGCCGACATCGGAATCAGCCTGCCGGGCACGTTCGAGGACCCGGTGGCGCCGGTCTTCATCGACGGCGCCCTGGACCGCACCCTTCGCGGCGACCACATCGCCGAGAAGTTCAAGGCGATCCTCGACTCGTACGTCGAGCTGCGCTTCCCGGCCGTGGGGGCGGCCAGGTAAGGAGGGCCGGGTCGACGCCGGGATGGCCGGGTCGACGCCGGGACGGCATCGGTGTGCCGTTTATGCGGGCGGCGACTGGAATCCACGCCTGGGTCGGATCGGAGGCCCACCTCATGGGCCAGCGAAGCGATTTCCCGCTCGTGCCCACGGCCAGGCACCCCTTGTCGGACGCTCAGATCCTCCGCGTGCCTTGACAACAGTCACCCGGCGGATGAACCAGAATTCCTGAGGCCCGGGTGCTTCTGGTCGGCGGCTCAGGTGAGGCCAGATCGTCCAGGGCCGCTCGCCGTCGCCGGGTATGACCCCCGGGCGCCACATCGCCCGGGGGTGCCAGATCGTCGAGAGCCGCGCGCCCCGGCGGTCACGCTCGGACCCGGGTCCACCGCATCGGCCCAGGCGGTACGATTGCGCGAATTCAGCGCGGTAGGATCGCCCGGAGGAGCAAGAGTGCCCAGCGAGGGTTTCGTCACCAGTATCACGCACCAGTCCGAGAACTTCCCCGAGTGGTACAACGACGTCGTTCTCAAGGCGGAGCTGGCCGACTACTCCCCGGTTCGCGGCTGCATGATCATCCGGCCGTACGGCTATGCCATCTGGGAGTCAATGCAGGGCGAGCTGGACCGCCACATCAAGGCGACCGGCCACAGCAATGTCTACTTCCCGCTCTTCGTGCCGCGCTCGCTTCTCGAGAAGGAGGCCGAGCACGTCGAGGGCTTCAACCCGCAGGTCGCCTGGGTGACCCATGCCGGCGGCAAGGCGCTCGATGAGTGGCTGGCAATCCGCCCCACCAGCGAGGCGATCATCGCCGACAGCGTGAAGGACTGGATCCAGTCCTACCGCGACCTGCCGCTGCTGATGAACATCTGGAACAACGTCGTCCGCTGGGAGCTGCGCACGCGCCTCTTCCTGCGCACCACTGAGTTCCTCTGGCAGGAGGCGCACACGTTCCACGCCACCCGCGAGGAGGCCGAAGCGGAGGTCGCGACCGGCCTCGACTGCTACGACAGGGTGTCCGAGGAGTGGCTGGCGATCCCGGTCATCAAGGGTCGCAAGACCGACGGCGAGAAGTTCCCCGGCGCCGAATTCACGTGGTGCATCGAAGCCATGATGCGCGACAAGAAGGCGCTGCAGGCCGGGACGAGCCACATGCTCGGCCAGAACTTCGCGCGGGCCGCGGGAATCGAGTTCCTGGACCGGGACAACGTCCGAAAGAACCCGTACGGAACGTCGTGGGGGTTCTCAACCCGGATGGTCGGGGCGACGGTGATGGCCCACGGCGACGACTCGGGGCTGGTGCTGCCGCCCAACGTCGCGCCGGTGCAAGTCGTGATCGTGCCCATCTTCCGCACGGACGAGGAACGTGCCGCGGTCGCCGGGGCGATCGATCGACTCCAGGGCGCACTTGCCGAGACGCCCGAGGGCAAGGCCGTCCGGGTCAAGGTCGACTGGCGCGACGAATCGCCGGGCTTCAAGTACAACCACTGGGAGCTGCGCGGCGTGCCGTTCCGGCTCGAGATCGGGCCACGTGACGTAGCGGCCGGCCAGGCCATCGTGGTGAAGCGGGTCGACCGGTCGAAGGAGGCCGTCCCGCTCGATCGACTGGCGGCCGAGCTGCCCGCCCGACTGGGCGCGTACCAGGCCGAGCTGCTCGCGCGCGCCCGCGATTTCCGCGACTCGAACACGCATCAGGTCGACACTTACCAGCAGCTCAAAGATGGGCTGGACGGCGAGGGCGGCTTCTTCCTGGCTCCGTGGTGCGGCAACGCGAAATGCGAGAAGCAGGTCAACGATGAAACCGGCGCCACGATCCGCTGCATCCCGTTCGACTCTCCCGACGAGTCGGGCAAGTGCACGGTCTGCGGCGGCTCGTCGGAACGGCGCGTGCTCTTCGCCCGTGCCTACTGAGGCACGCTCGGGACGGCGGCCGGCGAGGTTTCGGGGGACGGGCACCAAACGCGAAGCTCAGGCGTGCCAGGCGATGCCCCAGACGACGCCGAAATAGACGGAACCGATGCTCGCCACGACGAGAAGCCGCTCCGGCCAGCCAACCCAGCGCCGCGACCCGATTGCCATGAGCGCCACAAGGAACGGCGTGAAGTCGAGGGAGTAGCGGAAGCCATACTGGACGAAGCCGCCGCCGTAGTAGAGGAAAACCGGCACGGCAACCAGGGCGGCCGCAATCCACAACAGCTGCGCAGTGCGGTCGCGGAAGCCGGCCCAGGCGGACGTGAGCAGCGCCGGCGAGACCAACAGCATCGACATTCCCCACCTGCTGGGCACGAAGAATGGGAAGTTGCCCATCGTGCCGGGGAGGGCCAGCAAGGCCAGGCGCAGGTTCTCCGGTACCTGGCGGATCGAGAAGAGGCCGATCGCTCTGCGATCGACCAGGCTCGGTTGGCTGATGTAGGAGATCGAGTAGCCGGACTCGAGCAGCGACCCGAAGCGAACCCAGTTGAACCAGCAATACACGGCGATGGAGCCCGCGATCGGGAGGCCGAAGGCCAGGGCGCTGCGCAAGGCCGCCCGCAGCTCGTGTCGCTGCCTCCAGAGAAGCACCGCTCCAAATGGCGCAGCCGCGATGAGGGTCGTGGGCCGGGCCAGAAAGGAGACGGCCAGCATCGCGCCCAGAACCACTGGTCGGCGGCGGCCGGTCCATTCCAGCAGGAAGATCGTCAGCGCCAGGAAGGCTTCGGCGTGGGCCAGGTAGTACATGTCGCCGACGACGGAGACGTAGAAGAGGAGCGACCCGAAGGCGGTGAAGGCCGCGATCCAGAAGGCGTCCGCCCCTTTCGCCCCGAACGCGCGGGCAAGCGGCAGTGACAGCCACGCCGCCGGAATGCCGAACAGCAGGCAAGCGACATAGCGGCCGATCCCCTGCAGGGCCGGTATGGCGGCGAACGGCAGATAGGGGAGCAGCTGCAGCGGGCCGAGGGCCAGGTAGTACCGCCCACCGAGGTACACGGTGTCAACGCCGCCCTTCAGGGCATCGGAGTCCAGATGACCGCTCAGGGCCCGTTCCGCGACGACCATCATCATGTCCGGCTTGAGGCTGTCCAGACTGATGGCCAGGGCCGTGGCCGCCACGTACGCGAAGAGCACGGCGACCCCAAAGAGGAGATCGGCAGTGGCGACGCGAAAGCGGGGCGCTGGCAGATGACTGGAAGGGGTGATGACGGTCATAGTGTCTGGCACGGTACGCCAAGGATGCCTGGCGCCGCAACGTTGCCGCCCCCGTGCTCTCGCCGCCCCGGTGCGGGGATCTGGCCTGATGGGCTGCGTCACCACGACGGGTAATCGTAGAATCCCACAGACGGCCCGCCGCTGTGGACATCGGTCGTCGCCGTCGAGGAACCGACCTTCCCGACATTTGGACCTTCGCGGGAATTGGTAAGAAGTCAATGCCGTCGCGCCGCGGGATTCTGTGAGAGCGACGTTCGTGTCTCAATTCCGGCCAAGCTCAGCGGGTGCTCGGCGGCAGCAGCCGGATCGGCCTAACAGAGGAGCGTGAGTGGCCTTGAAGCGGGTCCTGAGAGCGGCGCCTTCGTTCTCGTTGGTCGCCGCGGCCGCTCTGCTGCTCTCGCCCGGGCTGTGGCTCGGGCCGGGGTTCGACGCATCTGTGTACACCCTGGCGGGGCTTCGGATCCGCGATGGTTATATGCCGTACACGGATTTGTTCGATAACAAGCCGCCCGGCCTGTACCTCCTCAACGCCTTCGGCCAGATGCTCCTACCGTGGCTCGACCCATGGCTCGTCGCCTGGATCCTGAGCCTCGTGTTCACGATCTGCGCGATTCTCGTTGTCAACCGTTTGTTGTGCAGGCGACTGTCGCCGGTCGCCGCTTTCCTGGCGAGCCTGGTATGCCTGGCGGGGGTGGCTTCTTATCCGATCGCCCTGGGCGGCGGCCTGACGGAAACGTTCGCGATCCTGCCTCTCATCCTGGCTCTGTATACACTGTCGACTCTGCGATCCAGCTGGCGAACGGCAGCTCTCGTCGCTGGTCTGGGGAGCCTCGCTTGCTTGTTCTCCGTGCAGGCTCTGCCGGCGGCGATCGTCCTTGCCGGGGCGGCGGTGCTGGTCGGCTCGAAGCCGACGGAGGCGGCTCGCCGCGCAGTGGCCGCGTTGGTCGGCGGAAGCTTCGTGCCGCTGGCGGTCGCCGGCTGGCTTGCCGCTCGCGGGGCGATCGGTGACGCCTTCGACCAGGTGGTCGTCTACAACGGCTCATATCGTGACTCGAGCACGGGCCTGGGCCACATGCTGCCGGTGACTTTTGCCATCCTGGCTTGCCTTGCCGTTCCGGCCGCGATTGCCATCGTACGCATGCTCCGGAATCCGCACGAGTTCGATCGTGTGTCCTGGTTGTGCCTTGGGTGGATCCTGGCAGAAGTTGCGATCGTGGACTATGAGAATCGTCTGTTCCTTCATTACCTGATCCTGGTGTTGCCCCCGATCGTCCTTCTGTCGGCCCCGGGCTTTGAGTGGCTCATGGCGGCCGTCCGATCGTCGCCGGGTCGCAGGTCGAGAAGCCTGGGGCTTGGAATCGTGGCCGCGAGCTTGTGCATGTTCTATGTGTCGGCCCTGACGATCGCGGGCCTGATCGGCATAACGACCTCCGACTCGGCGAAGGCGCAAGCTGTCACGGACAGCACCGCGGGCTGGATCAAAGCACACACGCCGGCATCGGCCACGGTCTTTCTCTGGGGCAACGACACGGACCTGTATCTGGCCGCCGACAGGCGTCCGTACGACAGCCACGTGTACCAGTTTCCAATGGTCACGGCCGGATACTGGTCTCCTGGAAAGACGGCGGCCATCCTGTCGGCATGGACTTCATCGCCGCCGCCGGTGATCGTCGAAAGCCCGGCAAACGTCCCCATGTTTGAGCCGAAGCCCGACCCTGCGGAGCCGCCCGACTATGACACCCTGGCGCCGCTTCGGAGTTACGTGCGGGCCCACTATCGGCTGGCGGCCTCGTTCGGGCGGTCGGACAACTTCGCCGACGTCTACGTCTACGTGCCGTCGAGCTGAGGGCAGGAGCCGGGCCTGCGAGGTCGATACTCACCGTGGGCGGGGACCGGGCACCTTGGATGGTCCAGAGGCGCCGTGTATACTCTGCCCAATCTACCGGCCGCTCGTGACGTGGGTGACCCCCACGTCTTTTGTTGAGTGGCTGGCGGGCCGGGCGACCGGCCCGCGGCCGAAAGTACGGAACAGGAGGCGCGAAATGAGTCGAGATTTCGTCGGCGCCCTCCTGCAGCTCAACGCTGAGAAGGGGGTCTCCCGCGAGCAGCTGATTCGGACGGTCGAGGAGGCGATCCAGTCGGCGTACCGCCGGACGCCGGGCGACGAGGACATCCACGTCCGAATCGATGCCGAGTCGGGCAAGGTGCGCGTCTTCCGCGCTCGTTTCGTGGCCGAGGAGATCGAGGATTCCGCGACCCAGATCAGCGTGGCGGACGCCCAGGCGTTCCAGCCGGGCGCGGAGCCGGGCGATCTCGTCGAGACGGAACAGCTCGACCAGGAAGCCTTCGGCCGAATCCACGCCCAGACCGCGAAACAGGTCGTATTGCAGCGGCTCCACGAGGCCGAGCGCAACGTCGTCTTCGATCACTACGCCAGCAGCGAGGGCGAGCTCATGACGGGCACCGTCTCCCGCATCGAGCCGCGCGCCATCATCCTCGACGTCGGCAAGGCCGAGGCGATCCTCGCCGCCACGGAGCAGTCGCCGCTCGAGCACTACCGCATCGGCCAGAACGTCAAGGGCTTCGTCCTGGAAGTGCGCCGCAGCGCCAAGGGGCCGCAGATCTACGTCAGCCGGACCCACAAGGGCTTCCTGCGCCGCCTCTTCGAGCTGGAAGTGCCGGAGATCCACGGCGGCACCGTCGAGATCAAGGCCATCGCCCGTGAGGCGGGCAGCCGCTCCAAGGTGGCCGTGGCGTCGCGCCAGCAGGGACTCGATCCGGTCGGCGCGACCGTTGGTCAGCGTGGCGCGCGTGTCCAGGCCGTCGTGGCCGAACTGGGCGGCGAGAAGATCGACGTCATCGAGTGGTCAGAGGACGCCGCGACCTTCGTGGCCAAGGCGCTGAGCCCGGCCCAGGTCATCGAGGTGCGGATAGACGAAGAGCACCGCATCGCCAACGTCGTCGTGCCCGAGCGCATGCTCTCGCTGGCCATCGGCCGTGAGGGTCAGAACGCTCGTCTGGCGGCCAAGCTGACGGGCTGGCGAATCGACATCCGGAGCGACGTCTCCGTCGCCGAAGCGGCCAGGGTGGAGGCCGCCCACACGGCCGAAGCCGCGGCCGAGGAAGCGGCCCATGGAATCGGGACAGCAACCGTTGCCGCGGCCGAAGCGCCGGCGGATGCGGCGGTTGCGGCGGAACCGGTCGCGGCCGCAGACGAGCCGGCCGCGGCGAAGCCCAAGCGCCGAAAGGCGGCCGCGAAGACCGAGGCCACCGAGCCTGCCGTCGAACCGGCGACTACCGAGGAGGTGCCGTCGTAGCCCGGGGCGCGCCGCCACGGCGCTATCCGACCCGATCGTGCGTGGTCTGCCGACAGCCCCGGCAGAAGCGTGAGCTTACGCGCGTGGTCCGGACGCCCGATGGACGCGTCGTCCTGGACCCGACGGGCAAAATGCCGGGCCGCGGAGCGTACCTGTGTGGATCAGAAGAGTGCCGCAAAGCGTCGCTCGACAAAGGATCGCTCCAGCGAGCGCTGGAAGTGCCGATCCCGGTGGAGCTCCGTGCCGAGCTGACAGGGGAGGCGAACAGGATCGAAGCAGGAGGTAGTCGTGGCCAAGAGTAGGAGCGGCACGCGGGGCCGTCGTGGTCCGCGCAAGCCGATGCGCCGCGACGCCGTTGCGCAGGGCGCCGCAGCGGTTCTCGATCCGCGAGATCGCGGCGCCATCGAGCTGCCGTCCAGCATCACCGTCAAGGACCTGGCCGATCTCCTGGGCGTGAATCCCGCGGACGTGATCCGCGAGCTGATCAAGAGCGGCATCTTCGCCAACATCAACCAGGGCATCGATCGCGAGACCGCGTCGCTGGTGGCCGAGGAGCTGGGCTACGAAGTCGCCGAGACGGCTGCGCCGGGTGCCACGGTCAACGCCGACGGTTCCGCGCCCGAGACGGCGCCGGTCAGCGCCGCCACCAAAGAGCAGCTGTACGAAGAGGACGAGGAGTCGCTCCTGCAGCCGCGCGCCCCGATCGTGACCGTCATGGGCCACGTCGACCACGGCAAGACGTCACTCCTCGACGCCATCAGGACCACCAAGGTCGCGGCCGGCGAGCGCGGTGGCATCACTCAGCACATCGGCGCCAGCGAGGTCGTCAAGGATGGCCGCCACATCGTTTTCCTCGACACGCCGGGTCACGAGGCCTTTACGGCAATGCGCGCCCGCGGCGCGAAGGTCACCGACATCGCCGTCGTGGTCGTGGCCGCGGATGACGGCGTAATGCCTCAGACGCTCGAGGCGATCGACCACGCCCGCGCGGCCAAGGTCCCGATCATCATCGCCCTCAACAAGATCGACAAGCCCGACGCCAACGCCGACCGCGTCAAGAACGGCCTGGCGGAAGCCGGGGTCGTCGTCGAGGAGTACGGTGGCGACGTGCCGATGGTGCCCGTCTCCGCGAAGGCCCGACTCGGCCTCGACGAGCTGCTCGAGATGATCAATCTCGTGGCGGATCTGCAGGAGCTCAAGGCCAATCCCAAGCGCCCGGCCATTGGCACGATCGTCGAGGCGGAGCTGGACAAGGGCCGAGGCCCGGTGGCGACGGCGCTGGTCCAGACCGGCACCCTCCGGGTCGGCGATGTCATCGTCGTCGGCGAGACGTACGGCAAGGTCCGCGCCCTCGAGAACGCCCTCGGAAAGCGCATCACCAAGGCCGGCCCTTCCAGCCCGGCGGTGGTCCTGGGCCTGGCCGACGTGCCGGAGGCCGGCGACATCCTGCGCGTGGTGGCCGACGAGAAGACCGCACGCGCCATGGTCGAGGAGCGAAAAGCAGCCTCCGCCGCCCGTTCGGAGGGGAGTGGCCGCGCCACTCTCGAGGATCTGTACGCGCAGATCCAGGCCGGGCAGACCAAGGAGCTGCGGATCATCCTCAAGACGGACGTCTCCGGGTCGCTCGGCGCGATCACGCACGCCCTGCAGCAACTCTCGACGGACGAGGTGCGGATCAACGTCCTGCACGAGGCTGCCGGCGACGTGACCGACAACGACATCATGCTCGCGGCGGCATCCGACGCGATCGTGGTGGCCTTCAACACGAAGGTGACGGACACCGCCCGGCGCGCGGCAGAGTCCGAGAAGGTCGACGTCCGCCTGTACGACATCATCTATAAGCTAACCGATGACATTTCGGCGGCACTCCGGGGCATGCTCGAGCCGGAGCAGGTCGAAACCGTGGAGGGTCGGGCGGAAGTTCGCCAGATCTTCAAGGTGGGCAAGGTTGCCGTTATCGCGGGTTGTTACGTCACCGACGGGCGGATCGTCCGAAGCGGCGGCGCTCGCGTCTGGCGTGGTGGCAAGGTGATCACGACGGACAGGATCGAGTCGCTGCGGCGCTTCCGCGACGACGTCCGCGAGGTCGCCACCAACTTCGAGTGCGGCATCGGCCTGGCGGGATCGAACGATCTGGTCGAAGGTGACGTCATCGAGTGCTTCACCCAGCAAATGGTGAGCCGGGCGGCGGGTTGACCCGTCGCCGCGACTCCTGCCGGAGTCGGAGTAGCCGAGCCCGATGAGCCAGCGAACCGAACGAATCGACGAGCTTCTCCGCCAGGAGATCGGCCAGGCGCTCGAGCGCGAGCTGGCGGATCCCGGGATCGGCTTCGTCACCGTCACCGACGTCGAGACGAGCCCGGATCTCGCTCACGCGCGGGTCTGGGTGAGCGTCATCGGGACGGAGGAGCAGCGCAAGGAGACGCTGGCCGCGTTGCGTCGGGCGATGCCCTACGTCCGCCATGGCCTCAATTCCAAGATCCGGCTGCGCCGCATCCCCGAACTGGACGTTCGGCTTGACGATTCGATCGAACGGGGGACTCGAGTCCTGCATCTGATCAATGAGCTGGAAGCCGGACGTGATCCGGAGGAGGCCGCGGCCCCGCTCGAATCGCTTCCGACGCCCGTTCCACGTCTGCCGCATGAGGGCGACGTACCCGAGCCGGATTCTGCCGCGCTGCCGGTGCCCAAGGCCGGTTCGAGGCGCAAGCACGGGCCGCCGAGCGGCCGGGGCGCGAAGGCCGGGTCAAAGGCCGGATCGAAGCCGGGGTCGAAGCCCGGTCGCGGAGACGGCCGGCGAGGGGGCAGATGAGCCACGCCGAGCCTCGGGTCGATCTGTCCGAATACGCCGCCGCGGTGCCGCAAGAGGTGGTCGACCGGCTGCGAGCAGGTCGGCGCGTGCTGGCGATCTGCCACGAGAACCCCGAGGCGGACGCGCTCGGTTCCGCGCTGGCGATCGCGCTGCTGGTCGAGGCGAGTGGGGGAGTGGCCACGCCCGTGTGCGCGGACCCGATGCCGGCGATGTACAAGTTTCTGCCGGGCATGGACCGCTTTCGGCGAGAACCGGCCGCCGATTTCGATTACGACCTTCTCGTCGTGGGCGACTGCGGCGAGCTGGAGCGGATCGGTCCCGTGCTGGCATCGCACCGTGCCCTCTTCGAGCGCGTGCCGATGCTCGACATCGACCACCACGTGTCCAACCGACATTTCGGCGCCTTCGACTGGGTTGATCCTCATAGCTCGGCGACCTGCGAGATGGTCGCGCTGCTGGCGTGGCGAATGGGCGTCCCGCTCACTGCCGCGGACGGGATGCTCGCTTCGGCGCTGGCGGCAGGCGTGGTCATGGACACCGGCAATTTCCAGCACCCCAACACGACGCCGCGCACCCTGGTCGTGGCCGCCGCCCTGCGCGAGGCGGGCGCGCCACTCAGCGAGATCGCCCGCCGGATCTACCGCACCAAGCCCAACAGCCAGCTCGTTCTCTTCGGCCGCGTGCTGTCGCGTCTCGAGTCCGACTGCGACGGCCGGCTCGTCTGGTCCACGCTCGAGCTGGCCGATCTGGCCGCTGCCGGATCCGGCTCGGACGAGTCCGAGGGTCTCGTCGACATGCTTGCCCAGGCCCGTGACGCCGATGTCGCCATTCTCTTCAAGGAGGCGGACGGAGCGACGCGCATCAGCGTCCGAACGCGCGACGGCGTGGACGCGACGGTGCTGACCGGCACGTTCGGTGGGGGCGGGCACGCTCGTGCTGCCGGAGCTACCGTTTGTCTCCCGCTGGCTGAGGCACGCCGCGCGGTCCTGGCTCGAGCCGCCGAACTGGTAGGGGCGGGCGGGCCGGCGGCGCGATGAGCGACTCCGGCCGCGCCAGGGAAGGCGGCATGGACGGTGTGCTCGTCCTGGCCAAGCCTGCCGGTCCGACCTCCCACGACATGGTCGGCCTGGTCCGTCGCCTGAGCGGCACTCGCCGCGTTGGGCACGGTGGGACGCTCGATCCCTTTGCGTCCGGCGTGCTGCCCGTCTTCCTGGGACTCGGGACGCGCGTCGTGGAGTACCACATGGGCGACGATAAGGCCTACCGCGCCACGATCTGCTTCGGCGCCAGCTCGCCCACTGACGATCGAGACGGCGAGCTCGTCCCCGGCGAGGGTCCGGCGCCCACGCGCGAGTCCGTGCTGGAGGCGCTGGCGGGCTTCCGCGGTTCGATCGACCAGCGCCCGCCCGCGTTCAGTGCCATGAAGGTTGGGGGGCGTCGGGCCTACCAGCTGGCCAGACAGGGTCAGCCTCTCGAGCTCGCGCCTCGGGCGGTCAAGATCCACCGTCTCGAACTGGTCGAATGGGACGGTTCGGACCCGGAGCGCCCCACCGCGGTGCTGGAGGTCGAGTGCGGGGCCGGCACGTACATCCGGTCGCTGGCTCGCGATCTCGGTGAGCGGCTCGGGTGTGGCGCCTACCTGGGCGTCCTGACTCGAACTCGCAGCGGGCCGTTCCGCCTGGAGGCGGCGCACGACCTCGACGCGGTGCGAGCCGCCGCTGCGGGCGGACGAGCGGCCCTGGCTGAGCTGCTGCTGCCGATCGACGTCGGACTCGAGTCGATCCCGGCCGCGGCTTTGTCCGACGGCGAAGTGGCGGCGACGGCTCGCGGACAGCAAGTGAAGCCGGCGGAGCGGCCCCATGCCGAGCAGGGGGCCAGGGTCAGGCTGGTCGACGCGCGCCAGGCGCTTGTCGGCATCGGCTCGTGGCGAGCGGGGCGGATCGTGCCCGAGAAGATGTTCGTCGTCCCGGCCTCGAGCGCCCGCCAGGGTGACGCGGCCGCGGCCACGCCCCGGGGCCGGCCAGGGGAGCCGCGGCTCCAGTACGCCCGCGCCGGGATCCCGCACGAGGTCGTGCTGGGAGTGGACGAGCTTCGTCCGGAGCACGGCCGGTTGTACGTCGCGGTCGGCGTCTTCGACGGCCTGCATCGGGGCCACCTGTACCTGCTGCGAGAGCTTCGCCACGCGGCCGCACGGGCGAATGCGAGGCCGGCCGTAATCACCTTCGATGCTCATCCGGAGGAGGTCGTCACGGGCCTTGCCCCGGCGCTCCTGTGCGACCCGGACGAGAGGCTCGTCCGTCTGGCTGCCGCGGGCGCGGAGGTGACGGTGGTGCAGCATTTCGACCATTCGCTTCGCACCACCACGTACCGGGAGTTCGTGGCCCGCATTCGCAGTCGAGTGGACCTGGCGGGTTTCGTCATGACGCCCGATGCCGCCTTCGGCTATGAGCGCCAGGGCACTCCCGAGGCGCTGACTGAGCTGGGCAAGGAAGACGGGTTCGAAGTCACAGTCATTCACTCGCTGCTCCTCGACGGCGAGCAGGTCCGCAGCTCGGAGATCCGACGGCGGGTCGCGGCCGGCGATCTGGCGGCCGCCCGGCGCATGCTCGGGCGGCCGCTCTCCGTGACGGGTCGCGTGGAAAGAGCCGCGGGCCTTCCAGACGAGGTTCGAGTCCGGTTCGATCTCCCGGTCGTTCTGCCGCCGCCGGCCAGATATTCAGTTCTGGTTGGGGCGCCGTGGCAGGCGGATGCCCCGGCTCTTCGCGCCGACAGGCCCGCGACTGGCGCAGTGGACGGGGACGGCCTGACGCTCGAGGATGGCGCCTGGGATCAGTTGACGGAGCGCCTGAGAGTCGTCTTCGCCGCCTGACCGCGGGCTTGTCATCAGGGCTCGGCTCCTCGCCCGTCTGGCGCAGGGCGTCGAACCCTGCTACCATCCGCCAGGCATTTAGAGAGACGAAATACCCACGTTCTAGAGAGCTAGTCGGAGGATCGTGTGCCGCTCGCGCGGGAAGCGAAGGAACAGGTGATCTCGGATTACGCCGTCCATGAAGGCGACACGGGCTCCGCAGAGGTGCAGATTGCGCTCCTGACCGAAAGGATCAAGGAGCTCACGGAGCACCTGCGGGGCTTTCCGAAGGACAACCAGTCCCGCCGCGGCCTCCTCAAGCTCGTCGGACAGCGAAGGCGCCTTCTTGCCTACCTGATCAAGAAGGACAACGCCCGCTATCGAGCCGTCATCGCACGGCTCGGACTGCGCCGCTAAGCACTGTGACCCTGGCGCGGGGCTGAGACCTCGCGCAGGTGCATCCTTCGCGCCCGGCGCGTCCAGGCGAGCTTCGGAACACCATCCATCCTCCTGGCTCAGGAGGAAATAACACCCGTGTCTCAGATATTCGAGACGCAGTTCGCCGGACGCACCCTCAGGATCGAGACCGGCAAGCTGGCTATGCTCGCCGGTGGTGCCGTAACGGTCCGCTTTGGCGACACCATGGTGCTTGGCACCGCAAACCGCGCCGATCCGCGGCCCGGCCTGGACTTCTTCCCGCTCACGGTCGAATTCGAAGAGCGCATGTACGCCGCCGGCAAGATCCCGGGCGGTTTTATCAAGCGCGAGTCGCGCCCGTCCGAGCAGGCCATCCTGGCCTGCCGCCTGACCGATCGGCCGATCCGCCCGCTCTTCCCTGAGGGCTACAAGGACGACATCCAGGTCGTGATCACGGTCCTGTCCACGGACCAGGAGAATCAGTCGGACGTCCTTGGCACGTTCGCCGCGTCGTGCGCGCTGACCATCAGCGCGATCCCGTTCCTCGGACCCATCGGGGCCGTTCGGATCGGCCGCATAGACGGCGAGTTCGTCGTCAACCCAACAGTTAGTGACCTCGAGCGCTCCGACATCGACCTCATCGTCTCGGGCACACGTGACGCGATAATGATGGTCGAGGCAGGCGCCTCGATCGTCCCCGAAGACGTCATGGCCGACGCGATCCTCTTTGGCCACCGCTCGCTGCAGCCGCTCATCGACATCCAGGAGGAGATGCGCGCCGCGGTCGGCAAGCCCAAGATGATCGGCTACCTCGAGCCCGGGACGAGTTCCGTCCTTGAGTTCGTCAAGAAGGTCGCCCAGCGCGGGTCCGAGTTTGTCGTCGTCGACGTCGAGACCACCGGCCGCGACCCCAAGATGGCGGACCTGATCGAGATCGGCGCCGTGCGCGTTCGCGACGGCGAGATCGTCGATCGCTTCTCCACCTTCGTGAACCCGGGCCGGCCGATCTTCGGCGCACAGATGCACGGCATCACCGACGCGGAAGTGGCCGGTGCGCCGGCCCCGCGCGACGCGGCGCTGCGCTTCATGGAGTTCGCCGGGACGGCCAGCCTGGTCGGCCACAACGTCGGCTTCGACCTCGGCTTCATCGAGCAGGCGCTTGGTGAGCCGGGCAAGTTCGCTGAGGCGAGCTACTTCGACACTCTCGCCATCGCTCGCGATGGCTACCCGGACCTTGAGTCGTACAAGCTCGGCGACGTCGCCCGCTTCTTCGGCCTGACGGTCGAAACGGCTCATCGCGGCCTTGCCGACGCCGAAACGACGGCCGCCGTGCTGGCCCGGTTCGGCCAGGATCTGCCGCCGCGCATCCAACTCCTGGAAGACGCCATCGCCGTCTCCGTCCGAGCCAACCGTCAGGAAGGCCAGGACCCGGCAGCGCTCCTCGACGCCGCTCGCCGCCAGGGTCGCGTCAGCAAGAGCCTCTTCGGGCTCGTCCAGAAGAAGACGGTCCGCAAGCTGGTCCTCGACGAAGGCGTCCGCATGGACGGCCGCGGCGTCGACGAGATCCGTCCGATCATCGTCGAGGTCGGCGTGCTGCCGCGGGCCCACGGCTCCGGCCTCTTCACGCGCGGCCAGACTCAGGCTCTCACCGTGGCCACGCTGGGTCCGGCCTCGGACGTTCAGCGGATCGACACGATCAGCCCCGAGACTGAGAAGCGGTATCTCCACCACTACAACATGCCGCCCTATAGCACGGGCGAGAACAAGCCGATGCGCGGCCCCGGCCGGCGCGAGATCGGCCACGGACATCTCGCGGAGCGCGCGCTCCTGCCGGTCCTTCCGTCGGAGGACGAGTTCCCGTACGTGATCCGGCTCGTCAGCGAGTGCGTGACCTCGAACGGATCGACCTCGATGGCGTCGACCTGCGGCTCCAGCCTGGCCCTGATGGACGCCGGCGTGCCGATCAAGGCCGCCGTCGCCGGCGCCGCGATGGGCCTGATCAGCGAGCCGGACGGACGGTTCGTGGTCCTGACGGACATCCTCGGCAAGGAAGACGCCTTCGGCGACATGGACTTCAAGGTGACCGGCACCCGCGAGGGCGTCACGGCACTGCAGATGGACATCAAGGTCAAGGGCATCAGCGAGGCGATCATCCGCCAGGGCCTGGAGAAGGCCCACGCCGCCCGAATGGCGATCCTCGACAAGATGGACGCGGTCATCCCGTCCAGCCGGACCGAGATGAGCAGCTTCGCGCCGCGCATCATCACCATCAAGATCAACCCCGAGAAGATCCGCGACATCATCGGCAAGGGCGGCTCCGTGATCCGCAAGATCCAGGAGGAAACCGGCACCGAGATCAACGTCGA
>PMXQ01000125.1 GCA_003171065.1 Chloroflexota bacterium
GGCTCCTTTTCATGACATTCCATGGAGTCGGATGCGCACCGAGCGTCGGCCTTCCAAGCTGAACGTCGCGGGTTCGAGACCCGTCTCCCGCTCCAAACCCTTGTCACGCTCGGCAAGGCACTCAGCCTGATGATGTTGCGGTCGCAATCGGGGATCTGCCAGGTCGTTCGCGACCGGCCCGCAACCGCGGGTCTCGGCGCGATTGGGCACGGGTTTCGGCACGTATTTGCGCAGCCTGGCTGGCGTCCGGCGGGACCGAGAGCGACCTGATGCGTCTGGCCGGCTGGAAGTCCCGATCGATGCTGAGCCGCTACGGAGTAGTCTCTCCGTACTGCCAGTATTGGTCCGACATGGAATCCCGGCTCCAGTTCAAAAGGACTTTGCCATGGACAATCGCATGCTGGGGACGGAAGCTCCCTTCCTGACCAAAGATGGGATCACCTTCCGCGACCTGAACAAGAACGGTCGGCTGGATCCCTACGAAGATCCCCGGCGGCCGATCGAGGAACGCGTCGCAGACCTTCTCTCCCAGATGACCCTGGAAGAGAAGGCCGGGCTGATGTTCCACCCCCCGGTCGCGATGAATGCGGACGGCAGCCTGGCCGAAGAGATTGCCCCGTTCAACCAGGCCGCCACTTCCGAGATGGTGCAGAAGCGCCTAATCAACCACTTCAATGTGTATGAAGTGGCACAGCCCAGGCAGATGGCCGAATGGCATAACCGCCTGCAGAAGCTGGCCGAGTCCACGCGCCTGGGCATCCCGGTGACGATCTCTTCCGATCCGCTTCACACCCTCAATAGCAGCCCGGCTGTTGGTCTGGGCGACAGTGCCTTTTCCAAGTGGCCAGAGCCGATCGGCCTCGCCGCCGTGCGAGATGATGCGCTGGTCCGAGAATTCGCCGACATTGCCCGGCAGGAATACCTGGCGGTCGGCATCCGCACCGCCCTGCACCCGATGGCAGACCTCGCCACCGAGCCGCGCTGGGCGCGCATCGCCGGCACCTTCGGCGAGGACGCCGAGCTTTCCTCGCGCATGGTGGCGGCCTACATTCGCGGTTTCCAGGGCGAAACCCTCGGCCCCCAGAGCGTGGCCTGCATGACCAAGCACTTCCCCGGCGGCGGACCGCAGAAAGACGGCGAGGATCCGCATTTCTACTACGGCAAAGACCAGGTCTATCCCGCGAACAACTTCGAGTACCACCTGATTCCCTTCCAGGCGGCCTTCAATGCCGGCACGGCCATGATCATGCCCTATTACGGCCGCCCGCTGGGATTACCCCTGGAAGAGGTCGGCTTCGGCTTCAACAAGGATGTCATCACGGGCTTGCTGCGCGGCAAGTACGGTTTCGACGGGGTCATCTGCACCGATTGGAGTCTCATCCACGATATCGTCGTAGATAGGCAAGTGGTCATGCGATGCAGGTGTTGGGGAGTGGAGGACCTGAGCGCCGAAGAACGTGTTCTGAAAGCCGTTCAGGCTGGCGTGGACCAGTTTGGTGGAGAGTCCTGCCCGGAGATCATCGTCCAACTGGTGAAGAGTGGCCAGGTCGATCAGGCTCGTATTGACGAATCCGTGCGCCGGCTGCTGCGAGACAAGTTCCGCCTTGGCCTGTTCGACCAGCCCTTCGTCGACCCGCAGGTGGCAGTAGAGGTCGTCGGCAACGTCGACTTCCGGGCCAAGGGTGAGCTGGCCCAGCGGAGGTCGATCGTGCTACTGAAGAACGGCGGAGCGCAGAGTGACACGATCCTGCCACTTCAAGAAGAAGTGCCGATCTATGTGGAAGGCATTGACCGCGAAGTGGCCCGTCAGTATGGGAGCATTGTCACCAGCCCCGCAGAGGCCAAGCTGGCCATCATCCGCTTGGATTGCCCGTTCCAACCTCGTGAGGGTCTTCTAGAGAGTTTCTTCCACGCGGGTGACCTGGACTTCAAGAGCCCGGAAAGAGAACGCATCCTGGCTCTGCTAGAGAGAATCCCGACCATTGTTGATATCCACCTGGATCGGCCGGCAGTCATTCCAGAGATTGCCAAGAAGTGTGCTGCCTTATTGGCTGATTTCGGTGCGAGCGACGCGGCTGTCCTAGACGTCATCTTCGGCAAGTTTCAGCCGTCCGGGAAGCTGCCCTTCGAGTTGCCATCTTCGATGGAAGCGGTCCGCAAGCAGAAGGAGGACCTACCGCACGACTCGGAGAACCCGGTCTTCCCGTTCGGCTATGGGCTGACCTACTAGGGGGAACGGATGAATGCCCTGGAAGCCATTCGGCGGCGCAGGAGCATCCGCGAATTCACCGGCGACCTGCTCCAGCGGGCAGATGAAGATCCCCGGCCCCGAGGTGGCACCGATCTGATCGCTGCCGGCCGGCTCCAGCGACCCGGCGGCCAGCTTCGCACGACACGATAACTGGACATGTTACGCTCGGGCCTCCACTAGGGACCCTACTGCGCTAACCGGCCCCGGCCTTCCAAGCAGAATGTCGCGGGTTCGAGCCCCGTCCCCGGTCCAATTCACGTTTCGCGTTCGGCACGACAATCAGCCTGTTCGGCACGATCGTTCCATGGTGAGTGGCCTCGCCTGCGTTGTGCCGCCGGTCATGACCGGCTTCCGCGATCAGCCTCGCCGACCTTGCGGAAGCGGAAATGGCCGTCTCCACAGAGGCCAGAAGCCGTGACCTCATGCTGGCCGAACGCAAGTCAGCAGCTGACCCCTGCGCTGACCCCTACGCGCATGAACTCGGGTAGCACGCGGTGGTAAATGGCGGATTTGAGTCGGTCAGCACCTGCCGTGGTGGCAGGCTGGAGTTGCCAACGGACGCTGAGCCACCACATTCGTAAACAACAGCGTTGTCGGGGCGAACGGCGGAACTGTCAAGTCGATGCCGGGCACGTCGAAGGCCACGTACGTGGAGTGGCAGCCCTGATCCGGCGCTGGATCGACGGCATCGGGCGGCTCGCGGCACCTCGCCCGACTGCATCATCGTCATCCGGCCGCTGGCACTTGCCGCGACGCCCTGGCAGCCCTGGACGGTCGTCGCGGCGGACGAGCCGGCAGGTCACCCGGCGGAGACTGCCTCTGCCCCGACCCGATGGGCCACGGCCACGACGCCCAGGCTGCAGACGGCAAAGCCGATGATGATCGGCCAGGCCGCCGCGACGCCAAACGCGTCGCCCGCAAGCCCCAGCATGGCCGGCGCGATGAGAATCGCCAGCCCGGACCCAAGCGTGGCTCGCGCGGCCGCCTGAAGCTGACCCTCCCCGGCGGTGTGCATGGCGACCGTCACGCCCACCGGCCACTGGACCGAGACGCCGCATCCGCCCAGGAAGAGCCCGAGACCGGAGAGGATCGGCGTGGCCGAGATCCACGTCAGGGTCGCCCCCGCGATCGCCGCGACCAGGCCCACGGCCAGCAGCGTAAGCGGGGAGCGGCCCGAGGCGACGCCGCTGCCTATGACCACCCGAACGGCAAACATGCCCATCACGAAGAGGCTGGCCAGCATCGTGGCGTCGGCGGTGGAGATCCCCGTCCTGAGAATCACGACCGTGGAACCCCAGTACACAAACGAGAATTCGATCGCGACGCCGAGGACCAGCAGCAACCAGACAATCCAGTAGGAGCGCGGAAGGGTGGCTTTCGGTGCGTGCTCCACAGTCGAGGTCCCGCCTTCACGCTGCCGAAGCGCCGTCAGGACGGCGACCCAGACGATCGGCGCCAGCATCGCAAGACGCCAGGCGTGCAGGACCGACGCCGCCAGACTGATCGCAATTGGCGCCACGGCGGCCGCGATCACCGCGACGGCATTGGCCTGGGACAGGAGTATCCGGCCTTGCGCCCGGCCGAACCCGCTCAGCTGGAGGTTTACTTGAGTAGTCAGCGTGCCACCGCCCAGGCCCAGCAGGAACGCTCCGCACAGAGAGACCGGCAGGGCTGGGGCCACGATGATCAGCGCGGCCGCGACCGCGAAGTAGACGACCGAAAGGTCCAACAGCCGACTGGGGCCGACCCTTCGGCCGACGATGTCGGCGGTCACGCCTGCAACCAGGATGCCCAACGCGAGCGCCGAGGCATGGAGCCCGGCCTCGAAGGCGCTCAGCCGCAGGTCGTCACGAAGATAGGGCGTGGCGTTACCCAGGCCGTAGAGCAGGTAGCCCCACGTGGCGAGGTAGCAGAAAGTGGTCCACTTGGCTCGTGGCAGTATCCGCGGCGTCGTGTCGTTCATGGACTCGCAATGGGCTGCGGTTACAGGGCGTGGCGGGAGCCCCGATCGCCCCAGCGGTGGGCCCAGGCATTATCACGCGAAACGTACAAGTCCGACCACTCATCGAGCCTGTACGTAAGGGCTCGTCCGACCGGGACGAAAGACGCAACCCGACGAGGCCGGGTGCTCCTAGGATGCGCGCATGCGACGACGCAATTCGCTCCCGCTGCTGGTCGCCGGCGCGGTCGTCCTGATCATCCTTGCATTCGTGGTCGTCGAGCTTGGCTCGCCCGTTGCGGGCCCGACCGGGAGCGCCCGCGCGTCGGGCGCCGGCATTGCGGCATCCGACGAGACCACGAGCCCGGGCAACGGCCCCACCGCCACATTCTCGGCCCTCACCAGTGCCATCGCCAACGCGAGCAGCGGCGCCACCTGGTCGGCGACCGCTACCCAGAGCGGCGGCTCACCGTCCAGGCCGGTCGCGACGCCGGTCCGCACTGCGGTCGCGACGCCGGTCCACACTGCGGTCGCGACGCCAGTCGCCACTGCGGTCGCGACGCGCACCCCGGCCAGCTCGTCCCCGTGTCCGATCTTCCCGGCCTCGAACGTGTGGAACAAGGACATCTCGAAGCTGCCGGTCGCCGCCAATTCGGCGGCCATGATCAAGGTTATAGGCGCATCCAAACCACTTCATCCGGACTTCGACGCCATCGGTGACGGCATCCCCTATAACGTCGTGACCTCGAGCACGCCCAAGTACACGGTCAGCTTCGACTATGCCGACGAGTCGGACCCCGGTCCGTACCCGATCCCGGCAAGCCCCAAGATCGAGAAGGGGTCGGACCGCCACATGCTGATGCTCGACACAAGCGCCTGCCGACTGTACGAGCTGTACGACGTCAGCAAGTCCGGCGCGACCTGGCATGCGGGTTCGGGGGCGATCTGGAACCTTCGATCGAACGCCCTGCGACCCGCCGGCTGGACAAGCGCCGATGCGGCCGGGCTGCCCATCCTGCCAGGGCTCGTCCTCTACAGTCAGGTGCAGTCGGGCGTCATCAACCATGCCATTCGCTTCACCGCCCCGAATACCTGCGGCTACATATACCCCGCCCGACACCAGACCGCCCCGCCGTGCCCTAACTTCCCGCCGATGGGACTTCGGGTCCGTCTCAAGGCCTCCGTGGATATCTCCGGCTTCGGACCCCAGGCACGGGTCGTGCTAACTGCCCTCAAGCGCTACGGCATGATCCTGGCCGACAACGGGTCGCCCTGGTACATCACCGGCGAGCCGAGCACGCACTGGAACGACGACCAGCTCCACCTTATGCAGACCCTGACGGGCGCCGACTTCGAAGTCGTCAACACCGGCAGCCTGCGCAACGGCTAAGCCCGCATCCAGCGGTCCAGGGCGGCAGATTGGTGCGCAGACGCCCCACCCGTACTTTTATGGGAGTGGAGGGGCGGAGGGGTCGCGCTAACCTGCCGGCGTTGCTCTCGTGGGCCTGCCAGGTCCGCCACCCTGATCTGTAGGAGCCCTCCGTGCTCATCCCGTTCATCGGGTACGCCCTGGGTCGCCGCTACATCGGCTACGTCGAGTGCGCAGGCGAGCGCCTCACCGACCTCCTGAACCACACGGAGTCGGTCGTCATCCGTGAGGCCTTCGTCGAGAGTTTCGAAGACGACACCGTCATGAACCTCGGCGACGGCGAGGTGGATCGCTCGCTCCTCTACGCTGTCGAAACGTCCTCCGCTCGCGGCGAGGAGACCCGCCGCGTCAGCACGGTTCGCCACAGGCTGCAGGTCAAGATCGGCCCGTACAGCGCCCTGGGCTTGTTGCACGCCGCACCGGGTCAGATGCCGCTCCCGTACCTGACGTCGCGCGGGCCGATGATCCCGCTATCGGACGCAACGCTCGGGTTCGCCGCGCGAGGGGCCTTGACTCTGCGGGACGTCGGCACGTTGATCGTGAACCGGGACCTGCTCGACTGGGT
>PMXQ01000088.1 GCA_003171065.1 Chloroflexota bacterium
GCCCTCTTTGCGGCGCGAATGGCACCCAGAGCCATCGGGTCGCTGGCGCACACGATCCCCGAGACGCCCGCCTCGAGCAGCCGCATGGCCGAGGCCTGGGCGCCTTCGAGCGAGTAGTGCGAGTGGACTATCTGGTCGGCGTCGAGCGTGATGCCCGCTTTGTCGGCCACAGCACGAGCGGCCGCGAGCTTGCGCTGGGACGGTACGTGGTCTGGCGGACCGATCAGGACCCCGATGCGGGAGTGCCCGAGCGATAGCAGATGGCCCATGGCCTGCTCCATGGCGACAGAGTCGTCGCACGAGATACAGGGGAAGTCCAGGCCTTTGACGGAGGCGTTGACCAGCACCGTTGGAATGCGCCGCTTGGCCAGACGCGCGTAGTGCTCGTGCGGCGCGTCCTCCTGCGCGTAGAGGCCGCCTATGAAGACGATCCCGGAGACCTGCTGCTGCAGAAGCAGATCGACGTAGTCAGCCTCGGATACGCCGCCGGCGGTCTGGGTGCACAGCACCGGCGTAAAGCCCCTCTGGGCGAGCGCCGCGCCAACGACCTCGGCAAATGCCGGAAAGATCGGGTTCTGCAACTCCGGCAGCACCAGCCCCACGAGCCTGGCCCGCTCTCCGCGCAGCTTCGTAGGCCGTTCATAGCCCAGCACGTCAAGGGCGGTCAGGACCGCCTGCCGTGTCGGTTCGGATACTCCGGGCTTCTCGTTGAGGACGCGGCTGACCGTGGCCTCGCTGACGCCGACTTTCCGAGCTACCTCTGCAAGTCGTTTCGACATGAGACAATTCTACGCAAAAACCAGCCAGGTGTTGCAAGCTTTGTACGCGACGTCCGAATTGCGGCTCCGAGCGGCGCCGCAGGCCGTCGGGTTCCGCGGCCGGCCTACCCCGACCGATCGGCTACTTCGCCTGGGATGGTGGCGGCGTCCTCTCGGTCAGCGGCACGCGGTGGTGGAAGAACCTCCGCGACGGACGGCGGGTGTCATTGCTCGTCCGGGGCGTTCGCCACGCCGCCGTCCCGGCGGTCATCGAGTCGGCCGACTCACGGGCCGATCTTCTCGCCGAGTTCGTCCGGCGCTACGGCCCGAAGGTCGCCCGCCGGCTGCAGGCGGGTCTGCCATCGGACCGCGACCCGACGCCCGACGAGCTCCGCTCGGCCGCCGCGACGAAGATGCTGATCCGCTTCGATCCGGCCGGCAGCGAGCCGATCGCCTGACGCCGTACCCCCGACCGGGTGTCGAGACCTCAGCCGGAGGTTTCACCGGCCAGCCGCGAGGATGCCGGCCGACCGGCTCGCCTGAAGACCACCGCGAGCAGCACACCCGTAACGATCAAGACGATCCAGTCGATCGACAGGACCGCCACCTCGAACCCGACGATGTCGCTGCCCGCGAAGTACAGGCCCAGGAACATCCCGACCGCCAGGACGAAGCCGGCCACGAAGATCCACCTGATGGACCGTTCGACCCGGCCGCCTTCGAACACCGGCGCCGCGAACAGGAAGGCGACGGCCATCGCCAGGTACCCGAGACTCTCCAGGGCCACGAACAGCCCGTGGGGGTTGTACATCGTGAACAGCGAGAGGCCCTCGGTCTGGCCGCTCCGGAGACTCGGGGCGACAACGGTGAACTGGATGAAGTAGTCGATCGCGACGATCGGCGCGTAGACCAGGGCGAACGACAGCCCGAGGCGACCGAACAGCTTCCTGCCCTTCGCCGCGTAGGCGTCGATGCAGGCCATGAGCACCACGAAGGTCGGCACCAACAGGAATGCCGGAACGATCCAGATGTAGTCCCCGGGGAAGAACGAGCCCGCATCCACATAGGGATAGGCGAGGCAGTCTGACGGGCAGAAGGGGCCGCCCCTCGCGGGCGTCACGAACCCGATGGTCAACGCCGTCGCGCTCAGGACCACGGTCAGGATCGCCGCCCAGAGCCCGAGCCGGCAGACGATTGCGCTGAGGGTCGATTCCGGTCCTGCTGTTGCGACCGCCTGCCTGCCGGCGTCCGCTTGCACGGCTGTGCCTTCGGGTCGACTCGTCACTGTTCCCACTCCCTTCCCGTGCGACCTGGTGCGCAGCCGTGGTTGACTACCGCTCGGTCGGCCCGAGTGTAGGCTCGGCGCACGGCTCGCGTGGGCGCAGTCGGACCCTACCAGCAGATGTCCGCGAGGCTCGCGATTGGGGCCGTCAGGCGCTCGGGGGCATTGCCGCCGGCGAGGGCCAGGGTGTCCGCTCTGCGCATCGACCCGAAGCTCAGTCCGGTCAGCGTCTCCAGCTCGGCGATGGCCTTCTGATACACGGCCGCGCGCCCGAGATCCGGCCAGCCCGTGAACGCCTCTGCACGCGCCAGAGCCATCGTCAGCAGCTGAGATTGACTCGCCAGAAAGCCGGTCGCCCGCAGCTTGCCGTCCTGGACACGGCAGACGATCTTCCAGAACGCCTGCGGGATGAGCGTCTCGAGAAGGGTCGGATCGTCGGCGCCGAAGACCGGGCCCGAGAGGACGCTGATCTGCTGCTTGCTCCGGTGTCGGCCTCGGACTGGGGATACCATGCACTCGCTGAACGCTCCATGGCTATGGGTTTTCAATGCCGACCCCATCCCCGGAGACAGCGACGACGAACGCGCTGGCGGCGGCTGCCCCTCTTGAGAGTGGCGGCATCGCGGTGCTGCGCAACCGGCCGTTCTTGCTGTTGTGGTTGGCTCAGCTGTCGACCCAGGTCGGCGGCAATATGGTCATGCTCGGCTTGCTCTTCATCATCTCGTCTGATTACAGCGGTTCGAAGATCGCGATCAGCGTTCTTCTGCTGTGCTTCCTTGCTCCGGCCATCATCTTCTCGGCCGTCGCCGGCGTCTTCGTGGACCGGGCAAACAAGCGATACACGTTGTTTGTCACGAACGTGCTCCGCGGAGCGGCTTTCGTCCTGGTCTTCCTGGTCAGCAGCAACCTGCTCTTGCTGTACCTGCTGATGATCCTGGTTTCGACCGTGACGACTTTCTTTGGCCCGGCGGAAGCTTCGATGATTCCTTTCCTTGTTCCGAAGGCACAGCTGCTGGCGGCCAATGGTCTCTTCGCCCTGACGACCAACGCGGCGTTCGCGCTGGGCTTCGCGCTGTTCGGACCGTTCGTTATCGCCATCGCCGGCCCACAGATGCTGATCCTGATAGTTGCCGCTCTCTACTTCGTCGCTGCCGTCTTGTGCTGGATTCTACCGTCGTCGCTGCCGTCACTGCCATTGCTGCCGTCGTCCCTACCGTCGTCGCTGCCGTTTTCGCTTCCGTCGTCCCTGCCGATTGAAGTTTCCGCAGTCGCATCTGGCCATGCGGTCGTTGTCGCGGGGCGGGCGGCCAAGGGCACATTTGGGCAACTGGTCGAGGGGATCACTTACATCCGCGAGCATCGCAATGTGGGCTGGTCGCTCTCGTATATGGGAATCACCGGAGCGCTGATCGGCATCCTCGCCGTGCTCGGCCCCGATTTTGCCAAGACGTCCTTGGGACTTGGAGACGACGGCTTGGTTGTGGTCGTCCTGCCTCTTGGCCTTGGCATTGTCACCGGCATTCTGGCCGTCAACGCCTACGGTCGCTACTTCCCCCGCCGGCGGATAATCGAGGCGGGATTGATCGTCCTCGGTTTCCTGCTCGCCCTGCTCTCATATGTTGGCTCTATCTCGCACTTCCTCAATGCCCAAGTAGGTGCAGTCGCCGAGGCCCATGGTCTGCAGAGTGTCAGTCAGGTTATCTCGCTTCTCTCGATGGTCATCGCCATCGCGTTTGTCGCGGGCATCTGCTACGCCGCCGTCGCCATCTCCGCTCAAACCCAACTCCAAGAGGAACTGCCGGAGGACGTCCGAGGCCGGGTCTTCGGCATCCTCAACATGCTCGTGTCTGTCTCGAGCTTGCTGCCGATCATGGTGGTGGGGCCGGCCGCAGACCTGGTGGGAGCCTCCGCGATTCTGCTCGTGGTTTCGCTCGTCGTCTGCGCTTGGGGCTTGACCAGCGTCATCCGCCGGGGACGGTTGCAGCCCGTGGGGATGACCGTCTGAGGCCCCGCCACCCAGCCGCTGCGCCACGTAGCTGTGCAGGGTAGAAACAAGGCGTGGGCGCGTCGACCCTTCCCGATCAGCCCCTCGGGCGACAGCGCTCTCACAATCAGAGCCTCTACCCGCTCCGACTTCCAACATGGGAGGGGTTTTCATCCTCGCGGCCGGCGCCAGACCCGGCCCAGACTCATGGAACGGCATGAGGATCCATGCCTGGTTTGGGCATGTGCGACTAGTGGAGCACCGAGATGACTGATCAGCACACCAAAGGCGCTATCAACAAGGCCAAGGGCGAGGTCGAGGAAGGGCTCGGCAAGTTGACCGGGGACAGGAAGCAGCAAGCCAGAGGCAAGGCCAAGCAAGCCCAGGGCAGCGCTCAGCAAGCCCTGGGCACCATACAGGACGCCGTGCGAAGGCCCGGGAACCAGCCCTGACCCGCTGACGCTGGTTAGTTTCTCGTTCCCTGTCCGCATCCCAATTGAGGAAACGCCGTTATGGGCATCATCGCTTGGATCGTCCTCGGAGCCATCGCCGGCTTCATCACGAACCTGATCATGGGTGGCACGGAAGGCGTCATCGCCACGATCATCCTGGGCATCATCGGTGCTGTCGTCGGGGGCTACCTGGCCGGCACGGTGCTGAACGTGGCCGACGTGACCGGCATCAATGTCGAGAGCATCGTGGTCGCCGTGATCGGCGCGGTCATCGTGGTCGCGGTGTACCGGCTGGTCATGGGTCGACGCACGGCCTAGCTCGGGTGGTTCACCCGCTGAAACCGCGGTGCATGCGGACGCCCGTTGCGGATGCAGAGCGCGGCGGTCATCCCGGTAGGTACGCCGCCGACAAGCCCCTAGCCCGTGGGCATAGCTGAGACTCAGCATCCCGCCCGCGCCTCAGATCGAAGCTGCACAGCCCCGGCAAGGCACCAGATTTCAGTTGAAGGAGCACACGATGAATGCTTCCGAAGTCCGTCAAGCCAGCAGCGATGTGTCCAAGACCGTGGTCGACGCGGCCTCCGACCTCGCGACGAAGGCGCAGGAGGGTGCCGCTGCGGCGCTGGCGGGTGCCCGGGCCACCGTCGATGAGGTGGGGACCCACCTGCCCGGCATCGCATCGGCCGGCGCCGGAGGTGCTGCCGAGTCCGTGAGAATGCTCCAAGAGTTGTCCGATCCAAGGCTCCAGCTTCTGGTCGCATTCTCCCTGGGTGTCGGGGCAGGTCTCTGGATGGCCGGTGCGCCGCGTCTTGTCACCATCGCGGCGTTGTCTCCTGCGCTACTAGCCGGAGTGGCGATCGCCTCGCGCAAACAGAGCCGTCAGGGCCGTGGTCACCGCCGGTAGCACCCGATGGGCGTGGCTGGCCACGGCGCGGCAGAGGCCCAGCCATGACTGATCACCGGTCACTTCTGGATGCCCCTTCTCACGAGACCCAAGGGCAAGCCAAGAACCCGGTTCCCAGGATTCGTCTGGCCGCTCTTCGTTCGATCAATCTGCGTCCGGCCCACAGTCTTCGCCGCCTGGCCACGATCTTCTTTGCGGCCGGGTCGGTGGTCTTCCTTCTGCTTATCGTCCAGCAAGCGGTGGCGGTCGCCGGCGCCTTCAGCGAGATCTTCATGATCTGCTTTCTGGCCTGGCTCCTAGCGTTTGTGGTCAGCCCGCTCGTCGACGGGGCCGTCACTCGTCTGCATCTGGGACGGAGCAAAGCGGTCGGTCTGGTCTACGGTTGTATAGCCCTTGCCTTTGTCGGTTTCGTTCTCATTGCTGCCTCGATCGGCGTGAGAGAGGCGACGAACCTCATAAGTAGAACCGACGAGGCCACCGCGACTATCAGCGCCAGTCTGGTCTCGCTCCAGGGCCGTTTGGGAATCGGCACCAACACGATTAATCTCGCCGCCCTCTTTCGTCAGGCGGAGGCCAGGATCCTGCCCGAGATCAAGACCACCCTGGCAGCTCAATCTGGGGCCATCGCCGGAAACGTGGTCTCGGTCCTCGGCGCACTCTCAATCACCCTGGTTCTGTCGATCTTCATAGTCTCTGATGCATCAGGCTTGCAGGCCAAGTGGCGCAGAGTGATTCCGAATCGCTTCGAGACCCAGCTCGATCTCTTCGATCGCTCGGTTGGTCGAGCCTTCAGGGGATTTCTCTGGATGCAGGTCATCCTCATCATCATCCAGGTCGTGCTGACGGCCGTTGTCGGTTTTGTCTTTGGCCTGCCGTACCTGTTCCTCATCTGTCTCCTTGCTGCGGTATGTATGCCGATCCCATTCGTCGGCTCCGGTTTGGCTCTGGCACCGCCCATCTTCGTCGCGGCGGCTTTCGTGCCAGGCGCAGTCGTCCCGGTCGCCCTTGTGCTCTTTGTTGGGCAGGCGCTCATCATGCATCTCGTCACCCCCCGCCTGATGAAGAGAACTTCTGGGGTTCACCCAATCGTCACCATCGTGTCAGTTCTCGTCGGAGCACAGGTGGCCGGGATCTGGGGCGCGATCTTCGGACTGCCGGTAGCGGCAGTCATTTCGATCCTGGCCAACTACGTCATCAATGTCCAAGCTGTTCAAGAAGTTGAGGGTGTTGACCTCGGCACGGTCACCGCCGCAATCCGAGCCGCCTACCCAGAGGCGACGCCTGAAGAGGTCCTGTCCGAAGCGGCCGATCAAGCTGAGGCCATTTATGCCACTCAGCGCGAGGAGAGAAGCACCGCATAGGTGTCTCTCCTGTGCGCTCAGGCTTGGAGGACGCAGCCCCTGTCAAACAACGACCCCCAAAGCCTTCAGGTTGTCGCAAGGGAGTAGAGTGCGATGAGGAGGCGGGAAATGCCTGCGTTCTTGCACGTTCGCCGTCTTGCCCGGGGGGCAGCCGTCGTGCTCCTCTTGGGGTCCGTAGCGGCCTGTTGCGGCAGCGGCAAGACGCTCAACGGCCTCCTGGCATCTGCTGTGGCCTCTGCCGAGCCTACCCTGGCGCCGACGCCCACGCCGACGCCNNCCCACGCCGACGCCCACGCCGACTCCCACACCGACGCCAACTCCGACACCGACGCCGATGTCGACCGTGGACAGCTTCGAGGCCAGGATCGCGAGCAGCGACTTCCAGGCCCAAGGACCCGTGGTCGGGTCCATTGCGGTGACCACGATCTTCGGCCCAACCTCAGGCTCGGTCACGGGAACATTCAAGGTCAAAGGCGCAGACAGTGCCGTCTCGATTGCCTCGAAGATCCTCGGCATCACGGCCACGAACGACAACATCGTCGTCGGCGACTCGGCGTACTCGCGGACGAACGGAGGCCAATGGACTGAGGGGCCAGCCTCAGGCAAGACGCTTCAAGGCTTTGTGGGCAGCGGCATCGTCCTCATTGACGTGGGCGTGGAGGCCAAGTTTGGCAAACAGCTTCATCAGCTCACCGTTGCGAGCATGGCGGGCGTAGACCTCTCTGCGTTCGGCATCACGGCCGGTCCCGGTCAGGAGAACCTCACCGTCAGCAGTCTGTCCTTCTGGGCAGAGGACGACGGGACGCCGGCCGGCATGACCATCCAGGCGTCTCTCGATCAGAAGATCCTCAGCACGCCGTCCCATGAGACGGTGACGCTGGACATCAGCATCGACACGCTGTCAGGCGTGTCGATCACGGCACCAACGAGTTAGGCCACACCCGGCCGTGCGGCGATTCGCCGGCCTCGAACCGCGGTCGGCCGCCGGCCGACTGGCCCGGACTCACGAATGGGGCCGATCCATGCCCAGAGCGCACCGATCGGGGCCGCGACGATGCCTTCGCCCGGGATCATCTCTTAAGGTCGCGAAGCGCTCCCGGCTTCGCCCCGGCCGGCCGGGATGGGCCGCAGGCCGCTGGCCTCCAGCGCCAGGGCCGCGGCCAGCACGACGTCCCGGTCGCGACCGGCGATCTGGAGGCCGCCTATGGCGATGGCCGGCCAGCCCAGGAAGTTGAACGGACGCGTCCAGCGGGTCATGGCCCCCCGCACGTCGGGTTCCCAGCAGTCGTCCGGGGGAGGATCGATCGCCATCACTGGGCCGACGAGCACGTCACAGTCGGGCCTGGAGCGCGCTCGTTTCCGCAGCTCCCGGGCGGCCTCCAGGCCCCTTTGCCATCGCACCGCGCTGATCTCCTGTGCATCATCCAGCTTGAGCCGAAGGTCCGGCCCGTAGCGATCGCGCTCGCGCGGAAACCAGGTCATGTGCGTGATCGCACATTCGGCGGCGAAGGCCGCCATGAGATGGGCGTCCAGCTCAGGGAGCTCGGCCTCTTCCACGAGGGCGCCCAACCTGACCAGGTCATCCTCGATGCCGGTAACGGCCAGCACTCCGACCCGCACGCCCGCGAGACGAGGCGCCGGCTGAGGCCGTCCCGTCAGGACCGCATCCACGAGCGCCGCGTCGGCCACGGTCCGAGCCATGCCCCCGACCGTGTCGAACGATGGCGCGAGCGGAAACACGCCTCGCGTCGGGATGGCGCCGTACGCCGGTTTGAAACCCACCACACCGCAGCAGGCCGCCGGGATCCGGATCGATCCCCCCGTGTCCGTGCCCAGGCCGATGGTCGCCTGGTGGTCGGCCAGGGCCGCCGCGGTCCCGCCGCTCGAACCGCCGGCCACGCGCCCGGGTCTGGCGGGGTTCGCGACCGTGCCCCAGTGCGGGTTCTGGCTGGTCACACCGAAGGCGAACTCGTGCATGTTCGTCTTGCCGACGACGATCGCACCGGCGGCCTCCAGCCTGGCCACCGCCGTTGCCGTGCGCCGCGGGACGTGGTCGGCGAAGATCGAGGAGCCGTAGGTGGTCCGCACGCCGGCCGTGTCGAAGATGTCCTTCACGGCGAGGGGCACTCCGGCCAGTGGTCCGGTCGGGCCTTCGCGGGCCCGTTGCAGCGCCGCCTCCGGGCAGACGGTGATGTAGGCGTGGCCCTCCAGATGCGCCTCGATGCGAGCCAGCGTCGCCTCCACGATCTCGACGGCGGAGATCTGGCCCCCGTTCACGCCGGCGGCGATCTCGGCCGCGGACAGGGTCAGGCGATCATCCAGGTCGAGTGGCGGGTGTGGGGCAAGCGGCCCGAGCGGGGCGGCCGGGGCATCGAGCGGGGCAAGCGGCCCGAGCGGGGCGGCCGGGGCATCGAGCGGGGCAAGCGGCCCGAGCGGGGCGGGCTTGGTTTGATCGGTCATCCGTCTCAAGATCGCCCAGCGTTCGCAGGAGGTCAAGCCCAGATATGATCTGCCCAAAGTGGAGTCAGGCCGATTGGCCTCGACTCCCGCGGGGCCGTGGCCAACGACTGTTTCGTGCGGCACCAGGTCCAGCGATGGAAAGGAATACGGACCTATGACGTTCGCGTCGGGCGACAAGAAGGCCGATCTTGCCGGGCCGGGCATCGGCAACTACGAGGAACTCGAGACGATCCTGCCGAACGACTACGAATCTGCGCTCAACCGCAGGGAGACGCAGGAGGCCATCTACCTAGTCAAGGACTACATCGAGCGCAATCTCTGCAAGGAGCTGAACCTGCACATGGTCCAGGTTCCGCTCATCGTCGACGTCGAGTCGGGCATCAACGACATGCTCGACCGTGACGGCAAGCGCGGGCCGATCCAGTTCCACATCTCCAACGACTACGACAAGCACCCGATCGACGCCCAGGTCGTGCAGGCCGCCACCAAGTGGAAGCGTCCCGCGCTCAGGGAGTTCGGCTACGGGGTCGGCGAGGGCCTCCTGACGGACATGCGGGCCGTCCGCAAGGACTACTTCCTCGACCACGACCACAGCTGCTACGTGGACCAGTGGGACTGGGAGAGAGTCATCACGGCCGAGGACCGCAATCTCGACTTCCTGCGGATGGTCGTGCGGAAGATCTGGAAGGTCATCAAGGGCGCCGAGCAGGAGGCCCTCGAGAGGTTCCCCAAGCTCCGCGCCGACAAGTATCCGGAGCTGCCCGACGAGATCACTTTCATGCACGCCGAGGAGCTGCTCGAGCGCTACCCGGACCTGCCACGCAAGCAGCGCGAGACGGCCATCCTCCAGGAGATCCCGGCCATCTTCATCATTGGGATCGGCTGGACCCTCGCCGACGGCTACCCGCACGAGATGCGTGCCGCCGACTACGACGACTGGGTGACTCCCACCGTCTCCGCCGACGGCCGCCCCATGCATGGCCTGAACGGCGACATCCTGGTCTGGAACAGCGTGACGCACCGACGCCACGAGCTCACTTCAATGGGCATCCGGGTGAACGCCGAGACCCTCCGCCAGCAGCTCGAGATCACCGGCCAGCTCGACTGGCTCAACCTCCCCTACCACAAGGGGATCGTCAGCGGCGAGACCCCGCTGAGCATCGGCGGCGGGATCGGGCAGGGCCGAACCCAGATGCTCCTGCTCCACAAGGCGCACCTGGGCGAAGTCACGGTCACGGTCTGGCCAAAGATCCTCAAGGAGATCTGCGCGAAGAAGAACATCTTCGTGCTCGAGTAGGCGCCCGCGACGAGGGCCGGAAACGAGGGCCGGCGGCGCGCCCAGCAGCGTCGGCTGCCGGCCCCTCCTGTTCAGCCGCGGCTCCCTCGCGTTCGGCCGCGGCTCCCTCCTGTTCAGCCGCGGCTCCCTCCTGTTCAGCCGCGGCTCCCTCGCGCCGGGCCGGCCGTTATTCCTCGTTGCGCCGAGTCGGCCCAGCGTCACCGCAGGTGTCGGCGTAGCCCTGCAGCCGAGCCGACCGGCGAGGCAGCTGCATCTCGAGCACGCGCAGTTCCGAGCTGCCCGCGTTCGAAACGCTGAACGCCTCGTCCGCCAGCGCGACGAATCTGTCTCCTGCCGCGGCGGCGCACTCCCTGGCACCGACGACGGCCCGAGCCAGCCCCGACACGACGTAGAAGAGGCAGTCGACATCCGCGCCGGCACGACCCGATTCCATATCCCCTGCCCGCAGCGCAATCATCCAGGCGGAGATGACCTCGCCCGGGCGCGCTGTGTCGACGGCCGGCCAGCCCATGCCGCCGCCCTCGACCAGTGCCGCGGCTTCCTGCGTCTCGACTCGATAACGCATCGTCCTCCTCGCGGGCCGGGGAGCGGACCGCGTGTCGACGCCTCCCGCCTGTGCGCAGATTGTCCCACCGGGGTCTAGCGACCCGGGGTCTGCGACGACTGAGATTTCGGTGGACCTGGCCTTCGGCGCGGTCTACCCGACCCAGTGAGTCGCCGGCCTGGACAGGAATTCGTCGAGGGCGATGCCGTCGCCGCCTACCAGGAGCGTTCGCCCGGGTTTGAATGCGGCGCTGAACGCGTCCATCCCTGGCAGAGTGTCCGGCGAGCGCCCGCTCTTGACCTCGATCGCGGTCGTCAGGCGCCCGGAACGGGTCACGAAGTCCACCTCGCGGTTGCGCTCGCGCCAGTAGAACAGCTCGAAGCCGCCGACCGCAGCGGCGTTGGCCAGATGCGCGCCGATCGCGGACTCCACCACCCGACCCCAGAATGTTCTGTCGGCACGGGCTTCGTCGAAGCTCAGGCCACTCGAAGCCGTCAGCAGGGCCGTATTCAGCACCTGCAGCTTGGGGCTCGAGCCGCGCTGCCGGACCGCCTGTCCGGCGAACTTGGGCAGGCCCTCGATCAAGCCAGCGGTCGCGAGCAGATCGAGATAGTGCGCCAGCGTGGTCGCGTTACCCGCTTCCTGAAGCTGGCCGAGCATCTTCGTATACGAAAGCACCTGCCCGGAATAGCGGCTGCCCAGCTCGGACACCCGCCGCAGAAGCACCGGCTTGTCCACCCTGGTCAGGAGCAGAACGTCACGCGAGATCGTAGTCTCGATCAGAGAGTCGATGACGTAGCGCGCCCAGCGCCCGGGTTCGCCGGTGAGAGGTGCCGCGCCCGGGTAGCCGCCGAAGTACAGGTACTGGTCCAGCGAGAACCCGAAGGCTTCGCGCATCTCGTCGAAGGCCCAATGCCCGAGGCGGATCACCTCGAAGCGGCCCGTCAGGCTCTCCGCCAACCCTCGCTGGACGAGGAGCGGAGCCGAGCCCAGGATCACCACCTGAAGGGCGCGGCGGGCGCGCGTGTCCTCGTCCCAGAGCCGCTTCACCGCTTCGGACCAGCCGGGGATCTTCTGGACTTCATCGAGCGCCAGCACCGCCGGCCCATCTCCAGCCTGAAGCCGAGCCGCTTCCCACTGCTGCGCGATCCACTCGGACCCGCGCAGGCTCGGCTCGTCCGCGCTCGCGTAGCGCACCGGCGCATCGAGCCGGTCGAGCACCTGCTGAACCAGCGTTGTCTTGCCGACCTGTCGCGGTCCGGCGACAACCTGGATGAATCGTCGAGGCTCCCGCAGCCGGGCTTCCAGCTCGCTTGCTGGCCGCCGGACGAACGTCGGCTTCGACGAATTACTCAACATGGTGAGTAATTGTACTCAGGGTACTGGGGTCTGCGGTTCGAAGAAGATGAGCCCCAGATAAGCCGACTCCGGGACGATGTGCTGACCAGTGGTCGCGTCGGGCACGAACTCTGTCGGCTCAGGACGCTTGACAGTCTGGTTGTGTCGGACATAATCACTCCCGAGGGGAGCCGTGGACCGGCTGGACATCCGCCCGTCAGCGCTAAGGCACGGGATCACTGAAGAACGCATGCGCCACGTGGTCAGTACCTGCCCGATGCCGCTTGATCATCCAGACGGAAGCGGCCAGGTGATCTACCTCGGGCCCGACCAACGCGGGGTTGAGCTTGAAGTAGCTGGCTTCCAGGACGACAACGGACACCTCACGATCATCCATGCGATGCGACTGCGCCCCAGCTACAAGTCGGCGTACGAGGAGGTGATGAGATGCCTGTGAGAACCAAGAATGGTCGCGTCGTCACTGACGCCGATCTGGATCGGATGGCGGTTGAGGCCGAGGCCGGCTATGACCTCTCGACCTGGAAGCGCCGTGCCGGTCGCCCCTCTCTGAGCGCGACGAACACGGGTGCCCACTCCCCTCGCATCACAACTCGAGTGCCTGAGGAACTCCGGGCCAAGGTCGCGTCTCGCGCGTCGTCAGAGGGCAAGAGCGTGAGCGCTGTGATGCGCAGCCTCCTCGAGGCCTACGCCGGAGAAGACCACGTCGCTCGAAGGTCGCCCGGGCATCGCGGCTAGCGCCGCGGCTTCCAGCTCGCTTGCCGGCCGCCGGACGAACGTCGGCTTCGACGAATTACTCAACATGATGAGTAGTTGTACTCAGAGTGCTGGGGTCTGCGATCGTCTGCTTCGTCCCCTGGATCGACGCCGCATCGCGACACGCGCCCTCGGTCTCGTCATGGAATGGGCAGCCGAGCACCAGGCTGAGCTGGCCGAAGATTGGTGCCGCGCCTCGTCGGGCGAACCGATCGTCAGGATCGCGCCCCTTGCGTGGAATGGCCTGACGATGCTCACCATCAGATCGGTCGAAACGCTGGACGACTACTGGCTTCGACTGACTCTGTCGGACCGGACGACGATCGAGCGCGACGTCAGCGACCTGCTGCGAGGCCCGGTCTTTGAGGGTCTGCGGACGAACTACGCCGAGTTCCGACAGGCCCGCGTCCGGCATGGGAGTGTCGAATGGCCCGGCGACCTGGACCTGGCCCCCGAGGCACTCATCTGGGACGGTCCGGTACCGCACGACTCGTCCCGGCGACCGCCCGCTCGACTCGTCCTCCACCACCCAACGGGGGAGCCGGTTCGCTGAGGCGGACGGCCGGCTGGCCGGACGCTCCACTGCAATCTACAGTTACTTATCAGCTTCGGCAGGTGGGAGAGATCGCCGCGTCCTCAACGTCACCTGCGGCCGTGCGGCTGCGGTATGCGCCCACGTCGTCCGCCGCCGATGCCAGATCCTCCCGAACGCCGTCCATGCAGCTCCGGATGCGCTCGAACGGGTCCTCGACGCCTTCGATGCAATGCTCGCGCAGGTGGCCCAACAGGTCCGCCTGGGGGACCACCCTGGGCATCGTCAGGTTCCCCTGAGGACGATGAGCGGGCCAGTCAGCACTTCGTGGAGGAACGCCGATTCGCGCCTGGCATCGAACTCGCGTTCGTCGTAGATGGTCGGGTTGATCTCGCGTCCAAGGGCCTGCGCGGCCCCGGCGAGATCGCTGACGATCTCGGCCACGGCGGGGTCAGAGGCGCTGCTCACTACCAGCAGCAGGTCGATGTCGCTCGTGGCGTCTGCTGTCCTTCGAGCGAACGATCCGTAGACCGCGGCGTACTTGATCGACGGCGCGTCCACGATCCGCCGCGCCAGGGTCTCGAACCCACCCAGCGTCTTGACGGCGATGGAGCGCATCTCGTCGAACAGGTAGTGCCGCGCGTTGGCTCGATAGGTTGGGGGATTGCCGCCCGTCTTGAGGATGTAACCCTGCTCCCCAAGATCATTCAGCGCCCGGATCACGGTAAGGCGGTTGATGTCCGGCAGAACCCTGGTCAACTCGCCCAGGGAACGCGCCGACGACGGATCCAGGAAGAGGATGCCGGCTACGCGGAGCATCGTCGTGTCACCGAGAAGCGAGCGTGGCGGACGAGGCATTCGGTCGTGGGCCTCCATATCAGTATGTGATACCGGAAGTATCGCAAACTGTAACTCCCTCGTCTACCCCAGAGGCCGCCGACCGCTCGCGTGCGATCCGCGGGGCCCGCCTCATGAAAGCAGATGCCGATCACCGGCGGCTTATTCCGGCCCCTGCGAAGGAATGCCGGCGCGATGCTGAGACTTCGGCCCGCCCACGCCCTCGATCGAACCTCGCCGTGTGCGACACTGCTTCGAGTGGCCGCGGGACGTCACGTCGCGGCCGGCCGCGGTCAGATCAGGAGGGCGCGTGGAGCCGCACGGGAAGGCCGCTGAGCACGTAGTCGTCGAGCGACTCCGCGCCGCGCTCCCCTCCCCCGAGTTCCGCCTCTACACAAACGCCGAGTGGCTCGGTCCGATGCGCGAGGGCGGCCCGGCCCGAGACGGGGAAGCGGACCTCGTGGTCGTCCACGAGGAGCGCGGCATCCTCGTCCTGGAGGTGAAGTCGGGCACCCCGTCGCGCGACAGCCAGGGCCGCTGGTGGATCGGCGGACACCAGCTAGACCGCGACCCGTTCAAACAGGCGATGGACAGCAAGCACCAGCTCGTCCGCAAGCTCGAGGCGCTGCCCGACTGGCCGCCGCGGACGCAGCCGCGTGCCGGCCACGCCATCGCCCTGCCCGACGTCGACCTGGCGAGCCTGCCGCGCGGCCACGTCCTGCTAGGCGCCGACGCTCCTAGAGAGCTCGTCCTCGAGCCGAGGCCCTCGAGACGCCCGAATCGATCCGCCGCTGGGTCGAGAGCGCCTACGCCTACTGGCTGGGCGACGGGACCAGGGGCGCCGTGCTCGGCGTCCTCGGCGTCCGCCTCCTCGACGAGATCCTCGCCCCGACCTGGTCGCTGCACCGCCTGGTCCGCGGCCGGATCGAGGACGATCGCGCGGCGCTGCTGGCCGCGAGCGACGAGCAGGAGCTGATCCTCAACCGCACCCGGCGGCTCCGTCGCCTGGAGGTCGTCGGACCCGCGGGCAGCGGGAAGTCGATGCTGGCCGCGGCGAAGGCCCGCCGGCTGGCGCACGACGGGTATCGGACACTCCTCGTCTGCTTCAACCAGCGCCTGGCGACGAGCCTGATCCGCGAGCTCGAGGAGGCGCCCGCGCCGGCGCCGGCGACACACGGCCCGACGTCGGCCGCGCCCGGCCCGACCGGGCTGGACGTGACGACCTTCCATCGACTCTGCGAACGCCTGGCCACCGAGGCGGGAGTCCTCCCGACACGCCCCGCGCCGATCCCCCGAACCTGGTGGGACGAGGCGCTCCCGGCCGCACTCGACGCGGCGATCGATTGGCTGCCGCAGGAGCATTACGCGGCCGTCATCGTCGACGAGGGCCAGGACTTCGAGGCCCGCTGGTTCGAGCTGTTGCAGCGCCTGCTCGCCGGCCCCGACGCCGTCTTCTGGGTCTTCCACGACCCCGGCCAGGCCCTCATCCGGACCGACGTCGTCGCCTCGCTCGGCCTGGAATGCCACGAGCTCTTCGAGAACCACCGCAACCCGGGCTCGATCGCGCAGCTGGCCGCCCGCTTCTACCACGGCGACGAGGAGACGATCGCGCGCCCGACGGCCGAACGCCGGTACACGGTCATCGGCGCCAAACCCGGGGCCGCCACCCTGGACGCGCTGCGCAGGACCCTCCACCGCCTCATCGAGGAGGAGCATGTCGCGCCGTTCTGGATCGCCGTGCTCTCGGGAGGCTCGGCCACCGCCAGCGAGGTCTGGCGCCATCGGCGCTTCGGCAACGCCTTCCTGGAGAACGCCGCCCTCTACGACGACGGCAGCTCGCGCGGTCTCGCGCCCGAGGACGTCCCCGACGAACCCGACGAGGTCCTGTTCGAGACGATCCGCCGCTTCAAGGGCCTGGAGCGCGAGGTCGTGGTTCTCGTCGAGCTCCCGACCGACGGCGACCGCCTCGACGAGCTCCTCTACGTTGGCCTGACTCGGGCGACGACCGAACTGGTCGTCATCGCGCCTCCGGAGCTGGCGCGTCGGCTGGGTGGCGGCAAGGGAGAAGTAAGCGACGGGGCATAGGATCACGGTGCGGGCACGCGATGAGGAGGGCGCGCACATGAGGGTCTACGAGAAGAAGCGAATCCTGGTCGTCGTCAAGACGTATCCGAACCCGAGCCATGCGGACGGCGAGACGGTCTGCTGCGCTGGCGTTGACCTGGATACGGGACGTTGGGTCAGGATGTACCCGATCACCTTCCGGCAGATGGCAGAACGGCAGTTCGCCAAGTACCAGCTGATTGAGTGCGCGGCGACTCTTCCGCGCGGAGACAAGCGACCCGAGAGTCTGCGTCTCAATCAGGATTCGATCCAGATCATCGGCGAGCCTCTGCCTTCGGGGCCAACTGGCTGGCGGCGCCGAATGGCGCTGCTCCCGCCGCCCTCGATGTCGCTCGAGGAGATCCGCGCAGCTCAGGCGGCTGACGGCACCAGCCTCGGCATGTTCCGACCCCGACAGATCGAACGCCTGGTGATCGAGAAGGCCGAACCGTGGACCGCGCGCCAGCAGACCTACCTCCGCCAGCAACGCCTGGGCCTGGGCGAGGAGGTTGCGCGCGCGATGCAAGAGCTCGAGCAGGTCCCGTGGACATTCAGCTACCGGTTCACATGCAGCGACGAACGATGCACGACGTCCCACGAACTGCAGATACAGGATTGGGAGATCGGCCAATCGTTCCGACGCTGGTCGCGAACGGCTCCGGATCGATGGGAGGAGATGATCCGGCAGCGCTATGAGCGCGACCTACCCGGCCGCGACCTCTACCTGGTGGTGGGCAACCTCGCCAAGCGCCATCAGACGTTCGTGATCATCGGGCTCGTCCGCCCGCCCCGGCCGAAGGTGGACGGCGGCAACGTCCAGCAGTCGCTGGATCTCATGGGCGAGCAGCGACCGGTGGCAGGCCTTGGGATCGGCCTCGAAACAGAGGAGGCAGACACGCTCGGAGGCGACGAGCGGGACGAGCTGCTCGAGCTCTTCCCTGGCGAGGGCTAGCCGCTCCCGGTAGCCGGCCGCGAAGCCTGCCCAATCGTCCGCAGCAATGGCGCGAAGCGGCTTCGGTGCGCCCAGCGCCCGGGCGGACACGTATCGGATACCGGCCTCGTCCAGCGCCGCCGCGAGCGCCCGCTGCCGGAACTCCACGCGCCTCGACATCGGCGTCTCGCGCGTATCCACGAGCACGGACACCCGAGCGGCCGCGAGCGAAGCGACCACCTGTTCGAGCTTTGCGCCCTGGTAACCGATGGTGAAGAGCGTGGCGGACATGCGCGGAGTGTAGCTCGGAGTGGCAAGAGATACCGAGCGCCGTCCCCTGCTTCGCCGGAAACTCCCCTGCCCACTTCGGCCGCAGGGCCACGATCTCGCGGTACAGCTCCAAGGCGATCCGGCGGCTCATGGTGACCACCATGGCCTTGCCGTCCATGGCTTCCAGACGCTTCTCGAAATGGTCGACCAGGTCGGCGGCCACGAGGCGAAGCCGCCTCTCCGAACCGACGACGGCGGCCAGCTGGGCCCACTTCGACTTGAGGCCTTCCTTGCGTTCGACCTCCTCGCCCTCGGTGACCTCTTCGAAGTCGGGGGCGATCTTCGGCCGCTCGGCGTCGGACAGCTCGAGCTTCGCCAGGCGGCCTTCGTGAAGACGACGCCACCACCGGCGACGCGGAGCTTGGCGCGCAGGTCGGCCCGATCGGCGGCCTGGACGGGAACCTGGCGCCAAAGAGCATCAGATAAGTGCCAGCGAAGGCGACGCGGGCATCATGCGTTCGCCCAGAATGGGGTTGTCTTACATCACCCAGGTATGTACTGATATCATGTCAACCGTGATACGAACCCAGATATCGCTGACCGAAGCGCAGATGGACCGCCTTCGACGCGAGGCCCGGCGGCGGCATACCTCCATTGCCGCCATCATCCGCGACGCCGTCGACGCTACGGTGACGGAAGACTCCGATCGATTGACCCGGCAGCGACGTGCTTTCGGACTGGCGGGCGCATTCTCATCCGGGCGGTCCGACACCTCGGAGCACCACGACGAGATCCTGGGCGAAGAGACCCGCTGGTGATCGTTTTCGTCGACACCAGCGCGGTCTATGCGCTCCTCGACGCCGGCGACTCGAACCACGAGCGCGCGCGCTGCGCCACCGAACGCCTGCTGGGCGAGGAGCTGGTGACACACAGCTACGTGCTCGTGGAGCTGGTCTCGCTGGTTCGCCGCCGCCTCGGTGCCGACGCCGCGGCCCGCCTGATCGACGAGGTCCTGCCGGCCATCGAGGTCACCGACGTCGACGCCCCGCTGCGCTCCCGTGCCCTCGCAGCCTTCCGCGCCGCAACCGGCTCGGCCGTGTCGCTCGTTGACCGGACCAGCTTCGAGTTCATGCGCCAGCGCGGGATCAGCCGAGCCTGGGCGATGGACTCCGACTTCGCCACGGAAGGCTTCGAGGTCGAGTAGATTGGCGGGGCTACGCAGCAACGCCAGCGTCATCCTCGACTATGTCGAGCCGCGGGCAAGAGCCCGCGCTGACTGCGCAGGACTGGCGCTCCATGTCCGAGTTGCGAACGAGCGCGCCCAGCGGCTCTACCGGCGGCACGGCTTCGTGGACGAAGCCGACGATTTCATCGAAGACGGCCGTGCCACGATCGAGATGAGAAAGCTGTTCTGAAGCGGAAACGCCCACCTGCTCGCAGATGGGCGGCCCTGGCTCGCTAGCGACTCGCGTACGGATCCTCGTCACCGAAGTCCGAGAATTCGAGATGTCCGCTTGTGTTGCGGGCCTCTGTCTGTCTGATCTGCTCTTGGACGGCGAGGACGTCTGCGAGGCGGAAGCGACGCTGGCGACCGGCGGTTCGAACGGCTCCCGGGAAGTAGCCCTTCTCGAGCCAGTTGTGGATGGTCGTCGGCGACGAGACGCCGAGCATTCGCGCGACTGCGCTGACGCTCATCAGTTTCTCGCCGCAAAGTAGCTGCTCGACTTCCTGGAGTCGCGCCTTGTCCTCTGGTGTGGCCGGCGTTGCTCGCGCCACCGCCGAGGCCAGCGTAGCGAGGGCGGTCATGGGTTAGCTCCCATCTGTGCCGACCTATAATCCTCCAAAACCTCCACTTATCAACAGCCCTCGCTCCTCCCCGTCCCACGACCACGGCACGCGCGGCCGTTCGGCCTCGGAGAGCTCCAGCTTCGCGGGCCGGCCTTCGTAGTAGATCGGCACCGTGGCGCCGTCCTCGACCGCGCGAGCGATGTCGTAGATGCTGATGTAGTCGCCGAAGACGGCCCGCGTGTTCGCGTCTGCCTTCTCGATCGGCGTGCCGGTGAAGCCCACGAAGCTGGCAGCCGGCAGGGCGTCGCGCATGTGGCGGGCGAAGCCGTCAATGAACTCGTACTGGCTGCGGTGAGCCTCGTCGGCGATGACGACGATGTTGCGCCGGTCCGAAAGCACGGCGTTGCGGTCGCCCGACTCGGCGGGCATGAACTTCTGGATGGTCGTGAAGACGAGGCCACCGCCGGCAACGCGGCGTTCCGTCGGCGGCGTCCCGGTAAGCGCCACGTAAGCAGGCCCAGCGATACTCATCCGCGACGATCCTGAGCGGGAGCTGAAGATGACGTCACTCTTGCCATATGACGTCATGTGGGTATCATCATGGAGATGCAAGCGCGACGTTCCTTCACTCTTCGCTTCGAGCACCCGGAAACGCACGACCTGCTCTCGTTCGTCTCAGATCGACTCGGTGTCTCCATGAACCAGCTCGCCGAGCAGATGATCACGGCCGAGCTGGAAGTGGTGAGTGCGGGCCTCCAGGCTGACCTGATGCACACCCTCGGGATGCTGGATTCGTACCGAAGCGACGCAGAGGCCGAGGCTGAGGCCTTCGCCCGCGCCGAGGTAACGTTCGCGGATCCGATCCACGCCAGAATGGTTGGCGGCGACGACGATCCGTTCGGCATTGCGTCCGCCTTCGAGTCTGGCGCTCGCGGCTAGATCGTGCCCATCCCCTGGAACGCCGACCCGCCGGGCTCCGGCAAGCGGCTAACGGCCAACCTGCGCGCCATCGCGCTGGAGATCAAGCACGACGCCCCCGAGCGCCTGCCCGCCACTACGACCACGGCTCAGGAGTGGCATCGCCGCGCCTTCGCAGGGATAGCGCTGCCCATCCCCTACTACGCGGGCGAGTTCCGCGACACCGACGCGGCCTTCCCAGAGTTGATCGGCTATGAGGTTGAGGTGGGCGGTGTCCGCGGTGTTTCGTCCGCGGATGTGCCCGCGGCGCTGCTCGCCTTCGAGTCGGGGATGCGCGCCGCCCTTGCGGCGCTGGACCCGGTGATCGCCGCCGGGGCCAAGCCGGCTACGGTTGCGGAGCTGGAGGCCGCCCTCCGGATCGCAGCCATCGCCCACGGCGAGTGGACCCGGATCCATCCCTTCGCCAACGGCAACGGCCGAATCGCTCGGCTTTGGGCCAACTGGATCGCCGCCCGCTACGGCCTGCCGCTCTTTGTTCGACTGCGCCCGCGTCCGGCCGCCAGTCTCTACGCCGGAGCCGCGGCTATCTCGATGCGCGGCAACCACGCGCCAATGGTCGCGGTTCTCCACGAGATGCTGCGGTCATACCTCGGCGAGAGCTGACCGGCGAAGAGGTCATCTCGGCGCGTGACGCGGTGGATCAAACTCGAACCAGAGCCACCCGGGCTGCTTCGGGCTCACCATCGAGCAGAAGCGAGAGATCGTTCGGGTCGGTGGTCAGGATCAGCGCGGGCACGGACGCCAGAGCCTCGGCGGCGACAATGGCGTCGACCACGTCCGAGGTCGAAGTCTTCGCCTGCAATTCGCCGGCCCGACGGGCGATCTGCTCCGAGGTTGGCAGAAGGGCGTCCACGGCCTTGATGACGCGATCGATGGGAGCACGGTCGCGGCCGCCTCGATGGACTTGAGCCAGGACCGGCGTGGGAATGACCACGACGTAGCCTTCGTGCAGGGCCCGCGCCAGCGCGGCGCGTGCGCGGGGATCGCCGCGAGCCAGGGCGAGGACCCCGCCGGCGTCAAGAATCAACCGCCGCGTCCCGGCGAGAGCCTCTACCGAGGCCACTCCTGCCCCTCGACCCAAGCACGCGCTTCATCCGGTATCGGGCCGAATTCCTCGCCCATCTCATCCAGCAGCTTCTCCAGGCGGACTCGCTGGAGGCGCATCGCGAGCGACTCATTCAGGAACCTCGAGAAGCCACGCTCGCCGACCAGCGCCTTCGCCTCGTCCACACTGGCCGCGTCCAGAGTCGTCGACACTTTCACTCTGGCCATGCCGACTATCCTACTTCTAGTAGGATCATTGTCAACCAACTGCTGCGCTCGATCGGACGCCCCGGGAGTCTGCCACGAGCGCATTTACTCCTACTTATCTGCGGCAGGCAGCCGTGTTTCCTAAGTGAGTACCTACAACTCTGCGACGGCGTGACCCCTCGTGGGCTCCTCCCGGGGGCCCGAGATCGCGATTCGGCCTTCCGGAAAGACCGCCGCCAGTTCCAGCCGGCCGCCCAGCGCTTCGACGAAACCGCGCAAAGTGGACAGGTACAGATCGTCGCGCCGCTCGATCAGGAACTCGCGCGCGAGTTGGGGTGACTCGCTGCCCTCGAATCCCGGCCTGCCAGCGGTCAGCTCCAGAGGGCGCTGATTGGGGCGGCAACGATCCCCTCGCCGAGGCGTTAGGCACGCGGCCCGGTGTGGAACACGATGCCGGCGACGAATGACTCGCCCAACCGATCTCGCAAGGTTGCCAGGTGCTTTGCGTCATCCGGCGTGGGGGCTGAGCTGGCCTTGACCTCGATCGCGACGATGCCGCCACCTCCGAGCTCCGCCAGCAGATCCACCTCGATGCGCCCCTGTTGCTGGCGAACGTGGTAGAGGCGCGGCCTCGCCGCGGTGACCGCAAGTTCGGACCGGATCTGGGAGGCTACGAAAGTGTCGAGCAGCCGGCCGAGCAGGTCACCGTTTCGAAGAACGGCGTTTGCGTCGAGCCGTAGGACCGCCCCCGCGAGGGCCGGGTCGATCAGGTAGCGCTTCGGGGAGAGCATCAATCGCTTGAGTCTGTTGGTGGTCCACGCCGGCGTGGACTCGACCACCAGGAGGTTGACCAGAAGACGCTCGTAGGCAAGCGCGGTCTTCCGGTTGATGCCCGCGGCTTCGAAGATCGTCCTGTCTTCGACGATCCCGGCGGTATTGATCGCCAGAGCTTCGAAGAACCGGCGCAGCCGGGCAGGATCCCGACCTCCATCGATTTGTTCGGCATCGAGCGTGATCAGGTGCTCGACGTAGCTTTCCAACCATCTCTCACGGGCGGCGGCCGACAACGTCAGAGCGGGCTCTGGGAACCCGCTGCGGAGAAGCAGGTCAACGTAGCCACGGAGGTCCGGCGTGT
>PMXQ01000014.1 GCA_003171065.1 Chloroflexota bacterium
TCTGGGTGAAGCGTCCGCACATGGGACGAGTTTAGGACATTTATTCTGAAGTCGGCCAGGCTCCCGTTCGCAGGGTTCTCGACGGGAGGTCAGGCCTGCGCGGGGCCACTCAGGCGGATGGCGATCCCCACCCGAGACCCGGTCGGTCTCGTCTCGGCGTGGCGGCCAGACCACCAGAACGCGAGTCGAGCTTGCAGGCCGTAGCGCTTCCGGATCAGGGAGATGGTCACCGCCGTCTCGGCTTGATCCTGCAAGCGGGCCGTACCTTCGACGGCCTCGCCGGTGACGCGACCGCGCATGTCGCATGGAGCGACCAGGACACGGCTGCTATTGCGCAGCCTCTTCGCCTTTCCGGACAAACTGCCTGAGGAGGTCACCAGCTCATCTCCCTGGCGTGCCAGCCAGACCGGCGTTGCGACGGGAGTGCCGTCGCGCCGAAAGGTCGTGAGGGAGAGGTATCTGCTCTTCGCGAGTGTCTCGACATCCATGGTGGTATGCGCTCCAACGGCCTATGAGAACGGCGTGCCCCGGTGTTCGCCGATGTCGCCTGGATAGTGCCAGAAGACGCGCTCTAGCTCTTCGACCGTAAGGCCGCGGCCGAGCCGTCGCTGCGAGTCCTCCTCGGCTCCGGCGAGGAACGCAGCGCGGAGGCGCTCGTTGAGTCGGACACGATGGCCACCGTCCGGCTCGGGCAGCTGCTTCTCACCGTCATACACGGGACAGAGGGTAGCGGCTCATGCGTCGCGGCGCGACGACTAGGTCGTGGTCAATTGACCGCCGTCGGGTCACCCGTGGAGTCAACCATGGCATCACCCATGGCGTCGCGGTAGCGGTGACGGCCCGCATGGCCGACCTCGCTCACGCACCGAAAGCCGGTCTTGACCTCGACCGCGCCGCAGGGCTGTGGCCCCTGGTCTTCGTCCTTGGGATAGACGTCGGGGAAGCGCTGCTCAGCCAGTGGCCGGTCGCCGACCGCGAGCAGCATGACGCTGATGGCCGTGAGTATGCCGAGGTCCTCTCGCATTAGGGGCGTCTCGATCTCGACTGAGACCTTGATAGTCATCGATGTCTCCCATCGAACCCGGCAGGGCCACCGTGCCCGCCGAAGGGCGGGCCGGTTGCCGTGCCGTCATCGAGCCGGGGCTCTCGGGCATTCCTGATCGGTGGCGCTCACCCGGTGCGGGCCGGATCGCTAATCCACCGCCCAGGAAAGTCGATGCCGTGTCCGGCGTTAGCGGCGATCCTTCGGCGGCCAGGGCGGCGGGAGCCGCTTGCGGCGCTCCGCCAGCTCGTGGCGCTCCATGATGTCGCCGATGATCCACAACCCAACGCCCGCCAAAAACAACGCGATCATGGGTTCCTCATCTCCTATCGCTTCCGGCAGGAGCACCGTGCCGACCCGAGGAGGTCGGTCAGTTGCTGCGGCGTCACGGAGCCGGAACTCTCAGCCGCTCTAGATAGGCGAGACACCGTCGCGGTGTCTGAGTTGATTGTATCCCCGGTGGAGCCCTTGCCGTCGGACGCTGTCCGACTGCCGACAAGTCTCCTCCGACCTGGCCTGCGTTAGCCATTGGCAGCTGCCACTGATAAGATGTACGAGTCGCGAAAGCGATACATCTAGAGCGCCGGAGAGACACAGCTCTGTGAAGGCGCGGCAACCAGCCGGTCCACCCGGGACGGCAACGGTGCCCCTGCTGTGCGATGTGGAAGGGCTCTGATCCACTGCCCGGCACGCCTCTGCGCGTGCCTGCTCGTGGTCGGGGCTCGGACGGGAGTCGCGCCATGAGCACGCGCAGCAGCACTCACTTCACCATGGGCGAAAAGCTGCGGGCCATCGTCTACCGCCACGCCGACGGCTACCCGAGCGGCGCAGGAGCGGACCTCCTCGAATTCCTGCGGGCTGTCCAGCGGCAGACGCCCGACACCCGCTTCGGAGACCCGAGCTACCTCGCCGCCAAGTACGTCGTCTTCCTCGCCGAGCTGTTCGCGGTGGACTACGAGTGGACCGCCGACGAGTTCAAGATCGCGCCGCGGACGAACCGGCTCGACTTCATCTCGGTTGGGGTATGCCTCTCGGACCCCGCTGATATCGAGTACCGCTACATCGTCGATTGCGCGGCGCGACTCGATCCCGAAGAGGGTCTGCCGGTCGGTCGGCCTTCCATCCGGGTCGAGCATGGATACGGGGATACCTGGGCAGACCTGGGCGAGATCCGCGACGTGCTGGCCGCGGGAGATCCGTCATGAGCGCCCTTGTTGAGCTTGTGTCCATCGTCGCCGACGAGGGCACGGTCGTTCTCTTCGGCGGCCTCCTGTACGCGCCCGAAGGCCTCGCGCCTGTCGCGGTTGGCGTTGACCATCGCATGGCCCAGCCCATCGTTGACGCCCTGTCTGCGGGCATTGCGCCGGTCGTGGAGGCCGAGGACTGGCAGATCCTGGGGCGCGACGGCGTCGTCGGAGGTGCTCCGGCGACCCTCAAATCGACCTCCAGAAGGGTCCGATAAGTGGACCGTATCGGACATGAGAGGCTAGACGTGGAGACCCTTCCCGCCATCGCGATCACCGCATCCATCGGCGATCAGGCGCGGTCCTACGTGGCCGCGTCGAAGGCCCCGGCCACGGTCCGCGCTTATCGCTCGGACTTGCGCCACTTCGAGAGCTGGTGCGAGGGGTACCAACGTCCAAGCCTGCCCGCGGCTCCCGAGACTGTCGCCGACTACATTGCTGCCCTAGCCTCCGAGGGCATGACGGCGGCCACCATCACCCGACGACTCTCGGCGATCAGCCAGGCTCACAAAATGGCCGGGTCTGAGAGCCCGACCCAGACCCAGCTGGTTCGCATGACGGCAGCAGGTATCCGGCGAACGCTGGGTACCGCACCCCACCAAGCCCGTCCGATACTGGTGGCCGACCTGCGGGCCATGGTGGAGGCCATGCCCGACAAC
>PMXQ01000136.1 GCA_003171065.1 Chloroflexota bacterium
CCGTGGTGCTGGTGCTGGAGCTGGAGCTGTAGGTGGTGTCTATGCCCCACGCCGAGCCGCAGGCATCGTAAGCGTCGGCCAATGCCGCCAATGTCGATGAGATCTGACCCTTCGAGTCGCCGGTCACAGGATCGAGCTCGAAGAAATGCCCGGACAGGTCGGCAACCACGACGTAGCCGTGTTCGACGCCCACGAGCGTCCTATCGACAAGGTCACGCGTCGCCTTGCCGCTGACGAGATCGACGCGAAACACGTGGCTGAAGTCGGTGCAAGGGAGAACGCAACCGCTGCCATTGTCGACTTGGATCCATAGCGCGCCGCCGGCGACCGCGAACCCCCGCTCGACATTGCTTAGGGGGGTGGTGTAAGTCTTGACGACTTTGTTCGTGGTCAGGTTCACGCGCGCGACTACTTCCCCCCCGGGGGCGGGAAGTGCGCACTCGATGAACAGGTCGCCGCCCGAAATGACAGGAATGTTGGCGCTGGTGATGCCCGTGATGTCGCAATTCGACACGCTGGCAACCGCCGAGGCCGCCCGCCGGGCGAAGGGGTTGATCGTGGCGGACGAACTGGCAGACGGGGCCGACGCGATCCCGCTCGCCGACGCACTCGCCGATGGACTGGCGGAGGCTGTGGCCGCGACGGACGCCGAAGCGCCGGGCGACGAACTTCCGGCCGCCGGATGATTTGCCCTCGATCCAAATCCGACAACGAAGACGATGGCGACCACCAGGGTCGCACCTGCCAGCAGGCCGGCCGGCAGTGCGGTCCGCGTCATACGCGGTTTCGGGGCCGAGAACGGGCGACGAGCACTTCTGGCCACAATGTCCCACTCCCTCAGTACTTCGTCGGCTCGTGAGCGGTCCATCACGCTGCCTCCAGCTTCTGCCGCGCTCGACTGACCGCGGCGCGCAATGCTCCTGCCGAAGTGCCCAGAGTCTGGGCCGCCTCGTCATAGGGGATCCCTTCGATGGCGGTCATGACGAGCGCCGTCCTCTCGAGAGGGGAGAGCACGTCCATGGCCGCTCGAACGTCGAGCCAGTGGGCGCGAACCGATTCGTTGAGCCCGATGGTTGCCGAGTCGGCCGCCAGAAGCCGGCGGCGCAGCGATCGAAACCGGTCCGTAGCCAGGCGTCGCGCCGTGACCAGGAGCCACGGCAGCACCGGCTGCCCCCAGTCCAGGCGATGTCGCGTGCCCCACAGCCGAAGGAAGGTGTCCTGGGCCATGTCCTCAGAGGCGGCCCAGTCATTCGTCCAGGCCAGCGAGAATCGGAAGACATCATCCCAGTGGGACTGGAATGCGCGCTCATAGAGCAGGTCTGCGGACTCAGCGGCGATCGGATCGACTCTCATAACCCTAAACACGGATTGGAGGTCAGTTTCGCACGGACGTGGCCCGAGGTTTCTCGGCCCCTCCGACCTGAATGTCACGATTCGGCTCCATCAAAGCGAGCGGTTCAACGCGACGGGATTCGAACCCGCGACATTCTGGTTGGGAAGTCCTCTGGCCTCAACGTAGCGGCATCCCTCGTGGGACCGTCACCGAAACCCGCCGAGTTAGCTTGTCTTCGCGGCGTCCCTTCGTGACCCACTCCCACTGACTACACTCGGCAGACGCTGCGCTCCCTGTTTGTCAGGGGCGGTCGTCAACCCGCGGTGATGAGCGACTCGTCCACGCCGCGTGCGGCGAAGTGGCCGGCTGCTGCCGTCAAGATGGCGTTCGCGATTCCGACAGCACGCTCGGCGTCGTCGCCAGTGACCGTATCGCCCTCGTCCGGGCAGCGGGCCAGGGTCTCGACGTCGGCGAGCCACGCCAGGTCCGTGGTGCTGGCCGGGTTTGAGAAGTCTGACGGCGCTTGCGCCTGGATTGCCGCCAGGTCGTGTGTCATCTCGAACGCCAGGTTGTCGAGCAGGATCACGGCCTTTATGGCCTTCTCCGCGGCCTGCTGGGCCATGTAGGCGGTGTTGCGGTTTGGGACCGCCGTCGAGCCGAGGAAAGCTCGAGCGGTCTCGATGTCGCCCCTTGCGAATGCGAGCCAGCGGCTGGCTTCTTCTACGTTCGCCGCGGACGGCTGTTTGTGTTTAGGCGACATAGACCGGGACTCCCTCGGAGAGTGCACTTGCGACGATCGACCCGGGTCGCGGCGCAGCGGCCTGCTGCTCGGTGGTCACAAGAATGTCCTTGTCCACGATGAGGTCGGCGAGGGCGGCGCGGATGGCTACCCGGCGCTCCCGGCGATCCACGACGGACGGGAACACGACCAGGAGGTCGATGTCACTCAATGGTCCCGCCTGACCTCGCGCCTGCGAGCCGAACAGGATGATGCGCGACGGCTCGAAGCTCTCGGCGATGCGGCGGGTCATCTCCGGGAGGTAGCGGAGAGCGCGATCACTCAGTCCGCGTCCGGGCTCGGGTCGCCACTCACCACTGGTCAGCGATCGTCCGCACCCGACAAGCAGCGTGTTGAGCGTGCTGGTGCGCGGGTCAGTCTGGCCTCGCTCGATCCGGGCGATCGTGCTCTGCGGCACGCCGGTCCGCTCTGCCAGCTCACGCTGAGTGATCCCGACGTAGCGGCGTTCGGTTCGCAGGAGAACGCTCGCCTTCATGTCAGCCACCTCCGCTTGATAGCGTATTCACTATCAAGGCCTCTACCGACGATGTCAAGCCCATGCTCGCCAACTCTGCCTCCGCTTTCTTCTGGTTGACGGCGCGGATCTCGTCGAGACTGGCGGCGCTGCTCCCCAAAGGCAGTTACATGTCTCCCTTTTCGATCGCGCGCACGCGAACCTCGTACTCAACGGGTGAGATCTCACCGGCAGCCATCCGACTCTTGAGTTCCGCGATGGCGGGATCCTCGGCAGGAGGGATCGCCCGTCGCAGCGCAAAGACGATCACGCCCACGACAAGCAGAGTTATCACGAGTATCGAGAGCAACGTCCCGGCGACTATCGCTAGCGCCAGATCGGAACCGGAGTTCATTGCGCGCTCCGCTGGTCCAGGTACGGGAACGCCGTCAGGCTGCGCCCCCGGCAATTGTGGTCAGGCCATGCATGGAGTCAACTCACAGCCCCTAACCGGGACCAGGCCGGCCAAGGGGAGCAAGTCCGGCCCCGCCGCGGGCGGCCATCTCGGTCCGGTGGGTCGCCGCAGCGACCGGGAGCGGTTACGTTTCCGCTCGCTGCCCGACGTCACCCTGAAGCGCGTTGCGCAGCGCGTCACGCAGCCCCGTTTGCGCTTTGGCGTCGTACCGTGGCGCGGCATCCCAGTCGTAGAACCAGGCCGGCAACCGCCGCCGCTCGGGCGGTTCGGTCGCGTACCGCGGGATGACGTGGGCATCACTAAGCGGTGTCAGTGGGCTGTGGCTGGGCACCGGACTGGGCGAGACCGCTGGCGGCGTTGCCTGCAGCCGCCACATCACGCCACCCGCAATCAGAACGACGATGGCGACCCCGAGTCCGACGCGAATCGTCCAGAACGACCGGTCACCGCTGGTTCGCTCGGACCCCTCCGCCTGATCACCCATGCTCCCATCTCCAGCCGCAGGAGGTCGAGCGAATTCTAGCGGCCCGCGGGGCTTTGGTGAGAGGAGGCTGCTCTGGGCATGGTCCGCCGCAGCCGGCGTCCGTCAGAGGGGAATTGGAGCGGGAGACCGGATTCGAACCGGCGACATTCTGCTTGGGAAGTATTTGCGTGGGTACGGTATGTCCCAAGCGTGGAATCGGGACCAAAAGTTGTCCAGTTAGAGTGTCGGAGCGAGCGCGATTTGCATCGTCGGGATGACTGCCGCAGAAGCTCGCGATCATCCTGCGATTCGCCGCCAAGATAGTCCTTTAGATGATCGAAAACCAGTCTCGGATGCCCGTCGGCCAGCCGCCTGACATTGAAACCTCGAGCGACTGGGACAGGAGGCTGTCGATCTCGCGGTCGAGCCCGAACGCAACCGCCCAGGCGATCTCGGAGGTGGCGTCTCCGACCCATGGCAATGGGGCCATGACGACCACCTGCTCAATGGTGGCCGCCTGAGCGATGGTCGCCTTCAACGTCCGACGATAGGCATTGAGCATGGCCGCCAGGCTCGCGCCTTCGGGCGTCCGGGCCGGCATCGAACCGGACGCGAGAAACGTCACTGCCCCCGCCACTATGGCGCCGAGGCCTACGAGGGCAACAGACAGCGGGCTCAGCCCGGTCGGCCCGCCAGCCAGCGGCGCAATCCAGCCGACCAGCAGCACACCGGACAGCGCCTCTACGCCCGCCAGAATGCGCCATTTGTGGATCAGAACCCCGGGCCGTGTATGCAGCCAGCCACGGTCTACCGCGAGCTTGTCGAGAGAACTCGTGAACGCACGAAACGCGTCGTTGAGGGAGGCGAGGAGGATCGCAGGGATGTAGCCCGATCGCGGCATTGCGGCCGTGATTGCCGCGTATAGCGCGGCTTCGGGAGCCGGGACGTGCAGGTGGCGCGGCCGGTGAGGGGTCAGTGCGAGACCAGCTCTGTGTCCCACAGGAAACGGCTCCGCCCGAAAAGCGACCAAATTCTTGCTGGCGAGATCCATCAAGCCGGCGGAAATGGTCCGCCGCGATGAACTTCCGTGCATCACCACGGATGCCAGCGCGGGCGTGAAGTCCGCCGGCGGCGACGGCATCAGTACCGAGTCGTCATCTGTGAAGTATGGGTCGCGGCCGTGCCGAATCCAGGCCAGCAGCGGCAACGCGGCCAGCCCGAGATCCATAGCCAGACCCACCGAGAGAACCACGATATCGATGCCGGTCAACGGCGCCTTCCCCGCTCCATAGCTAGGGATGCTAGGGCATTCGGCTCGCTCGGATGCGGCCCGAGCGGAACACGTCGCAAAATCGGTTGCGACCTACATGGACCAGCGCTCGACCGTTTCAAGCGAGACCCGAGCGGATCGTCCCGCCATAATCAGTCTGTTCGCCGCCTGGCGAACATCGGCGTGCGGTATCTCCGCGTTCGGATTGAGGGGCTAGATGGCGGAGTTAGTCAGGGCCGCGTTCGGGGTGATTTCTCGAAGGCGCGTCGCGGTCGTCCTGGTGATACTCGTTCTGGCACTGGCTCAACTGCTGGTCGCCGCCAGTCGCTCTTTAGCTGTGATCGGCGGCATCCTCGGCTGGGTCGCTCCCGTCGCGCTCTTCGTCGTCTTCCTGAGCGACCTAGATCCGGGGCGGCGCAACTCAATTCCCTCGATCATTGGCTCGTTGCTGCGGGCCTTCGCGGCGTTCCTCATCCTCGTCGTGCTCGCCGTCGCACTCCTCTTGGCAATCGCTTTCGTCGGCACGTGGGTCGCTGTAGTTCTTGTGAACGGCGGGGCCATCTCGTTTTCGCAGTCGGACCCCGTGCGCTTCGGGATCATTGGGGCCTCGCTTCTTGCTCTCGCTGCCTTCTTCGCGCCGCTGTTGCTGCTTCTCCCGGTGTGCCTGACCGAGCGTGACGGGCCCTGGTCCGCGCTGAAGCGGACCTGGGCTCTCTCGCGTTCACGGCGACACTGGGTCCGTGTGGTCGTCGCTGTACTTGTCGCGATTTCGGTGGCGGTCGGACTCATCCGAGCCGTCGGTGGAATAGCCTCACTCGCAGCGTCCGTCACGCTGTCCATGGTTGCGTTCATCGTCGACATTGCGGTCCTCGCAGTTCTGTACGACACGCTCATAGTTGACAGCCCACCAGGACGATCGCCCCTGCATCACGTGCCGATCGTGGGGCGACCTCGCGAGTTAGCTGCGGCGGGCACCTTCCGCGAAAGCGCCGCCCACCGAAGCAGGAAGTCCAAGCGGAGACATCGCTGACGCAGGGCGAGTCCGGTCAATGTCAGCCTCCGCCCGCCATCTCGTCCAGCAATTCCTGCGCCTTGGCGGCGACGCTCGCGTCCGCGTGCCGAGCTAGAGATCGTACAAGCGAGACGAGTGCCGGCGGCATGCTTGGATCGGCCGCCTGGTATCGGCCGACGAGGTGCAGGCCGAGGCGTTGCTTGGCGGGCTCGTAGCTGCGGCACAACATGTCAGCACATTCCTCGAGGTGCTGCCACTCATAGCGGGCTGCGAGCAGCGATGCCGCGTTGAGGGCTTGCCGGACGGTGCGATATCTCGCGGTTACGAGCACGGCTAGCTCGAGGCTGGTCATATATTCGAGGTCGAACGCCGGCGTGGTCTCGGCCGACGACGGGGGAGACTCGGGAGATTGCGCTTCGAGGTCTTCGATCGATGTCGTTTGCGTCTCGGTGGCCGCAGGCTGAGTCGGCTCCTCGACGACCGAATCGATGACGGCGGCCGCGGGAACCGGCTCGACGTGCTCGCGCTCGACGCCGGACCAGAACGCGCCGATATCCTCGCGCCCGCCATTCGCGAGCAGGCTGATCCAGGCGGCCGAGCCAACTCCGTAGTCGCTCCGCCGTGCCTTCGGATCCGTTGCGATCCCGCGGAGCGGCCGAGGCGCATCCTTCGCGCCGATGGCCATGACCTCGGCATCCGCGCCTCGGTGGGACACGTCCTCGATCGCGACGCCCCAGCATCGACCGGCGAGCATCGCGTCCTTCATCGATCCGGCGATCTGACGAAGGCGTGCCAGGCGTTCGCGGCTATTGGCGACCCAGAGCAGATGCCAGCCGATGCGGTGGTCTTCGAACAGCTTGGCGTAGGCGCGAAGGCGGTCGCGAATGACCGGCGGCCGTTCGGTCGACTCATCGACTTCGACAAGGATGAGCGCCGAGGCCTCGCCGGTATCGATGACGACGAGGTGATCGGGATTGACGCCCCAGTCGAAGTTGATCAGCCATTCGGGCCACCAGAGCTGGACGAGCCCCGGATCGTGACGGACGAGCGAGGCGACGAACTCGACGCCGTCGAGCGAGTGACGAGTGGTGATGAGCCCTGGCGAGCGGTAGGGGTTGAGGTGAATGCGGCGTCGTCCGGATGAGCTGAGTCGATAGGCGAGGGGAATTCCACCACGTTCTGCTGGGAGGGATTCTCTATTGACGAGATTCTGGAGTGCGAGCTTGCGTGTTCGTCGTAGTGCGGTGCGAAGGGATGGATAGACCAGATCTGCGAGCTGGCTAGCGGTGGCGACGCGGGCGTATTCGAGAAGGCGAAGACAAGCGCGGTCGGAGAGCGAGAGCAGGCTGACGTCTACTCGTGTACGAACATGAGCGGGAGGAGAAGGACGGTAGCTCATGTAAGTTGCATCCAGTCGGCCGACCGATTGAGCGTGAAATCGCGACATCGGGTTGTCGTGGGTCGACCCCGTCCAACGACAGTCCGATGCAGCGTCCCGCGCCACATTTCTGGGGTGCTCGCGGCCGTCTGGCGGCAGGCACGCTGAAGTCCGCTCGGCGCCTGGGTGACCGAGCGGTAGGTCGGGGTCCTTCGGTTGGGATCGGGACGCATCCTTCGGATCGAGCTACTTAGTCGTCCAGGTATCCGGTGCGAGGTCGTCGCGCCCGCGCTGCTCGCGCCCGGGCGGATAGGTAGGCGAGGCGGGCGAAGTGCGCAGCTCGGGCGTGCGTCGCACGCCGAGCCCGCTCTTCGGGTTGGAGCAGACCGTCGGGATCGACCTCTCGCTCGAACGACGACATGAAGGCGAGCCTGGCTGCCTTGGTCGTCTCGCGAGGGTCGTGGGTCGCGTGGAGTCGGTGTGCACCGATCCGCCCGCGTAGAGCCCGACTGGCCCGTTCTGCCTCGTTCATCTGGTGATGCGTCCTGTCCTTCCGTGGCGTTGCCCGGCGGTTCGACTGTGGCTCCTGCCCTGCTGGGAAGCGAGCGCTCACTCGATCGCCGGGATGTTGTTCGTCTCGCTCCGGCCTCCTGCTAGACCACGCCTGGGGCCGAGATCAGGAGGCGTAGCGAGAACGGTCTGACCCTACGCCCTCATCCGCCGAGTCGCAAGACATTGTGTACGTTACCGGGTACGTGTATCACTGTACGAGTTATCGCTGCAATCCCGTGCACACAATGACTTGCCCGGAAAGCCGAGCCGTAGTACGGTGACGCCGAAGACCACATCGGGGAGGAGACGTCGTGACCATCGGTGGCGTTCTCGAAGCTATGGGGTGACGGCGGCCACGAGAAACTGCCCATAGCCGGACGCGAACCTGCCCACCCGCGGCCATCGAATCTGCCCAACCGCGGCCACTGAATCTGCCCGGCCCGTTTGACTGTTCCTCATCGGAGACAGCAGGCGAAGGAGGGCAGGGTTGAAGAGGTCCGAGGGCATCGTGGAAATCCTGGAGGCTTTCGATCTAGCCGGCAGCTATCGGGCGGCGGCCGAGCTCGCCGGCTGCTCGCACCACACCGTCGCCCGATATGTCCGGTTGCGGGCCAGCGGCCGGGTCATGAACGAACGAGCGGTCAGAGACCGACTGATCGACGGATACCTGGCCAAGGTCGAGGAATGGGTCGAGCGGAGCCACGGCAAAGTCCGCGCTGACGTCGCCCAGGACAAGCTCCTCGCCCTCGGCTTCGAGGGTTCCGAGCGGACGACTCGTCGGGCCGTCGCCAAGGCCAAGCACGAATTCGCCGCCGGCCATCGGCGGGTGTATCGGCCGTGGATCCCCGAACCCGGCATGTGGCTCCAGTTCGATTGGGGCCATGGTCCACGAATCGGAGGCCGCGAGACGATGCTCTGGTGCGCCTGGCTCGCCTGGAGCCGCTTCCGAGTCGTCATCCCGACCTGGGACCGCACCCTCCCGACCGTGGTCGCCTGTCTAGACGAGACGCTCCGCCGCCTCGGCGGCAGCCCGACCTATGCCCTGACCGACAACGAGCGGACGGTCACGATCGATCGGATCGCCGGCATCGGCGTGCGCCACCCCGAGATCGTCGCGGCCGGCCGCCACTATGGGCTTCAGATCACAGCCTGCGTGCCGTTCGATCCCGAGTCCAAGGGTGGCAGTGAGGCGACCGTGCGGGTCGCCAAGGCCGACCTCGTCCCGACCGAGGCGAACCTCCTGCGGGCATACGGCTCCTTCGCTGAGCTCCGGGCCGTATGCGATGGGTTCTGCGAGACGGTCAACGGTCGAGTTCACCGCGAGACCCACGAAGCCCCGGCCGATCGATTGGCATCCGAACGAGCGCGGCTGCACCCGATCCCGGCAGAGGCCCACACGGTCGCTTTCGGCGTCACCCGTGCTGTCGACGATGACGCGACGCTCCGCTTCGGCTCGGCCCGCTACTCGGTGCCTCACCAGCTCGTCGGCGAGAGGGTCTGGGTCCGTGTCCAGGGCGACGAGCTCGTCGTCACGTTCGCCGCCCGCGACGGCGCCCGCGAGGTGGCGCGCCATGCGCTCACGACTCCGGGCAACCCGCGCATCGATCCAGCCCACTATCCCGCTCGGACGTCTGATCCGCTCCACCCCAAGCCCAAGGCCGCGAGTCCCGACGAGGCAGCCTTCCTTGGCCTGGGACCTGGCGCCGAGCGCTGGCTCGTCCTCGCCGCGGCGTCAGGCGTCGAGCGGATCCGGACCAAGATCCGCCGGGCGACCGAGCTCGCGATGCTCGTGGGCTCGGACCAGGTCGAGCGAGCTCTCGGGCTTGCGGCGGAGGCCGGTCGCTTCGCCGACGGCGATCTCGAGTCGATCGTCGACCACCTGCGCCTCTTGGGCGAGGCTCGACGCGAGCGGCTCGAGGTCGCTGATGACACGCTCCAGCCTGGGACCGGCGCCTGGGAACTGGTCGGCCGCTGATGCCGAAAGGTTCTTTCCACGACACCCTCGAGACCCGCGGCCGGCTCCGCGGTGCCCAGTCCGCCGACGAGTTCGCCGGCTGGCGCGACTTGCCGCCGCGCCTGCATCCCCTGGAGCCGCCGGCGTGGCCGCTCGATTTGGCTCGACTCCTTCATCGGCTGCGTTTGCCCCACGTCCGCGAAGCGGGACCGGCGATCCTCGCCCGAGCTCAAGACGAGGGTTGGGACTATGCCCAGGTGCTCAAGGTCCTTCTCGCCGAAGAGGCGGCCGGAAGGGACCGCTCAACCCGCGAGCTGCACCGGCGGGAGGCTCGCCTGCCGTCGGGCAAGACGTTCGAGGCCTGGGACCCCAAAGCCTCGGCAATCCCCGATGAGGCGCAGTGGGCCCTGCGATCACTCGACTGGATGGGTCGGGCCGAGAACCTGGTCCTGGTCGGACCCTCGGGCACAGGCAAATCCCACTTCGCCGAAGCCATCGCCCACGCCGCGATCGACCGTGATCTGCGTGTCTCCTGGTTCAGCCTTGAGTCGCTGACGGCGACGATCACCCGCTCACGGATCGACGCCTCGACAGGCAAGGTGGTCGAGCGGATCGTCCGCTCCGAGCTGGTCGTCGTCGACGACATCGGCCTCCTGCCCGCCGGTGCTGACGAGGCCGAGGCCCTCTATCGCCTGGTCGATGCCGCCTATGAGAAGCGCTCGCTCATCGTGACGTCCAACCTGCACCCGGCGCGGTTCGACACGATCTTCCCCAAGGGTCTCGCCACCGCTGCTGTCGACCGGCTCCTCCACCACGCCCACGTCATCGTCACGGAAGGCAAATCACATCGGCTCACCGAGGCGATCGAAGGCCGAGGAGTGCGGCCGCTCGTTAGCGCTCCCTAACGACGCGGCGCTGCCCTAGCAGCTCAAGCGTCCAGTTGAAATGTCCCGGGCGCGAGGCCTGTCTCCCCAATTCACCCCTGTTGTATTTGCCTGGGAAAGGCGGCGTCCGGAGGGTAAGCTGCTGGCGGCAATCCGTCTTGAGGGACCGAGATGACTGGTGCGGTTAGCGTTCGCAATCGGTCGTGGCGACGGGCTGGAGCCCTGTGGATCGCCGGCCTCGTGGTCGGCTTGGTGGGCGGGTATGCCACACTGGTTGCGGATCCGGTCCTGGTCGTCCCTGAGCTGCTCGTCGTGCTCGCGCTGGCGCTTGCACGGCCCCGGCTCTTGGGCGTCGCCGGGGCGATCGTCGGGCATGGCCTCATGTGGTCGTGGCTGCTCGCGACGACTTCAGTCAACTGCTATTCCCTGTTGATCCCAGGCGAGGCTCCGTGCAGCGTGACGCTGCCGTTTCAGTCCGCCTACTACGGTGGCCCGTTGGCCTGGCCAAAGGTGCCAGGGTGGTGGTTTCCGCTCCTATTGGCTCTTGCGCTCGCCCTTGTGCTGGCCGGACTCGTCCTGACAGCCAAGCGCGCCCGCTCGGCAAGCGCGCAAGCCTGAGGTCGTCTGGCAGCCGCATTCCGCCAGTGGGCAGATTCACTGTCCGCCCGTGGGAAGATTCAGTGGCCGCGGATGGGCAGATTCAGTTGGCCATTGACAATGGGGATGCGCGAGCTGCGCGCCAACCTTCGGGCAGTCGTCGAGAAAGTGGAAGCGGGCAACCCGGTCGTGTGTCTCAAGGACGGGCAACCCCTCGCGGTCATGATCAGCCACGAGGAAGCCGAGCACTGGCGCAAGATCGAAGATGCGCTGGCGGTCCTCCACGCGCTTGGCGTGTATCCGGAAGCATTGGCGGACCCCTCCGAGCTCGCCGATCTCGCCTCGCTCCGGCCGCCCGACCTCGCCACCATCCGAAGGCTCACCTCGGAGCCACGGGCGATCCTCTCGCCCCTACGGACGATCGGCGTATCTGATGCCCGGGCTGCCTTCGCGACCCTCGTTGGCGAGGTTGCTCAGGGCCGGGTCCGAACGATCGTCGCGAAAGGTCATCTCGCGGTCGCGCTCATCCCGGCGCCGGAATTCGACCGCCTTCGGGCGCTGGCGCGCGTGATCAGCTGGTTCCGCGGCGCTGGGCTGGACCTCGCCACCGCGACGGAGCGGCAGGTAGTCGACTTCGTTCGGGCCCGACGCGGGCAGACCGGCGGTGCGGAGCAGCAATCAGCGGGGTGAGCAAGACCGCGGCGGCACGGAACGGGGGCTCTCGCCTGGGCGGTTAGTTCCCTGGGCGGACGATGCGGAGCGGGGGACGCGTCCAGGCTCCCGGGTCCATGGCAGCTGTCTCTTCGTCGGGGGCATCGCGCGCTATGTGGTCGTCAGGCTGCACCGGCCGTTCCTCCAGCAGATGCGCTTTGTCGAACAACTCCAGGAAGGCCGGCCGGCGCGAGTTCGACGACCGGACTGACGAGGCGAAGGCGGCGAATTCGCCGCTGCGTTCGATGCGGGTCATCAGCGCCTTCAGGCGAGCCAACAGAGCGACCGCTTCCGCGTACGCCGACCGCCCCGAGATCCGCAGCGCGATGTCCGCCTCACGTTGGAGGATCGCCACCGCGTCGTCCGGTTGCGCCGTCTCGATTCGCTTGGCCAATTCAAGCCACAAGTTTGAGCGGCAATCGAGCCGCCTGGCTGTATCGAGGGCGGCGTCCAGCTCGCCTTCCCACAGCAGGATGTCGACGAGCTCGGAGCCCGGCGGGTGCGTCCAGCGGTCACGCTGGTACCCCTGCGTCCCGCCCTGCCTCGCCAGGTTTGCCTCAGCTCGACCGCGCACAAGCCCAAGCGCCCGTTCGCGCCACTCGGGCCAGGCTCCCGCTCGCTCGGCGAATGACTTGAGGGTCCGGTACCGGCTCAATTCCGGAAGCCCGGCGAACACGAGCCAGACAAGATCCATCGCCTCGCGCGGCCGTGACCGCTCCATGTACTGGGCCGCCACTAACTCCTGCAGCCGATGGTCAGGCTCGGCGGAGAACTCGCGCATGCCGCGCTCCGCCCAGCCGAGAGCCTCGTCGGCGCGCCCGGCGGCACCGAGGGCCTGGGCGATCTGGAGATAGCTGTAAGTCGACGTGAGATCTCGCGAGATCGTCGCCACCTCAAGGTCGACGTCTCCGAGTGCTCGGGCCACGGCTCGCATCGCATGCTCGATCGCGAAGGCATCGTGGTCGAAGCCGTTCGACGCGTCGTGCCGTGAGATCGAGACCGGTCGCTTCGACAACTCGACGTCGGTCAGGCGGCGGTACTCCGCGAGCCCCTTCTCGCCCAGGACGTCCGCGTAGGTCTCCGCCGCGCCGAAGAACACATCCCAATCGGTCGACAGTTCCCACCGAAGCAGGCGCGCCGCCAGTTTCACCGGATCCGGCCGCGCCGCCCTGCACGCCTGGAGATGGATTCCCTGGAGCCGCCTGAGCTGATCCCCAACGACCCCGTCCGAATCGTCCACGTGGTGGAGGGCCTTCTCAACCCGTTTGATCGCATGCTCCGAGAGCGCGATCACAGCCTCCGGATTGCCAGACGAGAGGAGCCGCTCGATGCCTGTTACCGCTTCCTCGATCTTGCGGGCAAAGCCGGGCATTGCGCGATATTCGACGAAACCTCGCACACCGATGGCGCGATCGATCGAGTCCTTGAACGGCGCAAGATCAGCCGATTTGGGCGCGCCAGCCGCGCGCAGCCGAAGGTTCGCCGCCAGCGTTTCGTTCGCGCTCGCTTCGTCCATGACGAGAGCGACGAGCTGGGTTCGATCCAGACTTGCAAGGAAGTCAGGGACGGGATCGGCGCCGCCTGGTTGCCGCCGGGAGGCCGGGGAACGTCCAGGCTCGGTTGCAGCCAATTCTGGTTCGAGCCAGGCGATAGCGAGGGCGACGCAGTGTTTACAGAACTCCCGGAGCCCTCCGATCGGGCAGCTGCACTCGTGGCCGAGCCGCGTGCCATCCAAGAAGAGTCGCACCGAGTACGCGAGTTCGCCACGGACCTCTGCGGCGATCTCGCCGTCCCGCTCGGCGATGGGACCGACGCGTCCCTGCCGGACGTAGGCCTCGCCTCTCTTGACTGTCTGCGGCTGGGCCAGTTCCGCCACAGTCGATATCTCGAGAACGGCCCGAAGCTCCTCCGGGGCCACTGTTAGTGCACCCTCGGCTTGCGCTCCGGAGATACGGTCATCGCGGGCAGCCAGTGCGACGAGTCCATGATCCGGAGGGGCGGCGTGTACTCATCGGTTTCGTGCTCGGGATCGGGGTCGGCCCCGCCACCAGCCTGCTGTTCGTCCGCGTCGGAGGTCCGGTTCCGTCCGCCTTCGAACAGAACGTCCTCGGGCAGCCCTTCGGTGTCGATGGAGAGCTTGAATCCCCAGCCCTCGAAGCTGCCGACGGCTTGGCCGAACTCTTCCCAGGTCAGGCGGCGCCCGTCGATGACGACATCGTACAGATCGCTGTCTTCGTTCCACTCGAACCGGCCGTTGACCTCCCAGCCGGACATCAGCCAGTGGCCATTGTGCGGCGACCGCTCCAGCTCAAGCCGGCTGATCCTCTCGCGAATGCTCGATCTGGCCCGCGCGATCAGTTCGGCCACGTCGGCGAAGTGCGAGCCCGCTGCTTCGGCCCGGTACCCGCCGTCGCGATTCTCCACCGCCTCGACGGCGATCCCGAACGGGGAGCGCCAGATCTCATAGTCGATCTTGTGTGGCCTCTTGTCCGGGCCGACGATCACCTCGGAAGGTGGCGGCGCTGGCAGCCTGGGGTAGCCGGTAATGTCGCTGAGGCGAGCATCCGCGCACGAATCGCACAACGGGCCCTCGCGGTCGAGAACCACCCGGCCGGGCTCGCCACACTCGATGCAGCGAGCTGAGTCACGCGTCTTTGGGCCTGCCATAAGTCCATCGTACAGGCCGCCACGAGACCGCGCGCCCGCCTTCCGAGAGGGCGGCCGTCAGCCCGCGGTGATGGTTGTCTCGTCCACGCCGCGGCCAACGAAGTGGCGGGCTGCCGCCGTCAGGATGGCGTTCGCAATTCCAACGGCGCGCTCGGCGTCGTCGCCGTTGACCGTATCGCCCTCGTCCGGGTAGCGGGCCATGGTCTCAATGTCGGCGAGCCATGCCAGGTCCATGGTGCTGGCCACGTTCGAGAAGTCCGGCGGGGCTTGCGCCTGGAGCGCCGCCAGGTCGTGTGTCATCTCGAACGCCAGGTTGTCGAGCAGGATCACGGCCTTGATGGCCTTCTCCGCGGCCTGCTGGGCCATGTAGGCCGTGTTGCGATTTGGGACCGCCGCCGAGCCAAGGAACGCTCGGGCGGTCTCGATGTCGCCCCTGGCAAATGCAAGCCAGCGGCTGGCCTCTTGCACGTTCCCAGTGGAGGGCTTCTTGTGCTTAGGCGACATAGACCGGGACTCCGTCCGAAAGCGCACTTGCGATGATCGACCCGGGTCGCGGCGCAGCGGCCTCCTGCTCGGTGGTCACTAGGATGTCCTTGTCCACGATGAGGTCGGCGAGGGAGGCGCGAATCGCGACCCGGCGCTCGCGGCGATCCACGACGGACGGGAATACGACCAGGAGGTCGATGTCGCTCAACGGCCCTGCCTGGCCTCGTGCCTGGGAGCCAAACAGGATGATGCGCGACGGCGCAAAGCCCTCGGCGATGCGGCGAGTTATCTCCGGGAGGTAGCGGAGAGCGCGATCACTCAGCCCGCGGCCGGGCTCGGCTCGCCACTCGCCACTGCTGAGCGATCGTCCGCACCCGACCAGCAGCGCGTTTAGCGTGCTTACCCGCGGGTCATTCCGCCCTCGCTCGATCCGGGCGATCGTGCTCTGCGGCACGCCGGTTCGATCCGCCAGCTCACGCTGGGTGACTCCGGCGCGACCGCGCTCGGTGCGCAGGAGAGCGCTCGCCTCCATGTTGTCCACCTCACCATGATAGCGTATTCACTATCAAGCGCCTGAGCGACGCTGTCAAGCCTTTGCGTTCCAGTTCTGCCTTTACCGATTGCCATCTAGTTCTGTGGTCATGTCGCGGTCTTGGCGGTCGTGACGGTCTTCGTAGCCCGAAACCATAGGCGCCTCATTTGCGCCATCCTCCGTGTCCGAGGCGCCAGGTGCCGGCCGCAACCTCTTGGGAGAGCACCGGGTCCAGCAGTCGAGCCGCAAGAGCGTGCCCGGCTTCGAGATCCGGGTCGAGTCCAATCTCGCGAGCCATGCGGCCATACGGCACGCGCCAGTCGGGCGGCGGGTCCGGCAGCGTTGGCGGCACGCGCTGGCTGGCGCGACCGGCGAACGTGCGGTCCAGCGCAGCGCGCAGGAGCGCGGCGTTCGGCGCTCCTTCGGTCGCGATCAGGGCCAGGTCGACGAGATCCTTGACGCGGGTGCTGGCGTGCGCGCTATCGCCGTAGCCGCGCGTGTAGGCGTGGACCTTCTCCGCGATCTGGAACTCGAGCGGCACCGCCGCGACCTCCACTGGTGCCAGGTCGGCGAAGGCGAGCAGGTCGGGTCCGCGCAGTCGCGCGAGCTCGACATCGGTGGGCGGGTCGAAGCCCACGTCGAGCACGAACTCGTCGAAGGTGCGGCCGGCCAGCTCGGCGGTGACGTGATAACGGACGGCGGCACCATCGCGAAGGCGATCGAGGGCGCTGATGCGCTCGATTGCGAAGGAGAAGAAGTCGCCGAGATCGACCGCCTGACCTGCCAGTAGATCAGCGGTCGCCGAGACTTCGTCGCCGGCAGTCGCCAAATCGATGTCTCGGGTCGTTCGGGCGTGGCTGCCGAACCGGTAGTCCAGCGCGAGCGCGCCCTTGAGCAGCCAGCGATCCGGCGCGGTTGCCACCAGTCGGGCAAGCAGTCGGTCGAACGCGACCTCCTTGCGCAGGCGGACACTCGAGCGGCCGGTTTCCTGGCTGAGCACGGGCAGCCGCCTCTCCAGTGCCTGGCGAAAGGCTGGCGCAGATTTGTACTTCATGTCGCGTGGTCCGTCAGTGCTTCGTCGAGGAGGCGCTGGACGCGACGACCCCGAGTTCGCGCAGCGTCCCGCAGTCGGGAGGACGTCGTCAGGCTTCGATCGAGCGCACTGTGAACTGCCGCGACGACCTGGTCCGGTGCGACCCCGACTTCGGCGACGTCCACGATCGTGCGCTCCGGCCCGGTGACCCGAACGCCCTTGCGCGAGACGACATCCGCGTCGGCGAGAGGCCGCGTCGTCGTGTGGATGACGACGCCAGGCTGATTCACCAGCCTCCGGCGGATTCGGGGCACCGTGAGATGCACGGCGTCCGCGATGACGTCGGAGAGCCCCAGGAGCGCGAGTGCCGATTCGTGCGAGACAACGGCGTCAGGTGCCTGTCGCAGCCAGGCGGCGACGATCTCTTCGTGGGTCTCGTGAGGGTAGTCACGCAGCCGGTACAGGCCCCTGGCCACACGCAGGAAGCGCCCGTTCTTGGCGTGGTGCGTAAGCAGCGCCGAACTGAAGCCGCACGCCTGGGCCTGGGAGGTTGTGAAGTAGCCCGCCTGCGCGCTGGCCGCGGCGAAGAGCGCTTCGTGGTCCGGCGTATCCGTCGTGTCGTTCACATCCTAGATGATACTTAGGAAGTCAACGACCGCGGCGCCAGAGGCTTGCCAGCTCACGTCGGAAGGATCGCGCTGAAGCCTTGGCTCGTGGCAGACTCACGCCATGCGTGAGACGGGCATTGGGAACCGTGCTTCCTGGGCGACAAGATCCTGGGCCGCGCTAGGCGTTCAAGTAGTAGCCTGGTTGCTCCTGATCGCCGGGCTGGTCGTCATCGCCATGAATCCGGCAGTTCCGTCGATTGGCTACGCCATCCTTTGGGCCGGAATTATGGCGGCGGCTCGCGGGGTGTCACTACTCGTCTCCTGGGTAGCTGCCGCCGTCGACATCTCGCTCCTCTTCGTTTGTTTCTTCGGCCTCGAAATCGGCGGCTTGATTGTCGTTCCGAGCGTCCTAGCGTTCCTGATCGCGGATCTGCTTGCGCCAGAGAAGCGATCGGACCCCGACGTCAAGGCATAGCCCAGCGGGGCCAGCTGAGGGTCAGTACCGATCCCCTGGCCCCAACCTCTTGTGCGCTTCGCGGGCACGCTCGTCGGCGGCCGAGGCCCCGTAGCGGGTCAGCATCGTCCGGCTCCGCCAGCCGGCGAGGCGCATGAGATCGCCCTCGTTGCCGCCGGCGGCGAGCCACTGGTGGGCATAGGTGTGGCGGAAGCGATGCGGGTGGACGTCGGCGATGCCGGCCGCAGCGCCACGGCGACGGACAGCGTCGGCCACGCCGTTCGCCGTCATCGGCCCGGCCAAACCGAGCCAGAACTCGGGCCGGGCCTTGTCGCGGTGCCCGCCCCGAACACGGAGATTCGATCCAGAGCCTGCGCGGTCTTGTGCCCGAAGGGACACGCTCGCTGCCGCCGTCCCTTCCCCAAAACGAGCGCGATGTTCTGCTCGAAGTCGACGTCCGCAATCCGCAGGCCGGCCAGCTCGGCCAGGCGCATGCCGGTGTCGAGGAACAGTCGGACGATCGCGATGTCGCGCCGGTCGTCGAACCCACGGCCCTCGCAGGCCGCCAGCAACCGGTGCAGCTCGTCGTCCGAGTACACGGCCGGTGGCGTCTCGGGGACATGAGGTGGCCGCATCGTCGCCATCGGGTTCGCCTCGAGCTCGCCCTCGGCGACCGCCCAGCGGAAGAACGATTGCAGCGCTCGGTACCGCACCGAAGCTGTCGCGGGCTTGAATCGGGCCAGCTGGTCGGCGACGAAGTCCAGGCAGAGTGTCTTAGGGATGCGGTCGGCAGCTGTCGGAAGGCCTCGGCCGCGCACATACGTCTCGAACGTCGTAACCGCGTCGAGGTACGTCGTTACGGTCTTCGGACTCTTGTTTTCGGCCAGCAGCGACCGCCGGAAGCTGTCGGCGAGGACGCCGAGCGTCGGTCCGGACGGCGAATCGGGGGTCTTTTGGGCCATTTCGAGCCCTCCGAAACTTGTCCAGTTAGAGTGTCGGAGAGCATAGTGCCAGCCCGGAGAATCCTCGAGCCCCTCAATTAGAGGGGCTCTTCACGAGGGATTTGGCGATTTGGAGCGGGAGACGGGATTCGAACCCGCGACATTCTGCTTGGGAAGCAGACACTCTGCCAGCTGAGTTACTCCCGCTCGATTCACGCTCACGGGGAGCGTCTGCCTTCCGGAAGGGCCTGTCCCAATGGCTCTAGAGCAGAAAACTAAAGGAAGGTGGATCGAAGTGCGTAACCCATCCAACCCAGCCTCGCCGCGGGCCATTCGAGCTGACCGACCGAGCGGCGCTCATCCTACACCGGCTCCGACCGCACCGGCAACGAGCGCGCTCGCTGCCGACATCGCCAGTTTCCGGCGCCACCTGTCGGCCCGAAACCTCTCGCCCAAGACCGAGCGGACTTACATCGATGCCACCGTCCTGTTCGGTGGCTTCCCCACCCGCGAGGGCTTGCCCACCGCCCTGCCGGCCATCAAGCGCGAGCACGTCGAGGCCTTCATCGCCGACGAGCTCGACCACTATAGGCCGGCGACCGCCCACAACCGCTACCGCAGCCTCCAGGCGTTCTTTCGGTGGGCGCTCGAAGAGGAGCTGATTGCCACGTCACCGATGGAGCACATGAAGCCGCCGATCGTGGGCGAGCTGCTGTCACCGATGCTCGCCGATGATCAGCTCCGGGCCCTGCTGCGGGTCTGCTGCGCAGACCACTCCTTCGCGGGCCGGCGCGACGAGGCGATCATTCGGGTCCTGCTCGACAGCGGTGCCCGCCGGGCCGAGATCGCCGCACTCCGCTGGACCCCCGACGACCCCGAGACGAACGACGTCAGTCTCGATGAATGCCAGCTCCGCGTGCAGGGCAAGGGCAGGCGGGAGCGCATCGTCGTGATCGGCCGGGAGGCCGTTCGGGCCCTGGACCGCTACCTTCGGTACCGCGACGGCGGGAGCAGGTACGGCAAGTCACTCCGGCCGCATCACGCGGCTTACCTGCCCAACCTCTGGCTGGGGCCCAGGGGCGCCTTCACCGAGTCCGGCATGGGCCAGATGGTCCACGAGCGCGGTGTGGCCGCGGGCCTGGGCGATCACGTTCACCCCCACATGTTTCGCCGGACCTACGCCCACAAGATGCTCGCCGGGGGCATGAACGAGACCGACCTCATGACCCTCGCGGGCTGGCGCTCACGGACGATGGTCTCGCGCTACGCCGCGTCTGCGGCCGCTGAGCGAGCAACCGCGGTCGCCAAGCGGATGAGCCCGGGCGACTCGCTCTAGGTGAACTGGCGCTTGGTTAGGCACGGCCAGCGGGTAGGAGTAAGACTGACTCTGGCGCTTCGCAAGATTGACTCTTACTCTGAGCGGATCTAAAGTTGGCCGATGATGTCGATTGGCCAGTCCCAGCTGGATTCTGCGCTTCGGGCGCTCGGCGAGCTTCTGGCGGCTCGAGGCCTCCACTACGAGGTTGTCGTCATCGGGGGCGGCAACCTGATCCTGCGCGGGCTGGTCACGCGACCTACCACCAGGGACCTCGACCTGCTTGGCTCGCGAACGGCGAGTGGAGTCGAGCGGATGCGGCCAATGCCCGAACCGCTTCGCACGGCAGTTCTCGACGTCGCCCGAGCCTACGGACTGGCGGACGACTGGGTGAACCTTGGCCCCGAGTCGCTGCTCGATTTCGGCCTGCCGGAAGGGCTTGTGGATCGCCTGGAGCGACGCGACTACCGCGGGCTCGTCATCTGGCTGGCGGGCCGCTTTGACATGATCTGCTTCAAGCTCTACGCCGCGGTGGACCAGGGACCTCGGAGCCGCCACCTGCAGGATCTCGAGGAACTCGGCCCGGACCGGGAGGAGCTTCTTGCCGCCGCCAGCTGGACCCTCAGCCAGGATCCATCGCCGGGATACCGATCGATGCTCGTCGAGACGCTCGGTCGCCTCGGGGTGGAGGATGCCGATGGCCGGCTCGACTAGCGCTCTCCAGAGCGCCCTTCTCGATCGGGCCTGGATCCAGTGGATCGCGCTGGGCGTTGATGCTGTCGGCGAGCGTGACGACGCCGTGGTGGACCCTGAGGCGCTTGTCGCCCTCACGGCGGAACTGGGTGACGCCGACGCGCGCCTGCGCGATGTGAGCACCGACTGGTGCGTCGCGTATGGGCGGTACGTCAATGGTGCGCGCCTCAAGCAGGTTGTCCGAGAGTTGGGAACGCCGCCCGAGGCGATCGGTGAATATGTGGCCACGGTCGCGGCTGCCGCCGGCCCCACCTGGCCCCTGGCGACCCGTCCCCGACCTGGCTACGTGACGCGCGGAAAGGCTCGCCTTGAGTCGGCCCTGTCACCGTCACTGCTCAGGATCCGTCTGCGCGCCGCGTTCGGAGTCAATGCCAGGGCGGACATCTTCGCGGCACTGCTGGCGGCCTCTTCGACCGGCCTGAGCGTCTCCGACTTGGCCCGGACGACGCGCTTCACGAAGCCAAGCGTGGCATTTGCGGTGGACGCGCTGGTGCTGGCGGGGTTGCTCGAGGAGAGGTTGGTCGGCAACGAACGACGCCTTGTCCTGATGAGCGCCGACGAGATCCTCCCCGGACTGATGCCACCCGTTGCCCAGCCAGACTGGGTCGCGCGATTCGGCGTGGCGCTGGCAGCGCTGCGTTTCACAAGACAGGCGGAGCTGCCACTTTCCGCTCGTGCTATCGAGGCACGCCGGGTCGCCGAGAGCCTGCGCACTCGCATTCTGCGCGAGGGGCTACCTCAGCCGAACACCAGCGCGCTGGGCGACCAATTCGCCGACGCTTTCGATCGGTGGGTAGTTCAACTGGCAGACTTCCTGAGGAGTCCGAGCCAACGCGCGGAGGCGATTCTTCGAGATGCGTCCGCCCACGGTGGGCGCGATTGGACGCGGGCTGAGCTCCACGAGCGCAGCACATAACTGGGTCAGGAACGAGGGATGGCCACGAGGATGGCCGCGGCCGTGGGAGGCTCAGGCTTGGGAAGCAGACACTCTGCCAGCTGAGTTACTCCCGCTCGGCGAGCAGGCGTAGTTATAGCAGATCGCGCGAGGGGGAGAGAAAGGCGACGCCGGCAGGTGCCAGGCATTCCGCCGCCCGCCGTGCCCAATCTCGTGGGTGCGGTCCCTAACCTCCCCGTCAGATTGGCCCCCAGGAAAGTGTCCGCCGCTATGAGCGGCCGCCTGGATCACTACAGGTGGGTCTCTACGTACGGGAAAGAGTCGGGGCTCTTGGTGCTATGTACCTTGTGCGTATACCGTTGACACAGACAAGTGCCTGCTGTACCTTACCAACTGTTGAGGTAGAGAGTACGGCCACACAATCTTGGAACAATACGCACGCAGGCTGGAGAAGAGTGGTGGACTACGTAGATACGCTGATGTCCAAGCGGGAACTTGTCGCGCACGAGCTGGAGGAGCTGCGCGCCGAGATGCGCCGCCTGGCGGAGCTAATCGGGCGCAAGGAAGCACAGGTCAAGAACCTCAATGATCTGCTTGCCTTGGAGGGAAGGACCGCGGAGGCTACGGCCCCCACCGACGCAGTGGTCACGACCGGTTCCTTCTTGGACGTCGCGGCCGACATCCTGAGGGGGAGCAGTAGTGGCATCTACTATCGAGACTTGATCGCCGCGCTCAGCGACCGGGGGATAACGGTGCCCGGGCAAGATCCAGCGGCGAACCTCATTGCGCACATCACTCGCGATCAGAGGTTCGTCCGGACTGCCAGAGGTACGTACGGGCTGCGCAACCTCCATCAGGCAACGGCCACGGGCACGAGACGGCGCGTCGTTCGGCAGCGCGGGAAGGTGGGCAAGTAGCAAGTGAGGAGTCCCATCCCGGTCGTGCCCAATGTCGACGACGAAGACCGGCTTATGGGCCGTTGCGATTGCGGTGGCTCTTGGGCCCTGGCTTCTGAAGACGTCGTCCCGCTCCGAAGTCGTTGGTACGACTCAATCGTTGTGAGTTGCACGGCCTGTCGAAGACCTCGTCGTTACCTCTTCGATATCACTCCATTCTTCGACCCTCGCCCTGGCGTATGGGCTGCGTGAGGATCGGTGTAGTGGCGCCAAGAACCGAACCTACGCTGTCTCCAATCGACAATCCCGATATCGTGCCCTATTCGCTCTACCTCCTCGGAGGGGCTGGGGGGTTCGTCGACGTGGAGGAGCTCTTTCTCCGGTGCCACGAGCTCGCGCCGGAGCGCTTCAGTTGGCGCACGAGGTCGCTACCGAACTACAAGACCTTGTCCAAGGCACTCCGGGACTATGAGGCCAAGCACCCGGAGGCCATGATCAAGACGCAAAGTGGTCTTGGGCGGCAGTTGTCTGTCGAGGGACTCCGGTGGGTGGAGCGGAACCTGCCACGGCTCCGAGCCGCATTCGCCAGCCCAGTGCCTGCGGCTGCGCGGGTTAAGAGCCAGCGCATGGTACGCGATCTGGCCGCGAGGCCAGTGGTTATCCGGTTCCTGCAAGACGGGACCATAGAGCCGACCAAGTACGAGATGGCGGACGCCCTGATATGCGCTCCCGATAGCCCGGCATCCGTTTGGCTTGAGCGACTGCGGACCTACAGATCGGCAGTGGCAGCGGCCAGACGAACTGACCTGCTCTCCTTCCTCGATTTCGTCGAGTCACAGCGGCCTGACTGGTTTGGAGGGGCACCACGGTGAGATTGCGCGTCGGAGAAACCGGGCACGTCGAATACACGGGCAGGGCGTTCAGTCAGGATGCCCAGGAAGCCATGGGCGGCGACATCGTCCGAGCCCTGATCGAGCTGATCACCAACTGCGATGACGCGTACGCCACGTTCCCCGCATCGGAGACAGGCAAGATCCAGGTAGCGATCGACCGGCGGACTGGTCAGGACTGGACTGTTGTCGTCCGTGACCGCGCGACGGGAATGACAGCGGATGAGCTCGTCACCAAGATCACGAAGCTTGGAGGACGAACCTCTGGGTTCGAGACTGGAGGAGATCTTCGCGGCAATCTGGGTCGAGGAGCCAAGGATGTCGCAGCCTTCGGTGACGTCACCTTTGAGTCGATCAGGAACGATCGCTACAGTCGGCTGGTGCTGCGGCAGGATGGCTCCGTCGTCCTAGAGGCGAACGAGAGGGCGAAAACGGAGAGCCGCGGGGCGATTGGTGTGCCGCGCGGGCACGGCACCTCAGTGACAGTCACAGTCAGGGCGGGAGTCCGATGCCCCAGGCGTGAGACCCTGAAGGCCAGGCTCTCGACCCACTATCAACTGCGAGACGTCCTGGCCGACTCCAAGCGGAAGGTAGAGCTCTACACCGCTAATAGCGGCATAACCGACGCGCTGGTATACGCGCATCCGGCCGCCGAGCTTGTCTTTGACGAAGACATCAAGGTCGAAGGCTATCCGGAGGCGCACGCCCACTTGCGCTTGATGAGGCTGCCGATCAGATGCGATGAAGGACCGTCCACGCCAACGCGCCCCTCCGGCATCCTGGTCAAGGGCCGGCGAGCCATATACGAGAACACGCTGTTTGGTTTCGAGAACAGGCCTGCAGCCGGTTGGTTCTGCGGCAGACTTGACTGCACATTCATCGACGAGCTCGCCCAACGCTTCGACACGGAGGCTGAGTCAGGACGTCCACTTGACGTAAGGAACCCGGCCCGCATCATCAGCCGCCGCCGCGACGGACTGATGCTAAGCCATCCCTTCGTGAAGGCTTTGCGTGCAGCCGCTGAGGGGCCGCTGGGGAGGCTTGTCGCCGCCGAAGAAGAGCGGGAGAAGAAGGCCGATTCCCAAGTCGAAGACCGGCGCGCTCGCGCGGCACTGGACAGGTGTGCGCAGGAACTCTCTCAGATGCTGAGCGATGAGCTTCGAGAAATGGAGGCCGAGGACCTTCGGGGTCCCTCAGGCGGATCGACTCCGGCCTTGAGCCTCGTGCCCGAGAATGCCTACGCCTACCTCGGAGAGGACCGGACTCTTACGGTATTGGTCCGCGAGGATGCGATCCCACAGGGTGCCACAGTCCAAGTCTCGTGTGATCCGGAAGGCGTGCTCGAGGTCATGACGCCCGTGGTGGATCTGGTGCGTCACGGCCACCGACCGGACCTACTCAAGGGGCAGGTCCGCCTTAGGCCCCTCGATGAGGCGTCCACGATTGTCTCTGCCGTGGTATCTGCCCATCGGGCCGACGCCATCGTCGAGGTTCGAGCCACACGAGAAGTCGAAGAAGTCGAGGTAGTACCGCCTGAGGCATTGGAGTTCGAAAGACCCGCATATCGAGTCGGCCTCAGCCGCGAGAAGACCCTATTGGTACGCGCGCCTGCGCGACTGGTTGCGAACCTCGGAAGCCAGGTTTCGGTGAGCTCTAACCAGCCCGGGGTTGTCGTGCGCACGACGGCTGCGGCGCTAGTCCTCAACGAGGAGTTCGAGTTCTACCAAGCCAAAGTGAGGATCGAAGGCCGGAGGCTTTCGACCACGGCACTCCTGACGGCCAGATTGGGTGAAACGTCTGCGTCGACGAACGTCACGGTTACCCAGAAGGAGGAAGGCCCACGGTATCGAATCAGACTCGTCGACGAGGACATGTCGCCTTATCGGGCGGTCAGCGAAACCGAGAAGGATCCGAAGACTGGCGAAGATATTCGGGTTCTCAAAGTATGGGCTCGACACCCCGCGCTGAGGCCACTCCTAGCCGCGGATGGCATCCACAGCCGGCCGGCACGCCTGGTCATCGCTGAAGCCGTAGCTGACGTCAGCGCGCGCCTGCTCGTGGGGGTCCTGTACGCGCAACTGCGAGGCCTGGAGGATTTCCCGTCTGATCGGGTCTACACGGAGCACTACCGGCGCGTGTACCGGTTGCTGCCGCGCATCCAACAGGTTCTGTTGGCCGATCTGGCCACAGGCACGAGCGCGCTAGGTTTAGAGGCCGACGTCTGACGCGGAATCGAGGGGCGCCCCGCGTCTGTTGGCGGTCCGCCAGCGTCACCTCTGCGTACGACTTTGCCTTGTAGCGCGCTCTACCCATTTGCGCCTCCGACATCGGGCTCGCTAGCTCTGCGGACGCAGCAGAATGTCGGATTTCGCGGCGGCGTACCTGCAGTGCCCACAGGTAGCCGGCCAAGCCACCCGTTTCCAACCGTCCGAGTCTCCATCGAACAGTGCGGTTCAGGGGGGTGGACTAGGGCCGTCGGCGGACACACCTGAGTTGGGGCGATGCCACGCTCCTGTCAAGTCACGTCGCCCGGTCCGCTATGTCCGGCAGCCGGCAGAATGGATCACAGCCACGCACACGTCGGGCGGCGATAGTGCGAGCCAGGCCGCCGGACTCTATCAGCGTGACACTCAAGCCATAGGGTTGCGGACAAACGGGTCCAGCCCCTCGCGTAAGTCTCGCTAGTTAGCCCACCGCTCGCCCCAGTCACTCGGTGGCTGATGGCGCCCATTAGCGAGTGATGGTCGCGTTCCAGGCGACCATGGCCGTTGTGAGTTTGAGCGAGATCAGCGCGTACGTGCCGAAGGCCATCGCCTTCTCGGCGTCGGCCCTCTTGCCCGCGAGGGCCATGGCCAGAACGTCTGCCGCGGCTTCGTGGAGCTGGGCGTGCAGATCCTTGATGTTCACGCGTAATGTGAGTCGCCCCGGTCGCGGCGTCGGCGCCGTAGAGCCACTTCCCGAAGGTCGCACAGGTTACCCAAGCACACCTTGTCCCGCGTCGCACGCGAGTCGCCCTCAGACTGCCGGGCGCCTGTGAAAGGACGCGGGGAGCGAGCATCCGAGATAGCGCACCGTCGACGAAACGCGTCGCTGCGGGGTGGGGCGGCAGTTCAGCTCGCTCCTATTGGAGTTCGCTCAGATCCCGCGACGAGCCGTCCTCGAACCGCTAGGAGAGAGCATGCCCGACCGTCCCATTTATGGTCATTCCTCCATCGACGAGAAGTTCGTGGCCGGTCATGTACCGCGCAGCGTCCGACGCGAGGAAGACAATTGGATCGGCGATATCTTCCGACGTAGCATACCGACCCAGAGCTATGCGTTGTCCATATACACGTCTGACTTCGGGTGTATGCGCTTTGAGGTTCAGAGGGGTGTCTGTCGCTCCCGGAGCGATCGCGTTGACGGTGATACCGAACGGAGCGAGCTCCAGGGC
>PMXQ01000116.1 GCA_003171065.1 Chloroflexota bacterium
GCCATCAGCGGGTGGATTTCGCGCCACTTGCGCCCGACGATCTTGAGCAGCGCCCATACGATGAAACCGGCGCCAATTCCATCGGTGATGCTGTAGGTGAGCGGCATGACGATGATCGTCATGAGGGCCGGAAGTCCGTCCTCGATGTCCGCGACGTTGATGTCCTTGACCAGCGTGAACATCAGATAGCCGACCAGGACCAACGCCGGGGCCGTGGCGACTCCGGCCACCAGACCGGCCAGAGGTGACAGCAGGATCGCGATGAGGAACAGCACGCCGGTCACGACGGCCGTGAAGCCGGTCCGTCCACCCTCGGCGACGCCTGCCGCCGACTCGATATAGGTGGTGTTGGAGCTCACCCCGACGAAGCCGCCGACCGCCGCCGCGATGGAGTCGACCAGCAGCACCCGCCCGATACCGGGTACGGACCCATCCTCGTCGGCCAGGCCGGCCTCCGCGGCGATGCCGGTGACGGTGCCCATGGTGTCGAAGAAGTCGCTCAACATGATCGCGAAGATGGTGAGGATCGCCGTGATCAGAGCGACCTGGGTGAAGGTTCCGTTCAGGTCAGAGGCGCCGTAGAACAAGCCGTTGAAGCTCGGGGTCACAGTCAATTGCGCCGGCGCCGAGGTGACTCCCGTGACGAAGGCCAGGATGGACGTGACAACGATGCTGATGATCAGCGCCGCCTTGATGCGCAGCGCATACAGGACGAAGGTGATCAGCAGACCGACCAGGAAGATCCACTGCGATAGCTCGACGATCGGACGAAGGCCTAGCGGAGGCTGACTGCCGTAGGTCGAATTGAAGCCCGCAATCATGCCGCCATTGGACAGCCCGATGAACAGGATGAAGAGTCCGATGCCAACGCCGATGGACCGCTTGAGCGCGAGCGGCACTGCCCGCATGATGGCCTCCCGGAGACCCAGGATGACCAGGATCGTGATGATCACGCCCTCGACCACGATGACGCCCATCGCGGCCGCCGCCGTCATTCCAAGGCCGCCATTGGCCTTCGGCGCCGCCAGGGTGTAGGCGACGATGGCGTTGATGCCGAGGCCCGCGGCCAGAGCGAACGGATAGTTCGAGACGAGGCCCATGGCGATCGTCAAGACACCTGCGCAGAGGCAGGTTCCCGCAGCAACGGCGATCGGGTCTAGATGAAGTGGCCCGGCGATGATGGACCCGTTCAGGAAGATGATGTAAGCCATGACCATGAACGTGGTCAGGCCTGCCCGGGTCTCCGTGACTATATTTGTGCCGCGCTCCGCAAACTTGAAGTAGCGGGCTACCGGCGCCAGTACTGCATCCAACGGGGTTTCCTCCTGGTGTCTGCCTGGTCGATCCCACCGATCGGCTGCCACCCGGGCTCCAGCCTCGGGCGGCGCCTCTCCTCCTGACCGCGTCTCCACGCGGCCCACCACGCTCCTGACGGACCGATATCCATCTGTTCCAGCCGATCACGAAGCGGCGGGTCTGGGGTCCCCTACTCGTCCTCGGTGGCATCGGGGCCGAGCAACTCCATTTGGACGTAGCCCGACGTGTCGAACTCGAGCTGACGGGGCTCGGGCGGCCCGGCGACCACAACGCCGCCGGGCGCGAGATCGATCACGACGGCCTCGTCCCCCTGCACCAGTCGATACGTGAGCAGCTGGTCGGGACGGGTCTCGAACTCGAGGTGCTCGAACGAATCCACGTTCAGGCAGATCGAGAGCGGGGTGAAGAACGTCGAGGTCTCCGGCTCCTCCGCGACGATCCGCTCCACCCAGCCCATCCCGTGCTGAACCAGTTCGTGGCCGCGGTAGTAGCGGTAGGCCACGGTCTGCTTCTCAAGGGGATGGAGAACGTTGAGCAGGTCGGTCCGGCTAGAGACGATGCCGCGATTCACGAAGAATTTCGCAGACGGCACGGACGACACCACTCCTCCTGGGGCAGCGGGGGTGACGGGTTGGGGCGCCGGTGACGGACCGGTGGATCGTACCTCAGAGGGCCACTCCGGACAAGACGATTGGGCAGCCTGGTGATTGGGCTCCATGAGGGCGCCCCACCGCTCAGCCGCAAGACGGGCGGCGCCGTTTCGTCGGGACCACAGCCGAGACTCAGGGGCTGACCCGCTCGGCGGGGCGGTATCATCGGGGAATGCTGCTCGTGCTCGACATCGGCAACACGAACATGACCCTCGGTCTGGTGGCCGGCGAGGCCATCGTGGCCAGCCGGCGGGCGGCAACGCGCCCCTCGGCGACACCGGACGAGCTCGAAATCCTCATCGACGGCCTGCTGCGCCTGGACGGCGCCTCCCTCGCCGACGTGACCGGGATCTCGTTGGCGTCTGTGGTGCCGACCCTGACCGGCGCCGCCGAGGCGATCGCCGAGCGACGCGGCCTGCAACTGCTCTCGGCGACCGCCGCGATCATGCCGATCCCCGTCCGAACCGAACGGCCGGCCGAAGTCGGGGCGGACCGCCTGGTGAACGGCCTGGCTGTCGGACGGCTATACGGCGCGCCAGCGATCGTCGTGGATTTCGGGACCGCGACCAAGTTCGACTGCGTGGCCCGTGACGGCGGCTACGTCGGCGGCGCGATCGCCCCGGGCCTCGAGATCGGGGTCGAGGCGCTGGAGTCGCGGACGGCTCGCCTGCCCCGGATCGAGCTGGTCGAGCCCACGAAGGCAATCGGCACCGACACCGTTTCGGCCATGCAGGCGGGCGTCGTCATCGGCTATCGGGCCCTGACGCTCGGTCTCCTGGAGCGCATTCGGGCCGAATTGGCCCATGCGGAGAAGGTCGAGGAGGAGGCCATCCAGGTCGTGCTGACCGGCGGCCTGTCCGGGGCGCCGTGGGTGCGCAACCTGCCCGGTGTCGACGCGGTCGACCCGGAGCTGACCCTCAAGGGCCTGGCCATACTCTGGGCCGTGGTCAGCGGCTCGCCTGCAGTGCCGGGCCAGACGATTGCCGGTTGGACCGGTAGTGCCGCCGGCTCGATCCACATCATCTCGGAGAACACCCCATGACCGAGAGCGGCCGCCTGGCAGGGCGTCGGATTGCCCTGGGCATCACCGGTTCGATCGCCGCCTACAAGGCGGTAGAACTGCTGCGCCTGCTCCAGACCGAAGGCGCCGACGTGCGAGTCCTGATGACCGCATCCGCGACCGCCTTCATCGGGCCACTCACCCTCGAGACGCTGAGCCGCCACCCGGTCGACATCGACGTGCTGGCGCTCCAGGACGACGGGCGGATCGGCCACATAGGCGTCGCGAACGATGTCGAGGCGATCGTCGTCGCCCCGGCCACCGCGCACTGGCTCGCGGCCATGGCCAACGGCCTGGCCGGCGACTCGATCACAGCCGCGTGCCTGGCGACCTCCGTCCCGGTGGTCGTGGCGCCCGCGATGGACGGGGGTATGTACGCCCACCCGGCGACACGGGCAAACGTGGCCCGGATGCGCGAGTTCGGGTACCAGGTCGTCGAGCCGGAGATGGGGCCGCTGGCGTCGGGCATAGTCGGTCGTGGCAGGCTCGCCGAGCTGTCGAGGATCGTAGATGCGACGGTCGGCGCGTTGAGCGGCGCCCCGGCAGCCGCGGCTGCCGCGATTCCGGACTTCGAATCGGCGCCCAAACCTGGGTCCGCGCCCGTGGCGGCGGAGCCCACACCCGAGCCAGAGCCCACACCCGAGGCCGAGTCGACGCCCCCGCCCGCCCCGGCTCCCACGGCAGTCCCGGCCCCCGAGCCCCCGGCTGCGCACGCGCCGCCCGCCGCGGCTCGCACCGACTTCGCCGGTCGGCACGTGGTCGTCACCGCCGGCGGCACCGAGGAGCCGATCGACCCGGTGCGCTTCGTCGGCAATCGGTCGACTGGCAAGATGGGGATCGCCATCGCCGAGGATGCCCTCGATCGCGGCGCGGCCGTGACGCTGATCCTGGGCCACGTCTCCGTCGACCCACCGGCGGGGGCCCACACAGCCCGTGTCGAGACCGCGGCCGAGATGCAGGCCGCACTCCGCGCGTTGACGCCGCCCGAGGGCCCCGTCTTCGACGTCCTAGTCATGGCCGCGGCCGTCGCCGACTTCCGGCCGAAGACCACATCGGACAAGAAGCTCAGCCGGGGGGAGAGCATAAAGCTCGAGCTCGACTCCACCCCGGACCTGCTGGCCGAGGCAGCCGAACGAGCGAGAACCGGCAGTCGGGCCTCGGGGGGGCCGCGACCGATCCTCGTCGGCTTCGCGGCCGAGACCGGGTCGACCGATCGCGCCGCCGAGAAGGTCGGGGCCAAGGGCGTGGACATGCTCGTCGCCAACGACGTGACCGAGCCGGGCTCAGGTTTCGGCACGGACACGAACCGGGTGATGATCTACTACTCGGAAGGTGCGCGGGAGCAGCTGCCGATGCTCTCCAAGCGAGAAGTCGCCGAGCTGCTCCTCGACCGCATCCTGATCCGCCTGGACTCCCGCGGAATCGCCCAGGAGCCCGCAGCCGAGCAGGCCGGCGAGCAGGCATCCGCACTCGATAAGGCGACCGAGCTGGCCGCCGCCACACCGGAGACCGCCTCGTGAGCCAGGCACCTTCGCCCGAGCACGCCGCCCGGATGACCATCGCCTCGATCGCCCGACTCTTCGCCGAAGGCGAGCGGATCGCCATGCTCACCGCCTACGACTATCCCACGGCGAGGATCCTCGACGAGGCCGGGATCCCGATGGTGCTGGTCGGCGACTCGCTGGGCCAGGTCATGCTTGGCTACGACAGCACAGTCCGCGTCACCATGGCGGAGATGCTGCACCACACCAAGGCCGTGGTTCGTGGCACCAAGAGAGCCCTGGTCGTGACCGACATGCCGTTCCTCTCCTACGGCGTGACTCCGGAGGCCAGCCTCGAGAACGCCGGCGTGATCATGCGCGAGGGAGGCGCCGGGGCGGTCAAGCTCGAAGGCGGTGAGCGCAGCGCGCGCACTATCGAATCGATCGTAAGGGCCGGCATCCCGGTAATGGGCCACATCGGCCTTACACCTCAATCGATCCACCAGCTGGGCGGTCATCGAGTCCAGGGCAAGACACGGGACGCCGGCCGCCAGCTCCTGGCCGACGCCCTGGCGGTCCAGCAGGCCGGCGCCTTCGCGGTTGTCCTCGAGCTGGTGCCCGAACAGCTGGCCACCGAGATCACGAAGCGACTGCACATCCCGACGATCGGCATCGGCGCGGGCGCCGGCTGCTCGGGCCAGGTCCAGGTGATCACGGATCTGCTCGGTCTCAGCGCCGACTTCACGCCCCGGCACGCCCGTCACTACGCCGACCTGCATGCGATCATCAAGTCCGCCGCCGAGGCATACGGCGAGGACGTCCGCGCCGGGGCCTTCCCCGGCCCGGAGCAGAGCACGCGGATGGACGACAGGACGCTCGACGAGATCCTAGGGCGGACGGCGCTCGACCGGGCGGACGGCATGGCAGCAGCGCATGGCATTCCGCTCGACCGGGACCTCTAGCGTCGTGGCCAGACCGGTCGCGCTACCCCAGGTCGTTCGAACTCGGGCCGACCTGCGTGACGCGCTTGCCGGGGCCCGCCGGCCGGTGGGCCTCGTACCGACGATGGGCGCGCTTCACGAAGGTCACGCCTCGCTGATCCGGAGGGCGCACGAAGACAACGCGACGGTTCTGGTAACGATCTTCGTCAACCCGCGCCAGTTCAACGAGAGGTCGGACTTCGAGGCATATCCGCGCGATGAAGCAGCCGACGTCCGGACTTGCGGCGCGGCGGGGGCGGCGATGGTCTTCATCCCGCCTGTCGAAGAGGTCTATCCGGAGGGCTTCCAGACGAGCGTCCGCGTGGGCGCGCTGACGGAGCCGCTCGAAGGAGGATCGCGGCCCGGGCACTTCGAGGGCGTGACGACGGTCGTGGCGATCCTCCTGACGCTGGCCGGAGCTGAGTGCGCCTATTTCGGCCAGAAGGATGCCCAGCAGCTGCTCGTGATCCGGCGCATGGCCGCTGACCTGGGGATGGCGACCGAAATCGTTGCCTGCCCGATAGTTCGCGAGCCGGACGGTCTGGCGATGAGCTCGCGCAACGTCCGGCTCACTCCCCAGCAGCGGGCGGCCGCCCCGGTTCTACGAAGGGCGTTGTCGGCCGCCCGCGCCCGGTACGACGCCGGCGATAGAAACGCGGAGATCCTCCGCGCAGCGATGCGGGTGACGCTCGCCGCCGAGCCCCTCGCCGCTCCCGAGTATGTGAGCTGCGCGGACCCGGCCACGCTCCGTGAGCTGGACCGGGTGACCGGCCCGGCGTTGCTCTCCACGGCGGTCCGCTTCGGCGCCGTCCGTCTCATCGACAACGAGCCGCTTCCCTAGAAAGCGCACGAACGGAGGCACCACGCGCCTGGGTGCGCTGCTCCACTGCCCGGTGCCACTCCCGGGAACCGCCGGTTTTGTACCGGCGTCCTCCCTCCGACAGCCGCCGACACGCGGCCCCCGTGAGTCGAGCACAAGAGGGCGCAGCGATGATCACCGATACCGACGAACCGCAGCCGACCGAGCGCCAGACCGCACCACCGGCGAGCGCAACGGAACCGCCTCATGGCAGCACAGTTGGCAGGGTCGCACGGCGAATCGCCCGCGCCCGTATCCGCCGCGTGCCCGTTGGCGGGCTCCTGGCTGCCGCCGCGATCGCGGGGCTTCTGGGCACGGCCTACAACATCGGTACCCCGACCGCGGGAGCCACCCTCGACGCCGGGCGGATGCCGATGGCCGCCGGCGCGCCCGTCAGCGGCGGGTTCAGCTCCGACACGGCCGGCGGCGGCTCGAACAACGGCACAGGAGAGGCCGCCAAGCTCAACGGCATGCAGCTCGCCCCCGACACCGGTACCACCACGAGCACGGAAATCGACCAGCTGACCGCGACCCTGGAGTCCAACCAGATCGTCAAGACCGGCTCGATGACGATCGAAGTCACGGATCTGGACAAGGCGGTTTCCCAGGCGCAGTCGACGATCGCGGGAATGGGCGGCTACGTCAGCCAGTCATCCAGTTCGGGCGACAAGGATTCGGCCGTGGCGACGGTCGAGTATCGGGTGCCTGTGGCCAGGTGGGACGACGCTCTGGCCGCAATGCGCGCCCTCGCCAGCAAGGTCATCTCCAGCCAGACGAATTCATCGGACGTCACCGCCCAGGCGATCGACCTCAACGCCCGCCTCACCAACCTGCGGGCGACCCAGTCCGCTTTACAGTCGATCATGGCCAGGGCCTCGGCGATTCCGGATGTTCTCGCCGTCGAGCAGCAGCTCAGCTCCACCGAGGGTCAGATCGAGGAGCTTTCGGCCCAGCAGGCCAATCTCAAGGATCAGGTAGCCATGAGCACGCTGACCGTGTCGTTCTCGACGCCCGGCCAGACCGACACGACCCAGGCTGCCCAGGGATGGGATCTCGGCTCCCAGATCGATCAGGCGGCGGCGACGCTCGTTCACATCGGCCAAGGGCTGGTCACGATCATCGTCTGGGCCGTGGTCGTCGGCCTTCCGGTCGGAATCGGGCTGGCGCTTGTGTGGGCGATGTGGTGGATCGTCCGGCGCATCGCCCGACGGCGGCGCGGCGCGGTCGCGGCGGCATGACCGTCCGGGCCACGAAGACGTGAACCGCAACGGCGTCTGGAACGCATTACCCAGGGAGTTCGCCGGGCTGCTTCCGGCGACAGAGGGCAGAGAGAGGGGTCGCACATGCGCGCCAGAGGGCTCTTTTTCGTCGTGCTCGTCGCGGGGGCAACGGTTGCCGCGTGTTCGAGCTCGGCATCGACACCGGGCCACGACTACCAGAACACGGCCCCAAGTACGGCGCCCGCCGCCAGCGACTTCTACGGCGGGGGCGCCCCATACGCCATGCCGTCCGCCGCCGCCACGGCAGGCCCTGCGGACCAGAGTGGCGCGAGCCCTGCCGGCGGCGCGGCCGCTCCGAACTCCGGCGTGGTGCAGCCGGAGGACCAGATCATCAAGACCGGCTCGATCTCCATACAGGTCGGGGACCTCGACGAATCGATCGCCCAGGCCACCGACCAGATCCACGCCCTGGGCGGATGGTTGGCCGGCTCGGACCGCACGGTCACCACGGCATCGGACCTCGCATCGGTCACGTACCGCCTCCCGGTCAATGAGTTCGAGAACGCACTCGCGGTCATGCGCAAGCTCGGCGCAAAGGTCCTGAGCGAGCACACCGAATCGACTGTCGTCGGCGGACAGATCGTCGACCTGCAAGCTCGCATCGCCAATCTGAGGGCCAGCGAGAAGGCGATCCAGGCCATCATGTCGAAGGCCAACACGATCGGCGACGTCCTCACGGTCCAGCAGCGACTCGCCGACGTCCAGGGCCAGATCGAAGAGCTCTCGGGTCAGCTGGCGGGCCTGTCCGATCAGGCGGCCTACAGCACGTTGACGGTGATCTTCCAGGTGCCGATCGTTCCCACGCCCAGTCCGAGCCCCTCGCCCACGCCGTCGCCCGAGGCCACCGCAACGCCGATTCCGTGGAGCGCGGGCGATCAGGCCGGCCAGGCTGCCGGAACGCTCGGTGAAGTCGGCAAAGGCACCGCCACGGTCCTGATCTGGCTCGTCATCCTCATCCTGCCGATCGCTCTGGCGCTCGTCCTCCTGCTGGTCCTGCTGGGGGGCGCGGCGCGGATCCTCGACCCGATCCGCAGGCGGCTATTGCCGTTCACGCTGGCCCAGCCGGTGACTTTCACGCAGCCGGCAATGCCGTATCAAGGCCAGCCGACTCCAGGTGGTCCCGCCACGCCGCCCCAGACTCTGCCGAAGGCCTGATCGGTCGCCGGTAGCATCCGCCCAGCGCCTCTCCTGAACACAAACCTGGCCCGTCTTGCCAGGCGCGGCGTGGTCTCGGGCTGGTCCCTTTCGGACTAACCCCGGCTGGCTGTCTTGCGATCGACCAGTGCCACGACCTCGCGCAGCCTGCTGACCGTCTCTGCGTCGACGGCATCGGGCTCGAGGTAGGGACCGAGCCGCTCGAGGATGTCCACCACCAGGCCAAAGAAGACGCTCGCGTCGGCCAGGAAGAACTGCGGCTCGTTGTTGTAGCGAACCAGCGTCAGTCGGCCCTGCAGCACTCGCCGCTCGTCCACGTGGGCGACCTGCGTGGAGAAGTTGTGACCCTGGATCCCATCGGGGTTGTTCAGGTAGTTGAGGGCGTTGTCGATCGCCAGGCCAAAGCGCGCGCGCCAGGCCACCAGGCGTTCCTGCACCTCGGGCGGGACCCGCACCTCGGCCGTCTCGTCGAAGACCTCGGGCGTCACCGTCAGCAGACCCACAAGAGTTGCGCCGGCGCGGGCGCCGAGCATGACCTGGAGCGAGCGCTCCAGGGTGAAAACCTCGGAGTCGAAACGCGGGCTGGTGATGACGTCCGTCAGGAGGTCCTCGACGTTGTCCAGAACGCCCGGCTCGGCGAGGGCGTTGGCCAGGTGGAGCGTTTCCTCCTTGAACAGGAACTTCTCTTCGTGGTCGAGCATGGATGCTCCTATCCCGAGCGGCGCCCGGTGGGCGATACGTCGCTGTTCGGCCGGCCCGCGCGGGTCGCCAGCCGTGGGATCGTAGCACCGCGAGGAGCGCAGGCGGCAGCGAAGGCATCGGCCGGCTGCGTGCCGGCATGGGACATCCGCGACAAGGCATCGGCTGGCTGCCGGACGAGGAGCGGCCCCGACGCGAGGGGGAACGTCGGGGCCGCAAAGAGACTTTCCTGCCGGTAGTTTACGGATACAGGCCGCGGACGGAGGTCGCGTCTGCGACTCTCTGAACGGCGAGCATGTACGCCGCTGTCCGCATGTTCACTCGCTCCTTGAGGCTCATGTCGAGCGTGCTGGCGAAGGCCTTGGCCATGATCGCCCGCAGCTTCTCGTTCACATGCTCGATGGTCCAGAAGTCGCGATCGAGGTCCTGTACCCATTCGAAGTAGCTGACCGTGACACCGCCCGCGTTGCAGAGGATGTCCGGGATGACGAACTTGGCGTTCTTGTAGAGGATCTCGTCCGCCTCGGGGGTCGTGGGGCCGTTAGCGGCCTCGGCGATGATCCGGGCCTTGATCCTGCTCGCATTCGCGGCCGTGATCTGGTTCTCAAGTGCCGCCGGGATCAGGATGTCGCAATCGAGCTCGAGCAGCTCGGCGTTGCTGATCTCCTTGGTGCCCGGGAAGCCGACCACCGTGTGGTGTTCCTGCTTCCAGGCCAGGACCTTGTTGGGATCGAAGCCGTCGGCCTTGAAAATGGCGCCGGTCGAGTCGCTGACGGCGATGATCGTGGAGCCCTGGGCGGCCATGAGCTGGGCGCTGATCGCACCAGCGTTGCCGAAGCCCTGGACGGCCACCCGGCACTTGGAGAGGTCCATGCCCAGGTGCTTGGCGGCATCCATGATGCAGTAGACGGCACCTTGAGCGGTCGCCTCGTTGCGGCCCTCGGACCCACCGAGCGGGATCGGCTTGCCGGTGACAACGGCCGGGGACGTGTACCCGACGTGCATCGAGTACGTGTCCATGATCCAGGCCATCGTCTGGGAGTTGGTGTTAACGTCCGGCGCCGGGATGTCCTTCTCCGGGCCGATGATGATGCTGATCTCTGTCGCGTAGCGCCGGGTGAGACCCTCCAGCTCGCGCTGGCTGAGCTTCTTCGGATCGACGATGACGCCGCCTTTGCCACCGCCGAACGGAATGCCGACGACGGCGCATTTCCAGGTCATCCACATGGCCAGGGCTTTGACCTCATCGAGCGTCACGTCCTGGTGGTAGCGGATGCCGCCCTTGGCCGGGCCGCGGCCGAGGTTGTGCTGGACCCGATAGCCCGTGAAGACCTGGACCGAGCCGTCGTCCATCTTCACCGGGAAGTGGACGGTCAGCTCGCGCTTCGGCTCGCGCAGGACCTTCCTCAGGCCGGGGGATAGGTTGAGATGCTCGGCGGCCAGGTCGAACTGGCGCTGCGCGACGTCCCACGCGTTGATCGCGGGAGCGATCTGTTGGGTCGCCATGTTTTCGAAACCCTCCTGTGCCGGGGCGGCCAACGGAGGCGACCGATCGAGTGGTTCGGCCTGCTTCCTCGAACGTCCCCAACAACGTCGCGGCGGCCTTCCGCTTGGCCCGGAAAGCGGCACCGCAGGTTCCACTTGGGGCCGAGTATAGACCTCGCTCAGAAAATCGCCAGTCCGAAGGGAGCGTCGGCTCGCGGGCCGAAAGTCCTAACGTTATGGTGCTCTCAGGCCGGTACCGCCGAACGATTCGAGGGTCGCCTGGGCAATCGCCCTTACGCATGCCTCAACCTTGCAGATCGCTTCCGGGGTCGCGGAAGCCACGTTGGGAACCGCCGGAGCCGCCCGCTCATTCCTCCAGAACGAGGACACCGCCGTACGCGCCGGGACCGACGTGCGAGCCGATCACGGGCCCGATGATCTGCGCCGTGACCAGCCTGGGAGCCGGTCCCGGAAGGCGCGCCAGAATCTCGTCGCGGAAGGCGACCGGGTCGATCGGAGGCGCGTACAGCACGTGCAGCTCTGCCAATGGCCGCCCCGACATGAACTCGATGAGCCGCTCGCGAGCCTTGGCCCGGGTGCGCGGCTGGTCCACCGGGACGACCAGGGCGTTTTCGATCGTCATTATCGGTTTGATGGACAGCAGCCCGCCGATCGCCGCTTTGGTGCTGCTGATTCGGCCGCCTCTGCGAAGGTACTCGAGCGTCTCGAGGGCCACGTAGAAAAGCGTCTGGTTACGCAGCCGGGACAGCACCTCGGCGATCCTTGTCGCGGTCGCCCCCTCCGCCGCCAGGGCCGCACCGCGCAGCACCAGGGCCCCGATTGCCATCGAAGCCGACCTGGAGTCGACGACTTCGATCTGGCGTCCGGGCAGCATCTCCTTGGCCATCCGGGCGCTCTGAACCGTGGCCGACAGGGTCTCACTTAGGCAGACGCAGACGATGCCGTCCGCGCCGGCGTCGAAGGCCTCCTCGAAGACCCGTTTGAACTGCCCTGCGCTCGGTGCGGAAGTGTGGGCAAACGGGCTGCCGGGGGCAGTCATCTCCTTCCAGAATTCCTCGGGTGCCAGCTCGTCCGGCGACAGGTAGCTGCGATCGCCGAACGACACGGTCAGCGGCACCTGGCGGATCTTGCCTTCGCTAAGCTGGGTCTGGGTGAGGTCGGATCCGGAATCGGTGACGATGGCGACGGTCATCGGTCCTCCTTGGTTGCAGCGGCGGCTGCTCCATCCCTGCTGCCGGCGGCACCCGTCGACGTGTCGCGGAAGGCGTCCATCGGGGCCGCTGCCGCCCCATTGTGCAACGCCGCCTCCAACCCGACGACGTCGCTCCGGCGCAGGTTCGCCAGTGTCACGAGACCGATGGCCAGCAAGATGGCCGTTGCCACCAGCAACCCATCGATGCCTCGCCAGGAGGCGAAGAAGCCGCCCAGAACGGCGCCAATCACCTGGCCCAGGCCCAGGAAGACCGAGTAGAGGCCCATGATCGCGCTGCGGTCTTCCTCGAAGCCCTCGCTCACGTCGGCCAGAAGCCCCAGAGCGGCCGGCGTGGCGCCCGACATCACGAAGAGAGCGACGACGGCCACGCCGCCGAGGGCGACGAGCAGGGCGGTGGACGTCCCGCCCAGATGGTTGATCGCCAGCACGTCGAGAGCCATCACCACGAAGGCGCCGACGCCCACGAGAAGCATCGTGGTCCGCCGGAAGCGGGCGTAGACGGCGCCCCAGAAGAGCAGCCCGAGCCCGAAGACGATCGCCAGAACGGCCTCGCCGTCGCCGATGGAGGTCGCGGACATGCCCCTCATGAGGAACTGGCTCGGGTCATAGATATTGCCCTTGATCAGGAGCGGCGCCTGGAGAGCCCACAGGCCCAGGATGGCGTTGATGGCCAGCCAGGTGGGGGCGAACAGAAGCACGCTGCGGCTGGTGGCCAGCCGCCAGTACCGACCCAGCCCGAGCGTGGCGGCTTCACGGGGACGACCCCCCAGCTTGCCGGCACGTTCGTGCGACACCTCGGATACCTCGGATACCTCGGATACCTCGGATACCTCGGATACCTCGGATACCTCGGATACCTCGGATACACCGTAGGCGTAGAGGGCGAGCGCCACGAGATAGAGCATGCAGTTGAGGAAGAACGCGCCCCGGCCGAAGGCGTCCCAGAGGTGGCCGGCCAGAAGCGGTCCGACGGCCAGCATTCCCCCGAGCGAGACGAGCTCGAAGAGCGAGACGACGCGGCCCCGCAGCTTCTCGTCGTGGGAGGTCTCGGCGGCGATGAAGCCGAGCGTGGACGGGACCGAGGCGGCCGTGGAACTGCCCTCCAGCAGGCGAGTGACGAAGAGCACAGGCAGGTGGGTGGTGAGGCCGGTCATGAAGACCGCGGCCGACCCGAAGAGCGGACCGAGGAGCATGATGACCTTGCGCCCATAGCGGTCCGCCAGGATCCCGAAGACGATCGCGCCCGTCAGCTCCGTGACGTAGAAACCGCCGGTCAGCAGCGAGAGGGCGCCCGGGCCGGTGCCCCTGTTCCTGGTCATGTCGTCCACCAGGTAGACGAGCATCCCACCCGTGATCGCGGTGCTGACCCGCAGCACGAAGGTGGCTAGGAGCATCGAGGCGATCGATCGATTCATGGGGCGCTAGCCTAGCGGCCACGGCGAGAGCGTGTGGCCTTAGAACGGACCGGAGCCCCGCCGCGACTCCACTTTGGGCGGGCACGGCCCGCCCTTTCGGGCATGGCTCAGACTCGGGCTCGGGGAGGGGCAGGTCTATACTCAGCCCGCCGGTGGCTCGTCGCGCTCACAATCGCCCTTGCCACCGGTTTGGCTAGACGGCTCAGATCGGCGCCGGGTTTCCCAGGCTGGCGTGCCCGGCACAACGAGCGGCGCGGGACGCGGCCGGCCACCTCTTGCGTCAACGCGCACAGGCCTGCATCATCGAGCCACGCATCTGGAGGAGGCGTCTTGGAGCCATCCGCTGTAGCGCCGTCCCTCGCCACGTCTGGTGTGGCCACGGGGATCGCAGCGCACAGCCAGGAGAACCGGCCTCTTGTGTCCGTGGCGCAGCTGTGAGCGGCCGCGCCTCGAGCCGCCGCGCGGCGAGCGAACCGGCCGACGAGGTTCCGAGAAGGGACCATTCGACCCTCTCCGAGCGAGTGTTCACGCTGCCGGGCAAGGGCAGCCTGATCGACACACCGACACGCCGCCGGGCCGGAGTCTTCCGCCGAGCCGTGCGCCGGGAGATCACCCGCCTGCGGGATCCGCGCCGGCTGGCGCTTGTGATCCTGCTCGGGATCACCTGCGGCCTGGTGCTAGCGGGCCTGATCGCGCGCGGCGAAGCGGCAGGCGCGGACGCCCGCGCCTACTGGGCCGCGGGCCGATTGTGGGTCAGCGGCGGCGACCCCTATCACCCGACCGGGCCGTTCATGCCCTACGTGTACACGCCGTGGATGCTGCCCATCTTCGTGCCGTGGTCGTTCCTGCCCTGGGATGTGGCCTGGTTCTTCTGGCGCGGCACGACCGTGGTCGCCCTGCTCTGGTCGGCGCACTGGGCCTACAGGCGCCGGCCGATGACGACGGCGATCCTGCTCATCCTGCTCGCCTTCCCGATCGCCGCGAACCTGGACACGGGCAACATCAACCTGCCGCTGGCGCTGCTCCTCTTCGGCGCCCAGTTCGCCGGGCCCAAGCTCGCCGGTTTGCTGTGGATGGTCGCCACGACCCTGAAGTGGCTACCGGCGATCTTCTGGCCGATTCTCAGCCCCCGAGGCCGGCTTTGGGGCATCGTCTGGCTCGTGCTGGCGGTTGTGCTCACGGTCCTGACGCTGCCCGCCACATTGGTCCAACTGCAGGTTCTCTTCGGGTTCCCGCGGCCGGCCAGAGTCGACTACTTCGTCTTCGCCTGGGCCATCGTGCCGTGGGCCTACTTGCACCCCGAAGGCTTCCGCTGGCTGATGCCGTCGGAGTGGCCCGGTATCGCCCGGACCGTCGCGTCGGCGTTGGCCGTCTGGCGGCTCCACTGGCGACGCAGCCCGGAGCGAACGGCCGAGACCCTGCGACGGGTGATGCGCTCCCGCGTCCGAATCTTCCTGGGCCTCGGCGGCGCATAGCGGATCGGGCCGAGCAGGCCCGGATAGTGTCGCCGCCATTCGTTGCGCCTGGTTCAACGCGCCATTCCAAGGCGAGTTCCGGCCTACCCGGACCCGTGCCCCTTTCGATCAGCTGCTTGCGAGCTGGCCGGCGACGATCCTCGTTGCCGACGACGAGTTGGCCGAGCGCCCAACGCTCGGATGTGCCCATGAGGCAGCCGGATACCGCGGCATCGAGGCCGCCGCTGGGGCCCGAGCGTTAGCCCCCGAGGAGCGTGAACGCCCCGACCTCTTCATCCTCGACATCTCCATGCCCGACGCCGCCGGGGTGGAGATCTGTCGCGCCATCAAGAACGACCCGCTCACTCACCTGACTTCAGTCATCCAAATCAGCGGAGGGGCTGTAGCCGCCTGAGCTACCGGCGGCGGATCTCACGCTCGAACTCGGGAAAGTATCGGGCGATCACCGACAGGCCGAACGAGCTCAGGATCGACTCCTTGGGCTCACGCGCCAGCAGGAACTCGAAGGAGCGCCTGACCAGATCCGCCGGATCGGCCGCCCCGGGGGCGAAGCGGGCCAGCTCGGCCTTCGTCACGCCGACTTCGAACTCGCGGCTCGCGCCGTGGTCGGTGACCGTAACGCGGGCGACCCAGCCGCCATCGACCGGCGAGCTTTCGACCGCGATCGCGCTCATCGTGGCGTCTCCTCCGAAGCCGGCTGGCAGCGCGGGCACCAGAACGTCCGCCGGTTCAGTCGACCGTGTCTTCGATCGAGAATGACCGAGTCGCAACGGCGGCAGGGCCTGCCGGCCCGACCATACACCCACAGCCTGCTCTCGCGGCCGCGCTCGGTGCCAGACGGTTCCGTGGTGACACGCGCGCCACCCTCGCGATTCGCGAGGAGCATCCGCCGCGACGACAGGATGAGGGCCCGAAGGACGTTGTCGCCGCGATCGGCAACGAGATCGGCGACGCGGGCGAAGGGATGGACCCGCTCTACGAACAGGACTTCGCTCTTGTAGACGTTGCCCACTCCCGCCACGGCGTCCTGATCGAGCAGCGCTTCGGCGATGGTCAGCGAAGCGCGTTCAGGGGCGCGGAGGCGGTGGGCAGCTTCGGCGATCTCCTCCTCGCCGAACTGCCCGGCCATCAAGTCCGGGCCCATGGCGGCGAGCACGGGATGAACGGCCTCGGCACGGGCGTCGAACAGCTCGACCGTGGGGGCGTCGAAGCATACGGCCACGGTGCCTTCGACATCGAGGACGATGCGGGCGCGGGCTGCGGGTCGATGCCAGCGTTCGCCGGGCGCGTATCGATGCCACGACCCATGCATGCCCAGATGAGTGCGGAGCTCCAGCCCAGAATCGAAGCGGATGAGGAGCTGCTTGCCGCGCGACTCGACCGAGTCCACGGTCGCGCCGACCAGCCGGTCCGCCCGGGGTCCGGGCTGGCGCGCGGAGGCGGCCACGATCCTGCGGCCGACAAGGTGCGGCCGGAGTGCCGCCGCTGTCCGGTCGAGAGTGTCGCCCTCGGGCATGAGCCTGGCGCCCGGCTACCGGCGCGGTCCGGAGCTGCGCTGTCCGGAGCCGCGAGGTCCGGGCGAGCGACGCCAGTAGTTGTCGGCGAGGGCCGTGTCCGGAGACAGGCCCCTTCCCGCCACAACCACCCGGCGGCTGGAGGGTCGAAGGACGAAGCCGCGGTACCCGGCCGCGAAGCCGCACTCTTCGAGGAGCGGCCGCCACGGCGACGAAGCGACAGGCTCCCCGTCCACGCGAGTGACCACGAGCTCCCGGAAGCGCCCGCCCTCGACAAGCTCGCGCAGGGCCGCCAGGGCCGCCCTCGCCATCGCACCATCGTCGGCTGCCGGCAGCGTCTGCAGGGAGTGCCCGCCGCGTTCCAGGTACAGGGCCGCGGCCCCGTCCACGAGGACCACGTACGCGCCGGCCGCCCGCGCCAGGGGCCGCCGATCCGCCTCGCCGCGACGTGGCCAGGCGAGCGCAGCGCCGTACGGGTTCGCCGGATCGGCCGCGGCCAGCAGGTGGACCGTCGGACCGGCAGTGCCGTCCTCGGGAGCCTCGCGCAGCGAACGCAACCGGTCCACCGCCCCAGCCAGGGCAAACTGCGCCGCGCCGAGCCCGTCGACGAAGTAGCCGCGCCGGATCCGCCCCGACTCCTCCATCGCCCGCAGGATCGGGTAGACAGCGCTGAAGCCGCCCGCGACCTCTTCGGCGGCGACCGCCTCTCGAGTGAGGACACCGTGGCGCTCAAGCAGGACCGTGGCGAGGGAATGCAGCCGCGCGGTTGCCGCGCTGCCGCTCGCCGCGCCGCTGCCGCTCGCCGCGCCGCCGCCGCTCGCCGCCGCGGCCCCGCCGCCCCGCTCGACCAGCGACCACCGTCCTGCCGCCTCGGGCGGACCCATCAGCAGCCGCCCGGCCCGCGGCCGCCGCTCGCCGGAAGGGCGGCGCCAGCGCAATGCCCGGAGCGGGGCGAATGTGTCGTTCGTCAGTTCGCCGGCCCAGACCAGGTCCCACAGCGCGTCGAGGACCTCGCGCTCCGGGGCCGCCCCTGCGGCCGGAGCCAGCTCGCGGTAGAACGAGGCACCGCGCCGGCGCAGGCAGTCGCGCAGCCGCTCGTGGATATCGTGACGCGGCGCCTCTGCCTCGCCGGCCGCAAGATCGCGCAGCGCCTCTCGACCGGGGCGGTACAGGACGATCCGCCCATCGTCGCGGCCGAGGCCGCCTCGCCCCAGCCATGCCACTTCGCCGAGAGCGCCCAGCTCGTCCAGCAGGCGCGCCTGGTAGCCGGGGATTCGGGCGGGCAGAACGTCGCGCTCCAGGACGGAGGCCGGGATCGGTACGCCCGCCAGCTGGTCGACAACTTCCGCCAGCCGTTCCAGGGCCGCGCCTGGTCGGAGCGGGGCCGGGCTGCCCGCGGCCTCGCCCGCCGTGACCGGCCGGACCCCCTGCCAGGCCGGCAGGAAGCGCGCCAGGACGACCTGCTCGACCGGCTCGACCTCGCGCCGCAGGCGCGCCAGCGAGCGGCGCCGCAGCTGGCGCAGAACCTCTGGATCGCACCACTCTCGCTCCGTGCCGCCCGGCCGGAATTCGCCGCGCAGAATCGTGCCCGCTTCCAGCAGCCGCTCGAGCGCCTCCTCGACCCGTGCCACCGACACCGCCCATCGCCGCGCCGGCTCCGGGGCGTGGAACGGTCCGTGCCCGCGAGCCCAGCGCGCGACGAGGCCGCCGAGAGCGTCCGCCGCCGGCGCCAGGAACGCCGCCGGAACGCCCACCGGCAACGCAACTCCCAGGGCATCGCGGTATCGGGCCGCATCCTCGATGGCGATCCAGCGATCCTCGCCGCCGATGCGCAGGGCGATGGCACGGCGCGAGCCCTCCAGAGCGTGGAGCCACTCTCCGGCGGCCGGCGGCTCCACGATCCGCGCCGCAACCTCCTCAGCCGATAGATCGCCCAACCGGCGCAGCAGATCGTGCAACGCGTCCACGGAACGAGCGGCCCGCGCCGGGATGAGCGCCTGCAGGGCCAGCTCCAGGTCCGCCAGCGCGGCGGGATCGATCAGATCGCGCAGCTCCTCCTGGCCGAGCAGCTCGCGCAGCAAATCGCGATCCAGCGCAAGCGCGCCCGCCCGCCTCTCCGCCAGCGGGGCATCGCCCTCGTACATGTAGGCGGCCAGGTAGTCGAAGAGCAGCGAGCCGGCAAACGGCGACGCCGCGACCGTCTCCACGTCGCGGACTTCGATCTCGCGCCGCGCCACTCCCCCGAGGATCTCGCGCAGGGCCGGCAGGTCGAACAGGTCCGCCAGGCATTCGCGGTACGTCTCGACGATGATCGGGAACGAGCCGTACCGACTGGCGACGGCCAGCAGCCCCGCCGAGCGCTGCCGCTGCTGCCACAACGGTGTGCGCGATCCGGGTCGGCGCCGCGGCAGCAACAGCGCTCGCGCCGCGTTCTCCCGGAAGCGCGCCGCAAACATCGCCGAGCTGCCCAGCCGGCCGACCACCAGGTCCTCGACCTCCTCGGCCGAGGGAAAGAGGAGATCGAGAATCGAGCCATCGCGGCCGCCCACCGTCCCGGCGCCATCCGAGCCGTCGCCCCAGCGGCCGCCGGCCACCTCGCCCTCCGGCAGCCGGATGGCGATGCCGTCGTCTGACCAGATCGTCTGGGCGCCCTGGCCCAACCGCTCCTCCAGCCGCGACTCGATCGCCAGCGCCCAGGGGGCGTGCGCTCGCCCGCCGAACGGCGTCAGCACGACGATCCGCCAGTCGCCCAGCTCGTCCCGGAACCGCTCGACGACGATGCGGCGGTCGGTCGGCAGGTGGCCCGCGACCTCGCGTTCCTCGGCGAGGTAGCCCAGGACGTTCTCGGCCGCCAGCTCGTCCAGGTCGTGGTGCTCGAGAAGTCGCCGCCGGGCTCGCTCCCGACCTCGCTCGCCGCCGCCCAGATCACCTTCGAGCTCACGAATGAACTCGCCCAGTGCCCGCCCCAGCTCGATCGGCCGGCCGAGGCCGTCGCCGTGCCAGAAGGGGATCTTGCCGGGGACGCCCGGCGCCGGCGACACGACCACCCGATCGGGCCGGATCTCCTCCACACGCCAGCTCGTCGCCCCGAGCGCGATCACCTCGCCGACGCGGCTCTCGTACACCATCTCCTCATCGAGCTCGCCGACCCGCCGCCCGGGAGTGCCCGCCTCGCCGACCAGGAAGACCGGATAAAGACCGCGGTCCGGAATGGTCCCGCCGCTGGTGATCGCCACCGTCCGGGCATCGCGCCGGCCCTCGACGCGCCCCGTCTCGCGGTCCCACACGACCCGCGCCTTCAGCTCCGCGAACTCGTCGGACGGATACGCGCCGGCCAGCATGCCAAGGACAGCCTCGAACGCGTCGCGGGTCAGGCTCTCGTACGGAGCCGCCCGGCGCACCGTCTCGAACAGCTCGTCTGCCGTCCACGCCTCGCGCACCGTCATCGCCACGATCTGCTGGGCGAGCACGTCGAGCGGGTTGCGCGGCAGCTTCGTCTCCTCGATCGCGCCCTCGTGCATGCGCGCGGTCACGACCGCGCACTCGAGAAGGTCGCCGCGGTACTTCGGGAAGAAGATGCCGCGGCTGGGCTCGCCGAACTGATGTCCGGCGCGACCGACGCGCTGCAGCCCGCTGGCCACGCTGGCGGGGCTCTCGACCTGGATCACCAGATCCACGGCGCCCATGTCGATGCCGAGCTCGAGGGAGCTGGTGGCGACGATCGCGGGCAGGCGGCCGGCCTTGAGCGCCTCCTCGATCCCGACGCGCTGCTCGCGGGCCAGCGAGCCGTGGTGGGCTCGTACCAGCTCTTCGCCAGCCAGCTCATTGAGCTTGTTGGCCAGCCGCTCGGCCAGCCGGCGAGAGTTGCAGAAGACGATCGTGGAGCGGTGCTCGCGGATCAGCTCGAGGATCCGCGGGTGGATCGCCGGCCAGATGCTGCGCCGCGCTTCCGGAGCGGTGACCGGGCCGCCGGGCTGCTCCTCCGGCGGCAGCAGCTCGCCGAGCCTGCTCATGTCCTCCACGGGTACGCGCACCGACAGCTCGAGGGCCTTGCGCGATCCGGCATCGACGATCGAGACCTCGCGGGACTCTCCTGCCCGGCCCGGCCCGACGCCACCCAGGAATCGGGCGATCGTCTCGACCGGGCGCTGGGTCGCCGACAGGCCGATCCGCCGGGGCGGCCGCGCGGTCAGCTTCTCCAGCCGCTCCAGGCTCAGGGCCAGGTGGGCGCCCCGCTTGGTCCCCGCCAGAGCATGGACCTCGTCCACGATGACGTGCTCGACTCCACGCAGGATCTCGGCCGCCTGGCTGGTCAGGATCAGGTACAGCGACTCGGGAGTCGTGATGAGGATGTCCGGCGGGTTTCGGACGAGGTGGCGCCCTTCCTCGGCCGGCGTGTCGCCGGTCCGCACGCCGACCTCGATCTGGGGCGCCGGCTCGCCCAGCCGTTCGGCCGCAAGGCGGATGCCGACCAGCGGAGCCCGGAGGTTGCGCTCGACGTCGTAGATCAGTGCCTTGAGCGGCGAGATGTACAGGACGCGGACGGATCTGGGGGCGGCGGTCGTCCTCGGCCGGGGCTCGCGAGCCAGCCGGTCGAGGGTCCACAGGAACGCGGCCAGGGTCTTGCCGCTTCCGGTCGGGGCGTGAATCAGCGTGTGGCGCCCGGCCGCGATGCTCGCCCAGCCCCCGGCCTGGGCCGGGGTTGGCGCCGCGAATGCCGAGCGGAACCACTCGGCGACCGCCGGGCTGAATGGCGCGAGCGGATCGTCGCCAGCGGCAATCGGCGTCTTCGGTGCGGGCGAGTCGGATGCGGCAGCCACGAGACGGCCAGTATAGGCGTCAGCCGAGCAATAGACCATCCGTTCTCATAGCCCGAGACGGGCCGCCTGTGCCCGCTCAGCAGCTGAGACCGCCCCCGCCATTCTCGGTGGTGATTCCGGCCGGCACGCTGCTCAGGCCGTTGGCCACGATGCTGTGAATCTTGTTCAGCGAGGTCTGGTTCAGCATGTCGTACGCGGCACCGGTCGTGGTCGGGTCGAGACTGAAGTCGGCGGTGTTGCTCGTGCCAACCTTCGCCGCCATGGCGGCTATCGTCGGCGCGTCAGATTCGGGCAGGTTGGTCCAGACCGACCCGCCGAGAGCGTTCAAGATCGCGGGGACCTGCGGGAGCAGAGCGCACGGGTCGACCTGATCCCGGATCGCCCTCAGGACCAGCTGCTGGCGCGTCATGCGGTAGTAGTCGGAGTCGTAGCCGACGACGTGGCGCAGCCGCGCGTACTCGAGCGCCACGGTGCCGTTCATGACCTGCGGCCCCGCCTTGATGTCGATGCTGTAGACGTCCTTACCGCCGGTGGCCGGTTCGTAGCCGAAGCCTTTCTCCTGCTTGACTTCATACGGGACGTCGATGTTCAGACCGTTCGGGGCCAGGGCATTGATGAGCGCGACGAAACCGGGCAAGTTGATCACGACCGAACCGTCGACCTGGACGTTGGCCAACTCGCTCACCGCGCCCTGGAGAGCTCCCAGCCCGCGCAGGAACTTGGCCGTGGTGCTGCTGCCAGTGCCGTACTGCGCGTACCAGGAAGGATGGACGTTCGCCGCCTCATTCCACAAGTAATCGATCAGGAAGTTGGCGTTGAGCTGGCCCGGTCCGGCGCCGAAGCAGTGGCAGGCATAGTGCTTCGCCGACTCCGGCGGCAGCGGGACGTTGATCATGTTGCGCGGAATGCCGTACATGGCCGCCCGCCCGGTCGCCATGTCGACCTGGAGCAGAATCATCGAGTCGGGCCGGAGGCCGGAGTAGCGGCTGCCGCCCGGGCCGGCGTCGATGCCGATCAGCAGAACGTTGAGCTGGCCGTCGGCGGCCCAGTCCGTGGCGGTCCCGGTGAAGTTGGGCAGGTCCCCCAGCGCGTAGACCACGGGCGCCTTGGTCGGGAACGGCGAGCCAGACGCGCCGATCGAGCCGGAGGCGGTCGGATCGGGCGGAAGCGTGTCGATGGCGTCGTCGGACAGCGGCATCGAGGAGCTGGGCTCGGGAGTGCCGTTGTCCCCGATGAAGATCGGCGCAGGCCCGAAGATGTTCGAAAGCGCGTTGACGCCCGAATACGTCACGGAGGCCGCCCCGGCGTACACGACGCTCGTCGCCAGGACGATCGCGATCATCACCGGAACGGCCAAACGGACGCTACGTGGAGCCGTGGCGATGCCGCGCAGCGACCCACCGGCGAGCCTGAAAGCGTCGACGACCACGAATCCGTGACATACGAGCAGGCCGAGCAGCACGATGGTCAGGCTGGTAAGCCATGCGGTCGAGCCGGTGGCCGCGAACAGGAGGTCGTGGTGATCGAAGATGACAACCACGAGCGCCGCCGCAATGACGGCGACCCAGGGAATCGCCACGATCAGGCCTCGTCTCGGCCGCCCGACGTAGGCGTGGCCGAGGCCCGGGATCAGGCTCAGGATCGCTGCTACGGCCGGTGAATAGGACCGCTCGGGCGACCCGGACTTCTCCTCTTGGTCCTTCTTCTCGCCGATCATCTGGGGTCTCCGGGTCACAGCGTAGGCCCTCCGTGCATGTCGATCATGCACGATTCCGTCGAAGTAGGTCGGCCGGCCTGAGACGGCCGCGCTCAGGGAGCTGTTACAGAGCGCAGCCATCGTCTCGTAAACACGCGGCGCGCCCACGGCAGTGACCCCGGTCGCCAGCCCCGCCCTGCCGGCCGGGCTGGCGGCGGCATTCGGGATGCCACGGGGGCCGCGCCGTTTGCAGGCGCACGGCCGCGTTTGCCCGGCCGGCTTCTTGCACTGCCCTGTGTGTGCGCTTGCAGACCGCCACGACGCTCACCGCGTGGCTCGGGAACTGAGATCGAGAAGGGGCCCGGGCCGAAAGGGCGCGAGGTCGGGCGCCCTCCGGTCCGAGGCTGCCCGACCTGGGCAAACAGAAACGGCGGGCCGTGGGGCCCGCCGTTTCCAAGTGCAGGGAGGGGAGTGGGACTGGGTGCTCCCTGCGCTGGGCTTATCGGTGGAGCAGTCCTCGCGGGTCGATTACCCGAGGGCGTACTTGACGACCGGGATCCGCTGCGTGATGGCAAGCTTCTCGACCACGGAGTCGAGAGCGTAGGCACCCGCGCCAACGTAGGCGATCGTGCCGGCGATGAGGCCGTACATGAACTGCTCGTTGAAGGGACCGGTCGCGAAGCTCCAGTTGGCGACGTAGAGGAGGGCCATCAGGAGCAGGCCGCACGCCCCGGCGAAGCGGGTCGCCAGGCCGAGGATCAGGGCCGCGCCGATTGCGCACTCGCCGAAGACCACGAGGGTGTCAATTACCGTCATGAGGCTGGCGTTGCCGGCGAGCGAGACCCAGAAGGGGTGCGTCGGGTTGACGATCGTCGTCGCGCTGCTGCCGAGCCAGGCACCGCCCGTCGCGTGGGCGAGGAAGCCGGCCGAAGTGAACGGCGTCCCGCTCGACCACATGAGGAACTTGTCCAGGCCGGCGAAGAGGAAGCCGCCCCCCAGAACTGCCCGAAGGACGAATATCCCACGACTCGTGCGATCCATCTCTATTCCCTGCACCTTTCCATGATGTCGGCCGGCCGCTCCTGCTGGGCTGCCGGCCCGTTTGTTCGATGGATCTAATGTAGAGGCGCTTACTGTTTGGTCAGGGTGCCAAATGTCCCGAAGGGCCGGGCCGGTCGGCCTTTTCGAATACTAAGACCGTCGGTATTGATCCGTGCCTGAAACAAGTAGTGCGTCACTTATCATTGACGAACGCGGCTTTGACATACATATAAGAGCGCGGCAGTCATAATTACCGTCGCTCCGGCCGCTCGGGTCACGGGGCGGGCGCCTGCGAGGGGGGCTGCCTCAGCGGACAGCCGCGGGGCGCTCGACGGCGGCGAGGAGTCCAGACGCCGCGCGCGGTGGGACATGGCCGTGCTGGACGCTGGACGGATCCGCAGAAGCCAGCGCGGACGGCACGGGCAGTGGTCGAAAGCCGGCGGCGCGGAAGAGGCGATCCGCCACGGATCGACGCACCTCCCGGGGAAGCGGATCGAATGGATCGCGCTCGGCGACCGTGTGCAGCGCGACGAGCGCCCGGCCACGGCGGTCCTGGTGCTCCACCATCGCCCGCAGCAGCGAGCCGGCCAGGCCCTGCCGGCGCCACTCCGGCGCCACGCCCAGGGCCAGCAGCTGTTCCACGCCGTCCATCGGCGCGGGCGCCGCCAGCGCGACGCCGACCAGCCACTCCCCGGCGACGGCGCCCGCCGCGACGGCCCCGTCGCCAAGCGCCGCACGTAGCAGCGCCAGCCCCTCGCCGGGGTCGGCGGGCGCGATCGATCGGCCGGCCAGTCGCAGCCGGTCGAGCATCTCGAGCGTCAGCGGCGCGACCACCGCCGGCGCCCCTCCGGTCCCGCCCGACCCAGCGGCCCCGACCGCACCGGAGGAGAGGCTCGAACCTTCGGCCGTCCACCAGCCTCGTTCTTCGGCGACTCGCAGCAGCGCCGGTACCGTCAGCGTTCGGACCAGCCCGACCGTTCGGCCGGCAGCGGAGGCCGCCGCCGGGTTGACCGCTCGTTCGAATAGAACGCCGGGCTCGTCCTCGAAGCCGAGCGGCAGAGGACCATCGCCCCAGCGCGCGGCTTCGCCCATCCAGCGCTCCCGCCACTCTTGCGGGAGCAGCCGCGGCGCCTCCCGGTGCGCACCCGCCAGCCACGTCAGCGCCCACGCCCGCGGCACAACGCGGTAAATGGCATACCCCCCGCCGCCGGTCGCGAGCCATCGTCCGCCGGCGTGTCGATGCGCCAGCCGATCGACCAGCCGGGCCGCCTCGCCCATCGCCGTCGTCGACAGGGAGAGGTGCGCCAGCGGATCCCAGACGTGGCCGTCGGCGCCGTGCTGGCTGACGATCACATCCGGCCCGAACGCCGCAGCCACCGCGGGCACGACGCCACGCACCGCCGCCATCCAGGCATCGGGTCCGCACATCGGCTCGAGCGGAACGTTGACGCAGGTTCCGGCCGCCCTCCCCTCCCCCAGCTCATCCACGAAACCTGTTCCGGGGAACAGCGAGCGACCGGTCTCGTGGAAGGAGATCGTCAGCACGTCGGGGTCGCCAGCATGGAGGGCCTGGACACCGTCGCCGTGGTGGACGTCCAGGTCGACGTAGAGCACGCGCAGGCCGTCTCTTCGGGCCCGGGCAATCGCCAGGGCGACGTCGTTGTAGATGCAGAAGCCGCTCGCCCGCCTCCGCATGGCATGGTGCAGCCCGCCGCCGGGGTGGTAGGCGTGCTCGACGTGGCCGCGCAGGATCGTTTCCATCGCCCGGATCGACCCGCCGGCAACCGTCGCCGCCGTATCGTGCATTCCGGCGAAGGCCGGATCGTCGCCCGGCCCGATGCCAGCCTCCGGCGGTCCGGCCGGATCGGCCGAGAAACGCCGGACCGCAGCCAGGTAATCGGCCGAATGCAGCCACTCGAGCTCTTCGTCGCTCGCCGGTTCGGGCGCCAGCCCCGGCTCGGCCCCGACCAGGCGCAACAGCTCGATGCCCGGCCCAAAGCGCCTCGGGCTGAGCGGGTGGCGCGGCCCGAAGTCGTACGCAAGCGAGCGCGGTCCGAAGACCAGGAGCGGCCCGTCAACCATGGCCAGCCATTGCCCAATCATCGCGCAGAGGGCGTGCGGCGTCTCCGCGCGGAACACTTTCGCTCATGGTCGCCGGGGCTGGCACTAGCCTGCGAAACCGGCCCGACTTCTGCTCATCGTCGGCCGGGGTGACGTTGCGCGAGGCGGCACGCGTGGGGAGGCCTGGGTCCGGCGTCGACGGCGGCCCTTGAGCGTGAATGAGCCCGCGTCGAGGCCGAAATCTCCAAACGGCCGGCCCCGGCGCCCAGTTTGTGCCATCGGGGGCGACATTGGGCAATTCCGTGAGTCGACCGACCGGAGAGCGCCTCGGAGTCCGGCAGCCGGGGCACCCGAGGGGTTACGCTGCCGTCGTGAACGAGACCCGAACCACATTCCTGATCCGCCCCGTTCGCGCCGATGAGTACGCCGCGCTCGGCGAGCTGACCGTGGCGGCGTACCGCGCCATTCCGTTCGAGATGCCACACCAGGACGCCTACGACGTCCAGCTCCGAGACGTGGCCCGCCGCGCCGGGACCTCCTGCGTAGTCGTGGCGACGACCCCCGCCGGAGAGCTGCTCGGCGGCGTGACCTACGTCTCCGGTCCGGACGACCCCTACTCCGAGGAGCTGCGCGAGGGCGAAGCCGGAATGCGGATGCTCGCCGTCGATCCGGCGCACCAGGGCCGGGGCGTCGGCCGTGCCCTGACTGAGTGGTGCCTGACCCGCGCCCGCTCCGACGGCCGCGAGCGGCTGGCCCTGCACACCGGCACGTGGATGCCCGATGCGGTTCGGCTGTACGAGCGCATGGGCTTCGTCCGGCGGCCCGAGCTCGATTTCGCCCCCGCACCCGGCGTCGACCTAATCGCCTACGCGTTCGAGCTGGCGCCGGCCGCCGGCTCCTGATCGACCGAGGGCACTCCGGCGCCGCGGCCGGTCCTCGCCGGCAGAGGCTCCGTCTGGCCGCCCCTTCGGCCCGGGCCGACCCCCGCAACGGCCCCGCGCAGCACCGCGACGGCCGCAACGGCCTCCGCGCCGAGGGCTATCGCCCCGTTCATCACGAGCGCCGCCGGCGTCCCCCACAGCCCGCCTACGCCGCCCGTCAGCCCATTCCCGATCGGCGTCGAGCCCGAGAAGACGGTCGTGTAGACGCTCATGACCCGACCCCGAAGCGGACCGGGGACGGTGATCTGGATCAGCGAGTTGGCGCTGACTGACGTCGCGATGGCCCCGACGCCGCAGAAGAAGACGGCTGCCATGGCGACCGGGAACGAACTCGTGCCGGCCAGCACGAATTCGGCCGCTCCGAGGACCATCCCGCCACCGATGAGAACCCGGAGGCGCGGCCTCTCCAGCATCGCGGACGACACCGCGGCCACGAGCGCCCCAGCTCCCATGGAGGCGTACAGGTATCCGAATCCGTTTGGCCCCACGTTCAGGACGCTGGCGGCCATGACCGGCAGGATCACGTTGAAGTTCATGCCGAAGGTGGAGACGAACCCGATCACGCCGATGGCCAGCAGCACTACCGGCGTGTGCCAGACGTAGCGAAGCCCCTCGCCCAGGTTCGCGCGGACCGCCGAGACGCTCCTGGGCATCGCCAATCGAGGGGCCGGCTTCAGCTCGCTCTCCCGCATGGCCAGCAGGCCGATCACGACGGCGCCATAGCTGAGCCCGTTCAGGATGAAGCAAAGCGAAGTTCCAAGGACGGCGATCAGGATCCCGCCAATGGCCGGCCCGATGATGCGCGCGCCGTTGAAGACCGCCGAGTTGAGCGCGACCGCGTTGGCGACGTCGTCGCCGCCGACCATCTCGACCACGAACGACTGGCGCGTGGGATTGTCGACGGCGTTGACCAGGCCCAGGAGAAACGCCAGCACGAAGACGTGCCAGACCGCGACGACGTGGAAGAAGCCGAGCCCGCCCAGGGTCAGGGCCAGCAAGCCAGCCGCAGTCTGGGTTCCGATCACCGTCCTTCGCTTCGGCCAGATGTCGGCGATGATCCCGCCGAAGAGGCCGAGCACCAGGACTGGCAGGAACTGGACCACGCCCAACAGGCCGATGTAGACGACGGCCTGGTTCCAGCCGACGAGCGTCCCCAGGAGCCAGCCCTGGGCCAGGGTCTGCATCCACGTCCCGGTGACGGAGATCAGCTGGCCGAAGAAGAAGAACCGGAAGTTGCGGTGCCGCAGGGCGCGGCCCGTCGCCGTGAACCGGACCCGCCCGCCGAGGATCACCGGACCGCCTCGCGCTCGAGCGCCGGCCGGCCCTCCAATCCTTCATAGGAGCGATGCTCGCCGCGCATGAGCGAAGCCACGGCACCGAGGGCGCTGGCGACCACGCCGGCCAGGAATGCCAGGTGCAGGGCGTTGATGAACGGCCCGAGACTGATCCCCTGGCCGCCGACCTGGGCGCCGGAGAAGACCGCCAGCAGAACTTTCGGGTCCATCGAGGCCGACACGAGACCGATCGCCAGCGCGATCGACACCACGAACCCGCTCTGGGTCAGCATCATCCGCGTGCCCGCCCCGACGCCCCGCTTGTCCGGCGGCACCACGCCCATGACGGCGCTCGTGTTGGGCGAGTTGAAGATGCCCGACCCCGCTCCCACGACCAGCTGCCAGAAGGCCAGCTGCCAGTAGGGCGTGTCGACCTGGAGCGTCATCAGCCCGGCCAGGCCCAGGCCCGTGATCACCATGCCCGCCGTCGCCAGCTCTCGCGAGCCGTACCGGTCGGCCAGGACGCCGCTGATCGGCGAGAGCACGATCAGCCCGATCGCCAGCGGCGCGAGCATGAGCCCGGCCGTGACCGGATCCTCGCCCCGGGCGCCCTGGAGGTAGAAGACCAGCAGGAACAACACGCCATTGCGAGCGATCGAGTTCAGGAAGCCTGTCGCGTTGCCCATGGTGTAGAGCCGGTCGCGGAAGAGAGAGAGGTCCAGCAGCGGAGCGTGATGGTGCGCCTCTACCCAGAGGAAGACCGGCGTCGCCACCACAAAGGCGAGGAACCCGCCGACGACCCACCAGGTCGTCCAGCCATACACGCCTCCGAACGCCAGGGCCATCATCAGCCCCATCAGGCCGACGAAATACAGCACCGAGCCGAGCCAGTCGATCTCGACGCGTCGAGCGCGCTGGACCTGCTCGACCAGGATCAGCCCGGCGGCGGCGACGCCGACGAGACCGATCGGCACGTTGAACCAGAAGATCGTCCGCCAGCCGTAGCCGGTCAGCCAGCCACCGAGGATCGGGCCCATGATGGCGCCCGCACCGATGACCACGCCGTTGATGCCCAGGGCTTTGCCGAGCTCCGGACGCGGGAAAGCGTCGGTCACCAGGGCGATGGAGTTAGCCATCAGCAGCGCCCCGCCGACGCCCTGGACCAGGCGCCACAGGATCAGCTGGTTCGCATCCGGCGCGAGGGCGCACAGGACCGAGGCCGCTGTGAAGATGACGAAGCCGAGCGTATACGAGCGCGCCCGGCCGACCATGTCGGCGATGCGTCCCGCGTTCAGCACCAGGACCGTCGCCACGAGCGTGTAGCCGACGACGATCCAGAGCAGGCTGAAGATGTCCGTGTGCAGGTCGTGCAGGATCTCGGGCAGGGCGATGATGAGCGTGCCCGAGGTCAACGACGCCATCAGCGCGCCGACGCTGGTAACCGCCAGCACCCACCAGCGATAGTTCGCGGCGGCGGGGTCGATCGGGTGGCGCACGGACCTCAACACGTTTCGCCCGCCCCGAGTTCGGCGATCCTCGCCACGGTCCGGGCGCGTCGGGCTTCGGTTTCGTCGACCATCGTCTGCAGGCGGCCGATCTTCCGCTTCAGCGTCTCGATCTGGCCGTCGAAGCTGGCCAGTCGCTCGCACAGGATTCGCCTGCGCTCGTCCGGATCGGTCGTGGCGTGGAAGGCCGCATGGCCGCGCTCGCGGGCCGCCTCGTCCTCGAGCAATTGGGCGATCTCCGCCAGAGAGAAGCCGGCGTCGTCGCGCAGGCCCTTTATGAAGCGCAGGCGTTCGAGGTCCGTCTCGTCGTACAGACGGTAGTCGCCCTCGGATCGGGCGGCCGGCTTGAGCAGCCCGACCTCTTCGTAGTAGCGCACCGAACGCGGGGTCAGTCCCACGTCCAGCGCCGCCTCGTGAATGCGCAGCAATCGGGCCGACTCAGGCGGCCGCTCGGTGGTGTCGGTCATGGCTGCATCCTACCGCAACCTTGCCGCACACGTGAGAGTTGAGTCAGGAGAACCGCCGGCCGGGGCAGGCCTGGTCGAGGCCGCGCCGGCCTACGGGTTCGTGATGATGGACGGCGCCCGCAGGACGACCTGCCACGTCAGGCCGCCGTCGGTGGTCTCCATCAGCGCGTCCGGCGAGTCCGAGTAACCGGGAGCCCGGACGAGCCAGCCGGTATTGGCATCGACGAACGCGAAGTCGTGAACTTCCACCGGCGTGTAGCCGAGCTTCTTCCACGTCTCCCCGAAGTTGGAGCTCACCCAGAAGCTGGTGCCCGAGATCCCGATCAGGTTGGCGCCGGCGACGCGCACGGTGTCCACCGGGACGGTCGAGCCCGCTGCCTGCCAGGCCAGATGCCAGCTGGCTCCACCGTCGCTGGTCTCGTAGCGACCCACGGCGGTATTGCCCGCCGCCCCGATACTGAAGCGGACGAGCAGTCGCCCGCTTCCGCCGGGCGTCAGCTCCATGGCCAGCGGCGGCGACCACGCGGAAGCTCCCGATGGCGCCTCGAGCGTCTGGGACGTCCACGTCCGGCCACCGTCGAAGGTCAGCTTCAGAAGCGGCGGACCAGATTGCTGGTCGGCGCCGGCCGCCATCGTGTAGGCGATGCCGTAGCCGATGGTCGAACTGATCCATGTGATCGGTGTCGCATACGTCTGCGTGACCGGGCCCTGGAACGTCAGCCCGCCGTCGTCGGTCGTGAACGTCGCGCAGCCCACCTCTTCCTGCCCGGCGATGAGCTGCGGGCAGCGTGCGACGACGCCGTGGCTCGCGTCCACGAAGTGGGCCCAGGTCCAGTTCGGGTCGGTGGCATTGGTCGGCAGGTCGGTCGAGGTCCATGTCTTGCCCCCGTCCGACGTGCGGTACACCGGAGTCCGGGCGTAGACGGTCGCCCCCGGATCCGACGAATCTGACGAGACCAGCCAGCCGTGCTGGGCGTCGACGAACTGGATCGTGCCCGAGGCCGGGAGCGGGCTGCCCGAGTCCCAGGTCTGGCCGCCGTCGGCCGTCCAGAACAGGCTCGTGCCGACGACAGCCCAGCCGTGAGTGGCATCGAGCCAGTCCGTGAGCGGCTCGCGCGCCCGCTGTGCTTCCGAGACAGGGTTCATGGTGCAGCAGGGCGGGGCCGCGGGAACTACCGGCGTCGGTGTCGGGCCGCCATTGGAAGGCTGCCAGAGCATGGGCCGCCAGGTCTTCCCGCCGTCCGAGGTGGCGAGGAGGCGGTAGCAGGCAAGGATGATGCCGCTCATCATGCCCGACGGCGCGCAGGCGTCGATCGTCACCCACGCGTCCGTGGCGGAGAGCGTGCGTGCTGAGGCCACCAGACTCATGCTCCCGGTGGGGACGAGCGCCTGGATGCTGGAAAAGGCGAACGTGGACGTCTGCCCGCCGGGCGCCTCAAGGACGAGGCCGTCGGGCGCGGAGCCCGTGTTCGAGGAAACGATCTTCTGGTATCCCGCAAGATCGCCGGCCTCGTCCCGAATCTCGCTGACCGCCCCCACGGTCTCGAAGCTGTCGACCGTCCAGCTGCTCCCGGCATCCCCGCTTGTCCAGGTAACCCAGGCAGCCGATTGGGTTCCGGTCTGATAGGCGAGGCCGTGGAGCACGAGCTTCCCGGGGGAACTGAGAGGCGCGGCCTCCTGGCTGTAGCTTGAATACCCTGCCGGGAGCGGCAACGCAACCGCCGCCCATGTCTTCCCGCCGTCGAGGGTGTGCACCATGGCGCCACTCTTTGAGTATCCCCAGCCTTCCTTTGCGGAGACAAAGTGGACGCCTCTCGGCGCGGTGGAGAGGTTCGCGGTGTCGACGAGCGGCGACCAGGTGGCGCCGCCGTCGGTTGTCCCGTACAGCCAAAAGACGCCTGGGAGGTTGACCAGCAGCAGCCAGCCGTGCTCGGCGTCGACCACGTCGAGTTGGTAGGTGTTGAACCCAGACTGGTCGATGACAACCGCCCTGGTCCAGGTGAGGCCGCCGTCGCTCGTTCGCAGGACAGTGTTGGTGTATCCCCGGACTTCCGCGGTGGTACTCACGGCCACGAAGGCATGGAGCCGGTCCACGAACTCGATTCCTGAATGGTCACCGTTGTCCGTGTACGGCACCTGTCGCTGGTCCCAGGTCAGGCCGTCGTCGTCGGTGATGTAGAGAGCCTCGGGCTGGCCGGTCGCACTTCCGGTGGCCCAACCGAAGCTGGCGTCGAGTGCGCCGTAGGACGCGACGTTGACGGGCAACTCCGCCCAGGTGACTGAAGGCGCCGGGGTCTCCGACGATGTGACGGCGGGCGACGCGCTGACCAAGGGACCGACCGACGCGCTGGCCGACGGGCCGGCCGAGGACGTCGCGGCAATGGGACCGTGGTTGGTTCGCCAGAACAGGCCGGCGACGACGATGGCCGCGATGCCCGCGGCAGCGGCCAGGCCGCCCAGGAGGCCAATGCGCCGGCGGAGGCGGGGCGCTCGCCTGGGCGTCGCGAGCGTCCGGGCCGACTCGTCGAGGCCCAGGCGCGCAACGTGCCCGAATAGCCGATCGGGAGCGTCGCCGGGGACGATCCGCCGGCGGAGCTCATCGTGAAGTCTCAGCTTGAGTTCCTCGTCGTTCATCCCAGTGCCTCCAGGGCAGCACGCAGCTGCCGCATCGAGCTGTGGAGCCTCGATTTCACGGTCCCGGCCGGTATCGCCAGCCGCTCGGCTATGTCGTCAACGGACAGATCGATCCAGAAGCGCAGGATGACGACGATCCGAAAGTCGGGATCGAGGGCGGCCAGGGCACGGCCGAGCACGTCGCGGTCGAGCGTCGCCTGCGCCGGATCGACGTGCCGCTCCTCTTCCATGGTGGCGGGGAGGCGCCGGATCCGGGCGCGTTTGCGGAGCCGGTCGCGGCAAACGTTGACGAGGATCCGTGCGAACCAGGCCTCGAACCGATCCGGGTCCCGAAGCGCCGCCCGTTGCCGCCACGCGGAAGTGAACGCGTCCTGGGCCGCGTCCTCGGCCTCCAGGTCATCGCCGAGAATGGCGAAGGCGAGCCGGTACGCGGATTGGACCTGACGTGCGGAGAGCCGCCGGAAGGCCTCCCCAGTGTCCTGCGCTACCGTTCCCGCGTCTGGCTCCGTTCGAATCCCCTCCGTAAGGCCGTTCATGCCCGATATGACGCCGGGTCACTCTGTTTCGTTCGCGAAGTGGCCGGCCGCCCGGTCGGGCCCAATTGTCGGTCGGCGCGCCGTGACAGGCTAGGTGTCACACCGCGCCGCCAGAGTTCGCGCCATGGAAACCGCCAGGCTGGTCCCACTTCCGTCGCTGCCGGGTCGGCCGGCTTCAGTCAGGGTCGAGTCGGATCGACTCGTCGTCGAGCATCTCGTGCTGGACGATCAGCCTTTGGCGGCCTTCGTGGCGGATCGTCCGGCGGATGAACGGGCGCTCCTGGTCGAGCGTGCCCTGCGGGTCGGCCTCACGGCGATCCAGAGCGTCGGCGTAACGGTCAACGTGGACGCGGTTCGGGCCGAGTTCCAGGGGTTGCTGCGCCAGACGGAGGCCGCGAACGAGAAGGCGGCCACTGCCCTGGACATGATGCTGCGCCAGAACTTCGCGGACGGAGAAGGCCGGCTGCCTCGGACTCTGGAGCGGTTCCTCGGCGACAAGGGCCAGCTGCGAAGCTTCGTTGACGAGCTGTTCGACGAGGGCAAGCGCGACAGCGCCATCGGCCGGATCAAGGTGCTGCTCGGCTCGTATTTCGACGGTGACGCCTCGCGGCTCGCCCAGCTGCTGGACCCAACGCGGCTGGGCTCGCCCCTGCACCAGTTCCGCGTCGAGATGTCCGACGGTTTCGCGAAGCTGAATGAACGCCTCGCGGCACTCGAGGCGGCGGGGGCGGCCCGCGCTTCCGAGCGGGCGAAGTCGACGGCCAAGGGCGCGGACTTCGAAGACGTGGTCGGGGCCGTGCTCGGCGACATCAGCCGCGGCTCGGGCGACATCCTCGAACGGACCGGGACGGAGGCCGGCTCGGCCATCGGTTCCAAGAAGGGCGACTTCGTCCTGACGCTGAGCGCCGAGGCGACAGCCGGGGCGGAGCTGCGGGTCGTGGTCGAGTGCAAGGACCGCTACGTGTCCGGCCGCAATATGCGAGATGAGCTGCGCGACGCCAAGTCGAACCGCGACGCGGCCGTGGCCCTCGTGGTCTTCAGCCCCGCCCATGCCCCCGCGGGCATTGCCCCGTTCGACCTTCGGGCCGGCGACGTCTACTGCGTGGTGGACCCGGCCGCGCCGGACGCGGCCACGCTGGAGGCCGCGGTCCGGCTGGCCCGACTGCTGGCCCTGCAGACGCTCCGCGAACGCGACGTCGAGGTCGACGCGGCCGCGATCGCCAAGGCCCTGAACGGCGTGCGCGAGCAGCTGGAGACCTTGCGCTCGCTCAAGCTGACTCTGACGTCGATCGGGACGAGCGCCAGGGACGTCTACGCGGGGCTGGACAAGCTCCGCGACGGCATCCTTGCCCGCCTGACGGAGGCCGAGGCGGAGCTCCGGACCCGTTAGCGCCGCCGCCGGGCGGCGTGGTGAAACTCCCCGGCCTTATCCCCCAACGACCAGCGGTCGCGCGCTATGCTCGCGCTTGACGGGCCCACCGAGAAGGGCTCGCGCGTGCGAGGTGCAGTCGAATGCCGCGTTCAATGTGGAAAGGTGCCATCCAGTTCGGGCTGGTCACGATCCCCGTCAAGATGTACCTGGCCACTGAGTCGAAGGGCGTCAGCTTCAACATGCTCCACACCGCGTGCCGCGGCAGGATCCAGATGAAGACCTATTGCCCGACCGACGACGAGATCATCGAACGCAGCGATACGGTGCGCGGGTACGAGGTCGCGCCGGACCGGTACGTCGTCATCACGGACGAGGACCTGGCGTCAGTCCCGCTCAAGACGGTCCGCGCCATCGAGATCGAGCAGTTCGTGCCGGTCGACTCAAGCGGCGAAGCCACCCGCTTCGTCAAGCAGGCCTACTACCTGGAGCCGGAGCCGGTCGCCCGCAAGGCGTTCTTCCTGCTCAAACAGGTCCTGGCCAAACAGCGTCTTCGGGCCGTCTGCAAGATCGTCCTGCGCGATCGCGAGCAGCTCGCCGCCCTCGACCCGTTCGCCAGCACGATCATGCTCTCGACGCTCTACTGGCCCGACGAGGTCCGCTCGGTGGGAGACCTGGCGATTCCCGAGGATGACGCCGAGGTCAGGCCCGCCGAGCTGGCGATGGCCGAGCAGCTGGTCGCGATGATGACCGGCCAGTTCGACCCAAAGGCCTATCGAGACGAATACCGCGACGCGCTCATGGGGATGATCGAGGCCAAGTCCGCCGGCGAGGAGATCGCCGAACCGGCCGCCGCGCCGGCCGCAAAGCTGACGGATCTCGTCGCAGCTCTGGAGGCGAGCGTGGCCGCCGCGAAAGCCGCCCGCCAGGCGGCGCCGGAAGCAATCGCTGCGGCGTCGACATCCAGGAAGACGCGCAAGCCCACGCCCGTCGCCGTCCCGGTCATGGCCGAGGAGCCCGAAGCCGAGGCCGTTCCGGCCCGCCGCCGCAAGTCCGCCTGAGACTGCGCCCGCCGTCCGCGCCGCGCCGCGTCGACCCGCGCCGCCCGCTAATCTCTGCGGATGAGCGGACACCCCTGGCCCCTGTTCGAGCTGCGGCTGCGCACCCCGCGTCTCGAGCTGCGCCTACCCACCGACGACGACCTGCTGGAGCTGATGCGTGTCGCCCGCGAAGGCGTCGTCGAAGAGGGCCGGACGTTCTTCGCGGTGCCCTGGCACGAGCTCTCCTCCCCCGCCTTCGAGCGCCAGTTTCTGCAGCACTGGTGGGCTGCGCGCGGCAGCTGGAGCCCGACCAACTGGACGCTCGGCCTGGCGGTGGTCGCCGGCAGTCAGCCGATCGGTATCCAGGACGTGATGGGCCGCAACTTCGCCGTCCGCAAGACGGTGGTGACGGCCAGCTGGCTGGGTCGGGCATATCAAGGCCGCGGCTACGGGACGGAGATGCGCGCCGCCGTTCTCACGCTCGCCCTGGAAGGGTTGGGCGCGGAGCGTGCGGAGTCGGGCTTCTTCGAGGGCAACGCCCAGTCGGCCGGGGTCTCGGCCAAGCTCGGATACGTCGACAACGGCGAGGAAGTCTGGGCGGTGAGTCGCGAACGCGTGGTCGAGCATCGCCTCCGAATCGGCCGCGAAACATGGAAGCGCGACCTCGTGCCGGTCACGATCGAAGGCCTGGAGCCGTGCCTGAAGCTTTTCGGCGTGGGCGACCTGGACCCGACGGAGTGGCAGCCCCTCTAGCTGAGGACCGGAGCGAGCGCACTCAAAGGTGCGTGAGCGAGGACCGCAGGCGACAACTAAGGACTGGACCGCCCGCGATCCAACCGTCGCCGAGCCGGCGGTTCAGGCCGAGGCGGAGCTGAGGACCGGAGCGAGCGCACTCAAAGGTGCGTGAGCGAGGACCGCAGGCGACAACGAAGGACTGGACCGCCCGCGAGGCGACTAGCGGTCGTCGGCGCGACGGCCGACCAGCCACCATGCCGACGGGAACAGCACCGCGGCGATTGCGAGCTTGAAGGCATCACCGAGAACGAACGGCAGCAGCCCCTTCTGGATCGCCAGCTCGGGGGAGAAATGGGCGGCGACGGCCAGCCACGGCACGCCGACAAGGTAGATCACGATCTCGCCGATGACCATCGCTCCGATGGCACCGGGGATATGGCGATCCCAGCCAAGCTCGGCCAGCCTGCCGACGAGGGCGGCGGCAAGCAGGAAACCCACCAGGTAGCCGCCCGGCGCGCCGAGGACGAGCCCGCCATGTCCCAACGCCACGATCGTCGCGATGCCGTGAGCGTGACCCGCGTAGACGGGCAGCCAGAATCCGAGCGCCAGGTAGAGCGCAACCGAGAGCGCGCCTCGCCGGAGTCCGAGCGCGCCGCCGACCAGGAGGACTGCCAGCGTCTGGCCCGTGATCGGGATGGGATTGTTGGGCAGCCAGACCGCGACGTTCGCGGTCAGGGCGATGAAGGCGGCGCCCGCGCAGATCAGAGCGATGTGGCGAAGCCGAGCGCTCATGCGCTCGCCGACGCGGATCGGGACCAGGAAATCGCCGATCGTGATGCCGCGCTCGGCGGCGGGGAGTCGATTCAGCGAAGGGGTCGCGAGCATTCTTGGGTCTTCCCTGCGGTGGGAGCGCGGCCGATGGTCGGACTCTTCCTCCCTGTCCGAGGGGCCGAGTGTACCAGGCCGGCCGGTCGGGCGGCGCACAGGCGGCCGGCCCGTACGGCCCCTACTCGTGCTGGAGGGCCCGCACGATCGATTGTCGGCTGGCCACTCCCGCCGGGTAGATGGAGGCGGTGACGCTGATCAGTACGCCGAAGACAACGGCCAGAGCGATCGAGGTCCACGGCGGATCGAAGGCCAGGCCGAATCCCCCGCTCGACCAGGCCACCAGAAGCCATCCCACCAGCAGGCCGACGGCCGCACCAATCAGGGACCCGGCAAAGCCCAGGATCCCCGCCTCGATCACGACCATGCCCCAGACCTGGCGACTGGACATGCCCGTCGCCCGAAGCACGCCTATCTCGCGGACGCGCTCGAAGACGCTCATCGAGAGTGTGTTCACCATGCCCAGTCCTGCCACGAGGACCGCGATCAGCGCCAGCGCGTCGAGCAGCCGAAAGACCCGGTCGAGAGCGTCGCCGACCGTGCCCTGCACGTTCCCCAGATCCGCCGACTGCAGCGCGTACTGCGACGCCGTCACATCGACCGAGGCACGAGCGCTCGACTCCATGCCAGGCTTGTAGCGAACGGCGAAGACATCCGCGCCCGTTGCTCCGAACGGCCCCAGGGCATCGGACCAGCCCATGAGCATCGCCTCCTGAGAGTCGCCCGGGATCGAATGGGCCACGATCCCGACGACCACCAGCCGGGTGGGCGTTTCGCTCGTGGCGAAGCTGAGCGTATCGCCGAGCCGGATGTCCGACTCGTTCGCCAGTGACTGCGGCACGATGACCGCCCCGCCCGCGTCCAGCGCCGCGAAAGCGGTGGCCGGATCGCCGCCGCCCTGGACGAAGACCAGACGTCCATCCGCGGCGAAGTCCTTGCCGGAGATCGCGGCCGCCTGCTGGCGCACGCCTCCAAAGGGCACCCCGAAGAGCCCGATCGGCGAAACGGACTTCACCCCCGGCAGCCCCGATATGTCGTCGATGGCGGGGTCGGTCGGCGAGATCGGGTGGATCGAGGTCAGAAGCTCGCTGCCGGGGATCGTCTCGATCAGCCAGCGTTCGCCGATCTGCCGGATGTTCTGGGCGGCCGTGCCCAGCGCCACGACCATCGCCAGGCCCATGACCAGGGCCCCGGCCGTGAGCGTGGTGCGGCTGATGTCACGGGCCAACGAGCTGCGGGCCAGCCGTTCCTCGTTGCGGAAGATCCGGAAGGGAATGCCCGCCAGCCGCAGCAGCGGGCCGAGAACGCGGGGCATGATCAGGACGGCCACGAGCATCAGGCCGTACACGACCAGCGGTCCCAGGATTCCGAAGTCGAGCGTCGGGCCGCCCGAACCGGGGGTCGATCCAGTCCCCCCGGACGAGCTGCTCGGCCAGACGGCCAGCGCCGCCACGGCCAGGACGCCGAAGACGAGGGCCAGCCAGCGCAGCCGAGCGCCTCCGGCCACCGCGCCCCTGGGGCCACGCCTGAGCGCCTCGACCGGCGGGATACGTCCAGCCCGCCAGGCCGGCTCCAGCGAGGCGGCGAGCGTGATCAGGACGCCGATGACCAGGGCCAGCACGATTGACCCGAGCGAGATGTCGGGCGCTTCCAGGGTGATGGGGCCCGTGGCGCTCACCCATGAGAGCGCGAGCGAGGCCAGGCCAATGCCGGCGGCCACTCCGACGATGGACCCTATCGCTCCCAGGGCGAACGCCTGCAGCATGACGAGGCCCATGACCTGCGAGCGTGTTGTCCCGGCAGCGCGCAGCAGCCCCACGTCGCGCGACCGTTCGGTCACCGTCATCGAAAGCGTGTTGAAGATCAGGAACGCCCCCGCGAAGAGGACTACCGCCGCGACGAGCAACAGCGTCCCACCAAAGTCGGCCGTCTCGGCGCGGAGCGAGTCGGCCGTGTCGGAGGTCGTGGCCAGCAGGTACGGCTCGGTCGTGATCGTGTTCTCGAGACTGCCGATCAGGTCGTTGGCGGTCACCCCGGGCTGCGTGGCCAGATCCACCCGCGTCACGCCCGTCATGTCGAAGAGGGCCTGGGCCGAGGCGAGCGGCACGATCACCAGCCGGCCCGCAGCGTCGGGCACCGAGCCATCGCCCGACACGATGCCGACGATCGCGAAAGCTGTGGGTCCTGCGCTGGCAGCGCCGTCGAGGGTGATCGAATCGCCGATTCGTAGACGCTCCTGGCTCGCCAGCGTCTCGGTGATGACGGCGCTCCCGGAGTCGCCCGCGTTCAGCAGCCGCCCGCCGGAGAGTGGCAGGTCGTGCAGCTTCGGCTCCGCAACTGCGTCTATCCCCAGCACGGTCACGGGCGCCGGTAGCTCCGCCGACGGGGACTGGGACAGGGTCGCGGCCAGGTACGTCTTGCGTTCCAGGGCGGGAGCGGCGACCTCGACGCCGGCCGTCCTCGTGATTGCCGCCACGGTCTCCGGGCTGAGGCCGCGCTCCTCAAGAGCTTCTACGCGCACGGCCGAGTGCCCCATCTCGTCGGCAGCGGCGCGGGCAACGGCGGCATCCATCGCGGCGCCAGCGGAGAGCGACGCGAAGAGCACCGCCACACCCAGGGCGACGCCGGCCATCGTGAACACGCTCCGAAGCGGCCGCGCCCGCAGGTTCCGCCAGGCAAGCGACGAGAGGCGCCGCACGGGCTAGAGACCCAGCTGGGCGAGACGCGCGATCAACGGACCCGCATCGCTGTCCTTGCGGCGGCCGAGCTGGATCTCGTCGCGGATCTTGCCGTCGCCCAGAACGAGGACGCGGTCGGCGTGCGCCGCCGCTCGCGCGTCGTGCGTGACCAGGACGATCGTCTGGCCGCGCTCGTCGCAGGATCGCCACAGCTCGCCGAGGATCTCGCCGCCAGTGGCGTAGTCCAGGTTGCCGGTTGGCTCGTCGGCGAGCAACAGCGCCGGGCTCCCGACCAGGGCTCGGGCCAACGCCACTCGTTGCTGCTCTCCGGCGGAGAGCTGGTCGGGACGGTTCCGTTCACACCCCACGAGGTTGACCATTTCGAGGACGTCCTTGATCCGGGCCGCCGCCTCGCCGTGACGCGGGTCCACGCCCGCGATCGTGAACGGCAGGGCCACATTCTCGTAGACGTCCAGCAACGGGATCAGATTGAAGAACTGGAAGACGAAGCCGGTCTTCTCACGCCGCAAACGTGTCGCTTCCCTGTCGCTCAGCTGGCTGACGATCTCGCCGTCGAGGACGACGTCTCCTCCGGTCGGTCGGTCGAGTCCGCCCAACAGCTGCAGGAGCGTGCTCTTGCCGGAGCCGGACGGTCCCATCACTGCAACGAACTCGCCCCGCCGAACTTTGAGGGAAATGCCGCGCAGGACCTGGACATCGCGGCTGCCGATCCGGAATTCCTTGGTCAGGTCGCGGGCCTCGAGGATCGCCCCTTCGTACGCGTGTCGACCCGGGGCGGTCCCGGATGACCGGCCCTCGGACGGCGACGAGACGGACGGCGTAGTCGGCACCACGGAAGTGTATTCGGTTGAGCCGACCATAAGGCGTAGCCCGTCGGTCACATTCGGGCGAGCGCCG
>PMXQ01000128.1 GCA_003171065.1 Chloroflexota bacterium
CTGCTGCCCATGCCGGGCGTACACTGGAACGCCCGGCGGTCCTCCGCCGGGCGTCTGGATTCTCATCGCAGTGCCGCCGCCCGAAGACAGGCTGCGGAGTCTCCACGCGCGCTTCCGCCCGCGCCGCGTCGCCCAAACGAGTATGGGTGGGCCCACGCAATCGGCATGCGCGGGTCTCAGGCCGTGTGCCGCAACCAGAGGACCAGGGTGGTCGATCCGGTCTGGGACGTCACGGTGACCTTGTAGGTTCCGTTGGGCCACGGCCACGGCAGCGACTGCCAGGCCGCCGCAACGGTCGAGCTTGAGAGCGCGTCCCCAGAGGCTTCTGACGGCGGGATCCAGAATTGGCCAGAGAGGATGGCCGTGTTTCCAGCTTGCTGCGAAGAAGTCGCGGCCGGGCTCGCCCCGGTTCCGACCGGTTGAGAGGCCACCTGATTGGCCGGAAGTGGGCTGACCTGGGTGTAGGGGGGGAAACCGAGCGGCGGAGCCCACGGCTCGAAGTCAGATCCGCTGACGAACTGGAATGTGACTGCGCTGACGCGGAGATCGTGGGGCCAGGTAATTGCTATCGCGTATGCGTTCTGCCCGCCGACTACGGGCACCGTGGCGCGGGACGTCAGTGGATCAGCCGCGACCCAGTGGCTCATTGGTGAGATGACCCTAGGGCCGGCCGGTCCCACGCCGACGCTTGGCATGAAGACGGCGGCGACGCCCCAGCCGGCATGGGGATCGGTGGCTCTCAGCAGGCTCCAGTTGACAGCAGGCCAGCGCTGCACCAGGTCGTTGGGGACGCCGAGCTGGAACACCGGGACGGCCGTGCTCTCGGCCGGTGAGGGCCCGGCCGTGATGGCCGCAGCGGGAGTGGCCACAGCGATCAGGGCCGGCTGGAGAGCAGGCAAGGCGTTGGGCCACGGCTTGAGCAGCGCCAGAATCACGAAGGCGACTCCGGCAATCGACAGCACCACTTCGGGTCGAAACCTGTGCCGGCCGCCGACCGGCTCGACTGCCTCTTCCCGGCCGAGGTCGAGGCCATTGCGAGGCGAAGGCTCGGGACCGCGGGGCTGCGGGTGCGTGCGACTCCTTTTTGCGGGCTGGGCGAGTTCGGGCAGCAGCGGCTCTGCATCGGGGACTCCGCCGACTGGCTCGTCAGCCGGCGACCAGTAGGTTCTGTCGTCTCGCTCGGGCTCGTGGTACATGAGCGACTCCCGTTTGTCGCTTCAGGGTAAGGCGGCGTGTCTGCAAGAGGTCGTGCCGGAGGAGGGTTCTGATGGCCTCAGGGAACGTCGCGAACGGCCCGGGGTCGTGGGGTCGCGGTTGATGGGATGAGGCATGCAGGCTTCTGGGAGACGCGGCCTGAGGCGAGGATGGTACTGCGCATGGGGCCTGGCTGAGCACGTACCGATCGGTCGTCTCGCGGGCCGTAACTCGATTCCGGCCACTCTGGCAAAGGGTCGGATCGCGTGATGGAACGGGCCCATACCGGAAGGACGACCGCCCGGTCGCGTTCCACTATTCCGCCCAATCTCCCATGGGCGCGAGCGACGGCGCGCTCCTCCGCCCGTACGATCCGCAGACAGATGCAGCCGGAAGAGGTCGAGAGCTTTTCGACCTGGCCCCACTCGGATCTGGTCGCGACGGGAAGGCGATCTTTCTCGGCTTCCGGCAACCAGCGTGTCACTTCTGGGTGTGGGTCACCTTGGTGCCGGTGGGAACGATCTGAATGAAGATCCGGCCGCGAACGAGAGGGATCTCCTGGCCGGAGGCGTCGTACAGGCGGGTCAGGTCGGTATCGTTCTTCTTCTGCCACGTCGCCGGGATGGCCTGGCCGTCACGGAAGACCATCGCCTTGCCCGTGCCGATCTGACCAACGACCGGGCGATTGTGGCCAGGCTCGGTGTAGGTCGTCAGCGTCTGCCAGAGCACGATCACGTTCCGGGCGGTCACCCGCGTCTTGTTCGACTGGTCGATCTGAGGCCGGCCCCCGACCGATCGCAGATACGAGTCGGTGCTCCGGACGTACGTGTAACCAACGACCTGGCTGCGATACGGGATCGTGATGGTGGCAGCCGAGGGCCTCTGGCTGAGCGGCAGGTCGTCCGTGAACGGCCGAAGCGGAACGGTCGGGTCAATCGTGGTCGGATAGTGCTTCTTGGGCAGACAGGCCCGCAGGGCGCTCGTGTTCGTGTAGGCGTTGTGCGGCATCAATCGGGTCGAGATGCGGTGATACGGACAGCCGCCGCCGTTGAGGGCATCCATGTTGTAGATCGACTTGGCCAGCCCCGGAATCACTTGCGTCAGGCTCTGATTGTCGCCGCCGTAGTGGCCCAGGAGGGCGTGGTATTCCGCGGCCCAGCGCACGAAGTACGGCCGAGCGCTGCGGACCGGCCCGACGTCGGCCGAACTGCCTTCCTGGAAGACGAGCATGTAGCGCGTCTGGCCGCCGTCAGCTGGCGCCTGGTAGACGATCGACGCCCCGTTGAAGCCGGCCTGTGGACGCGCCGCCGGCGCGTCGTCCACCATGATCGCCATCGGTAATCGGTGGGCCAGGGCTGGGGTCGTGAGGACCCCGTCCAGATCGGCGTACGACCCGGTGAGATCCGGGTAGAGCACGCCCGCAACACCGGAGATGGGGGTCGCGCTCGGCGTGATGCTTGGGACCAGCGCCGGCAAGGTTGGGGTGGGCGTGGTGGCTGGTGTGGGCAATGCCGCGATCGAGCTACCGGTCGGCGCAGGACTCGGTGATCCGCCCCCGGAGCTGCCGGGGCCGATCAGGAAGACGAATGAGCTGACGATGAGCACGAGGCATACGCCAATGGCGACGGCCGCGAGAACCCGAGGGCGACGCTTGATTCGATTCGTGACGGCCACGAGCGCCTGGGGGATGCTCTTGATTCGATCCACGTCTCAAACCCTCTAGCGATGTCCGAGCTCAAGGGTAGCGCGCCCGCAACGCCGCTGTGACCAGGGCAGGGTGGCGAGCGCCCCCACCAGTGGCACCGCCACGTAGATCCACAGACCGGCAAGATCGCCGAGCGCGATCGCGCCGCCGAGATCCCTGAGCACCACCATCGTTTGCTGCGAGACGAGGGAGTTGCGGCTGACTCCGGGCAAAAGCCCTACTGTCCCCAGGCCGCCGAGTTGGCTCCGCCGCGGATGTAGCGGTAGGCCAGCGCGGCCACGACGCCGCCCACGATCGGGGCGACGATATAGAGCCACAGGTTCGCGAAATCGCCGACGACCAGGGCCGGGCCGAGGGAGCGGGCCGGGTTCAGCGAGCCGCCGCTGATCGGGCCGGCGGCGAGGCCGCCCAGGGCGATCGCGCCGCCGATGGCCAGCGCGGCCGCCTCGCGCGGAGCTCGTGGATCGGTCGCCACGGCCGTGACGACGATGACCAGCACGAAAGTGAAGATGGCCTCCAGCGCAAAAGACTCGCCGACCGAACCGGCCGGGTTGGTGACACCGGCGATCGTCGACCCTATGGTCAAGCGTAGAGCGACCGCACCCGCGATCGCGCCCAAGCACTGGGCGACGATGAACGTGCCGGCGCGGAGCCAGGACTGGTGGCCGCCGGTGGCGAGGCCGATGGACACGGCCGGGTTGAACTGACCGCCGGAGATGTGGCCGAAGGTGTAAACCATGGTGGCGATCACGAGGGCGAATGTCAGCGCCACCCCCTCGGCACTCAGCTTGCCGACGGTGATCGCCGCGCAGCCGGCGAATACCAGGACGAAGGTGCCGACGAACTCGGCGAAGTGGGGCCGGAGGAACCTGTTGAGCTCGGATGTTGTCATAGCGAAAAGGTACAACAATGCGGCCGGCAATCGTCAGCCTCTTCGCCGGGCAACCGCGGCGAAAGCGCCCGACGCGGAAGTGCCCCACGCGGAAGTGCCAGACTCGGAGATGCCGGACTCGGAAATGCCGGACTCGGAAGTGCCCGACGCGGAGATGCCGGCCGGGGACCGCGCGTTTCGCTGGCCCCGGCTACGATCGCCCGGTGAGACAGCCGGCAAACTCCTGGCCGATCGCCCGCTCCTCGACGGCTGACCCGTGACGCCGCTCGAGGCAGTGGCCATCCTGCTTGCCGGGCTGGCCGCGGGCACGATCAACACGATCGTCGGCTCCGGCTCGCTGATCACCTTCCCCACCCTGCTGGCCTTCGGCTATGCGCCGATCGACGCCAACGTCTCGAACACCGTCGGGCTCGTGCCGGGCTCGATCAGCGGCTCGCTCGGCTATCGTCGCGAGCTTGCCGGTCAGCGCGGGCGCGCCCTTCGGCTCGGCGTCGTCGCCGGTGCGGGCGGGTTGACGGGCGCACTGCTGCTGCGGGCCTTTCCCGGGGCCTTCGCGGCCATCGTGCCGATCCTCATCGGAGTGGCCCTGGTGCTGGTGGCGATCGGGCCGCGCCTCTCCCGCGCCCTGGCGCAGCATCGCCACCCGGAGGCGCATCGAGCCTGGCCGCTGTCGGTGACCCTCTTCGGGTCGGCCATCTACGGCGGGTACTTCGGGGCGGGCCAGGGGATCATCATGATCGCGCTGCTGACGATCTTCCTGCCCGACGACATCCAGCGCCTCAACGGCCTCAAGAACATTCTGGCGGTGGTCGTCAACGGCGTCGCGGCCATCCTCTTCGCCCTGATCGCGCCCGTTCACTGGGACGTCGCGCTGCTGATCGCCGCCGGCTCGATCGTCGGCGGTCAGATCGGTGCGCGAGTCGGCCGGCGCCTGCCCCCGCAGCTGTTGCGGGCCGCGATCATCTGTGTCGGCCTGGTCGCCGAGGCGCGGTTGCTCATCGGCTGAGCGCGGGCGGGGCGATGGATCCGGCCTAGGTGACGGACTGACCCGGGTCGTCGGGGCTCCACTGGAGAGTCTCACCCGAGGAGTCCCCCGGGGACTCATCGGAGGCCGCGGCTGCCGCGGGAGCCATGACCGGCAGTCGGACCCAGAAGCGTGCTCCCCCCTCTTCCCGGTTCATCGCCCCGATCGTCCCGCCGTGCTGATCGACGATCCACTTCGCGATCGCCAGACCAAGACCCGTACCTCCCGCCGGCGCGTTGTCGGCGCGCCAGAACCGCTCCCACAGCCTGGGCAGATCCTCCGGCTTCATTCCGTGACCCTGGTCCTCGACGTACAGCCAGGCTGCCGCGGCATCCGGCCGAACGTTCACGGTTACGGTCGAGCCTCTTGGGCTGTGGTGGATGGCGTTGTCCACCAGGATCGTGACCAGCTGGCGCAGTCGCAGTGGATCGCCGTAAGTGGGCGCCGGCAGCGGGTCGAGCATGACGTTGACTCCCCGCTCGTGACCCAACGCCGTCAGAGACGAAGTCGCCTCGGCGGCGACGTCGGCCAGATCCAGGGGTACGGGTTCGATCTGGACCGTGCCGGAGTCGGTCCTGGCCAGCAGCAGCATGTCCTCCACCAGGGCGGTCATGTGCCGGACTTCGGCGTCGATGTCGTCGATCGCCTCGCCGACGTCTTCGACCCGGCTGCGCCGGTTGCGTCTCAGGTCCTCGACGCTGGCCCGGACGACTGTGAGCGGCGTCCGCAGCTCATGGCTGGCGTTGGCCGCGAACTCGCGCTGCCGCTGCAGCGCAACCTGCCGCCGATCGATCGATTCACGGATCGGGATCAGCGCGCGGCCCGCATACAGATAGCCGGCCAGCAAGGCGGCCAGAAGAGCAGCCACGCCACCGCCTACGAGCACCACCAGGAGCAAGCTGAGGAGGTTCGCCTCCTGCGTCCGATCGGCTACGGTCTGGAGGACGAAAACGTCGCCGTCGCGATCCTGAACGGTCTCGGTGAATACCCTGAGCGGAGTGCCCAGGATGGTGACCTCTCGCACGTCTGTCCCGCCTCCGGCGACGGCGTTGACACCGGCCTGCACAGGCACGCCGGGCGGTAGGAATCGGGTGTTGTAGTACTTGTTGCCGGACGAATCGATCACGACGATGAAGATGTCGGCGTATCGTGTCCCGAACTCGGGATCGACCTGCTGTGACCTGGCCGGAGCTGGTTCGCCGCTGATGGCTCCGCCGTACACGTCCGCGTAGCCTTTGAGGCGGCTGATGCTGTCGTTGGTCACGAGATTCGAGACACCCGAGTAGACGACCGCGCCCATCACCAGCAGGATCGCCAGGGTGATGCCACCGCTCCAAGCCATCAGGCGCAGCCGCGTCCGCCGCAGGATTCGGGCGTCTTCCGCCGCGCCGTTGCGGCCGGCCGGCCGCGCCGCTGACTCCGCGTCGTTCTTCCGGGCTCGCCGCAGGTGCAGACGGCTCGGGATCCTCACGTGTCAGCCCTCTCGGAGACGATAGCCAACGCCGCGGACCGTCTCGATGTGAACCGCGGCGCTGTTGCCGACCTTCTCTCGCAGCAGGTGGATGTAGGCCTCGACCGTGTTTGGCGTCAGGGCGACGCCGTACGGCCAGGCGTAGTCGAGCAGCTGGTCGCGCGAGAGGACCTGGCCGGGCCGCCTGAGCAGGCATTCGAGAATCGAGAACTCGCGCTGGCTGAGATCGACTGGCTTGCCTCCGACCGTGACGCGCCGGGTGGCTTCGTCCAGCTCAAACGGGCCTGAACGCAGGGCCACGGCCTTGCGCGTCGGGGGCCGCCGGGCCAGTGCCCGCAGGCGGGCCAGCAGTTCCTCATAGGCGAAGGGCTTGACGAGGTAGTCGTCCGCTCCGGCGTCAAGGCCCTCGACCCGATCGCTGACGGCGTCACGCGCCGTCAGCATCAGGATCGGGACCTGTGAGCCGTTCCTCCGCAGCAGCCGTGCCACATCGAAGCCGGACCGATCGGGCAGGCCGACGTCGAGGATGACGGCGTCCAGCTCGGTGCCGGACGTGGCGATCTCGAGGCCGTCCTCGGCCGTCAGGGCCGTTTCAACGACATGGCGGTCCTGCGTCAGGAGCCGCTTGAGGAGGCGGCTCAGGCGGGCGTCGTCTTCAACGACGAGCACGTGCAAGGGTCGCCTCCTACGGTGTGGTGATCAGGACGTCCTTGGCGGTCAGGGTCAGACCGCCCGAGGCGCCCGGGCTCGGAGAGGCGCCGGCCAGGGCGCTGGTGTCGATCTGGACTGTTACGGTGCTACCTGGCGTGACATCGCTGGCGCTGCCGGCCGTCTCGTTGTGGTAGGTAGTCGTGCCCGACAGGTCGATTGTTTCCGTGGTGCCGTTGGCGAGGGTGATCGTCATCGTGGATCCGGAGATCGACTGGACCGTGCCCGAGATGCCACCGGAGATCCCACCGAGCCGGCCGGCCCCGCCTGCCCCGCCGGCGCCGCCGAACTGGCTGATGTTGAAGGTTTGGCCCGGCGCCAGTGACGCACGGGCGAAACCGCCGCGCCCGGCTGCTGGGTTGTTCGCGGCCGCCGCCGACGAACCGCCGGTGAGGTGGCCGATGGCAAAGCCGATCCCGCCGACCGCGACGAACGCTGCCACGAGAAGCAGCGCCATCGTCGTTCGATCCTGTCGCTTTGCCGGCTTGACCGCTGTTGCCATGAAGGTACCCCTTTCGGTTTCCGCGTTTATGACTGTCTACTCGTATCGAAGG
>PMXQ01000013.1 GCA_003171065.1 Chloroflexota bacterium
CGACCAACGCGAGGACTGGGCTAAGAAGCATAAGGCCGAGGCCGGCCACGCCACCGTCTATCGGGCGCTTGGCGAACATCGCGACCGTCCGGTCCGGACCGGCCTCCATCGAGTAGACGGGGAGTCCGTCGAACTCATCGAACTTGTCGCGGAAGAACGGGCGGTGTCTCAGGCCGAGCACGACACGCACGGTCTTGCCCTCGTCCTCCGCCAGGCGGACGAGGGCATCGATCCGGTCGTCCCAGGCCATCGGGGGCACGCACACGGCCACCTCCTCGATCACCAGCTCGTAGAGAAGGANNCTCGAGCCGATCCAGGCTGCCCAGGCTGGCCAGCTCTTCGGGAGGGTGGCGGCTAGCCCATTGTCCGCGTCGAGGAAGCCAACGACATGGAGGCCGAGCCAAGGGTGAGCCTCGAGCCGCTGATCGAATGCCCGGCCTCCCTCGCCAGCCCCAACGATGAGCAGGTTGCGCGTGTTGCGCTCGCCCGCGTGCGCCCGGCGCAAAACGGTGTGAGATATGGTCGTCGCTGCCGCCTGGGACGGGAACAGGACCACGAAGAAGAGCCGGCTCACGCTCGGCGGGCGCACGAGGAAGAGGAACGCGGCCGTCCCCAGAGCGACCCAGACCGCCGTCTTCAGGACATCGGCTGCCTCGGCGGCTACGATCCAACTGTGGCGCTGCGGGTACAGGCCCCTGAGCGCGAGCGCGGCCACCCAAATGAGCGCGTAGACCAGCGCGATCAGCTCGGTCGGCCGGATCACGTCAGACCAGTAGGGTCTCGACTCTCCTGCGAAGCCAAGCCACGAGATAACCGCTATGACGGCCATCGCGAGAAGAGCATCGCTCAGGATGAGCAGCGCCCGTGACTCCGCAGCGTATCGGCGGATCATGGGGCACGCTCTCTGGCGGCAGGCTCCGGGGCGGCTGGGATCACGACATCTACTCCGCGGCCGTGTCCACGATCAGGTAGCTCGCGCTGCTCTGACCGTTTACCAGGATGCTAAGGACGATTATGGCGAGGCGAAACGCACCTGACGATAGGGCAGTCAGACCCGCGTCGACTGCCCCCGAGTCTAGCTTCTTGGTAGGTGAGCCGTTCGGCCGCAGTAACAACTGCGATACCGCCGATCACCCCTTCGTCGTGCGCGGGCCTTCCACGTGTCACCTTACGGCCGACGAGCTTGCAGCAGGCCGCGCTTTGCACTCACCCAGCCAGTCCGGCACACTTGAGCGCCGTGGCGCCAAGTCCCGTCCGGCGCGAGGGACACCATCTCCGGTGGCGGCATCACGGTCAACTCGACGACAGTCAACAGTGCGACGAGCCTGACGGCCAATATCCCGGTCTCGAGCAGCGCCTCAACGGCCTGGCGGAACGTGACGGTGACCCAGGGCTCCGCCAGCGCAACCTCCACCAACTGCCTCGGCATCAGCGCCGCGCCCGTCATCTTCGGGCTCACGCAGCGTTCGATGGGTCGCGGTGCGGTCAACCAGAACGTCTCCGTGATCGGGCTGAATTTCGAGAGCGGGACCTGGACGCCGTCGTCCGTCCAATTCTTGGGTCCCGGCACCGTCAACTCGGTGACGACGAACAACTCCTTCCTGCTCACGGTCAACCTGTCGATCTCGTCGAGTGCCACGGCGAACGCTCGTGACGTGACTGTCATCGACCGCCGCCCAAGGTCATCATGGCCGCTGATCGACCGCGAGAGGAGCACGAAGGCCTCGGGCGGGTCGAACTGGTGGACGGCGGCGCTGGCCGGGACGTCTCGATCGTCGAGGCGGTGGCAGCCGCGGGCCGACGCGCGGGCATCCACGCGCATACGGGCGACGAGCACCACCTGGTCCTGAGCGGCCGATGGCGCATGTCGCAAGGCGAGCACGTGGTTGAGTTGGGCCCTGGCGACTACCTTCGCTGGGACGGCGCCATCCCGCACGACGCGGAGGTCATCGGCCCCGACGAAGGCCGCGTCCTGATCATCACCCTGGCCCACGGCTGAGTAGGCGCGCGCCGACTCTCGTCGTGGCAGAGCGCCTAAGCACGATCGTTCACAAATCGGCGTTCGCGGCTGCGAGCCTGGGGCGCGTGGACGTCGCAACCTCGCCTGGGGAACTAACGAACGAGTGGGGCCGAACGCGTCCAATTCGCCTCGAAAGTTTCCAAGAGCGACAGCGGATAACTGAGCTGGAGTAGAGGGGTCGCCACGAGGAGAGCCGTGGCTCTGGGAGTCTCAGACTTGGGAAGCAGACACTCTGCCAGCTGAGTTACTCCCGCTCAGCAGGGTGAGTTACAGCAGATCGCGCGAGAGGGGCGGTAGGCGGCTTGGTCTAGGCCTTTCAGGTGCCTGGACATTCTGCGCAGGAGGCAGGCACCCAGCCCGTTTGGTCAGGCTCGGCCGCGAGCTTAGCCATCTTCCCCGTCCACGACTCGCCAGTACTGGGCTCTCGGAGCCCCTAACGATAATGAGTTTTATGGTGAGACCGGTGAGCTCCAGACGTCGGCTGCGCGCTC
>PMXQ01000062.1 GCA_003171065.1 Chloroflexota bacterium
ACCTGGAGCCGGCCGGCGCGGTCTTACGGGTGACGTTGCACGCCCGCGATGCGCGCACCAGCCCGCTTTCGAAACCGCCCGTCCTATCGCAGCCGAAGCACTAACATGAACGGGCTATCCCAGGCAGGTTTTCGGAGATCAAGGGCGTGTCCTACNNTACGACGTCATCGGCAAGATGGGCAGAGTGACCGCGGACATCACTCCGGGGCATCTCGGAGAAGTCATGATCGAGGTGCGTGCGGGAACTGAGAGGTTCCTCGCGCGCGCATCCGATCCTGAGGCGACGATCAAGAAATACGCTCAGGTCCTGGTGGTCGGCAGTCTGAGCGGCCGGACAGTCGAGGTGGAACCGACCGATAGCGTGAGGCTGCCACGATGACGGACATGGCCGTGTACGTGATCATCGGAGCGATAGTTGTCGTCGTTCTCTTCTTCATCATTCTCTTTCGAATGGCCTGGAGGATTGCAGAGCCGGACGAGGCCCTGATCGTCTCCGGCCTCGCTCACGGCAAGTCGCCGGCTGGCGTAGCCGGCGAGAGCATGCATTTCAAGATCGTGACCGGCGGCGGCACTGTGGTCGTGCCCGGCCTGTCGAAGGTCCGGGCCATGTCGCTGATGGCCCATGAGAGCGAGATCACAGTTCCGTGCGTCAGCCAGCAGAAGATCCGGCTCGATCTCCGGGGCGTCGTCGTCTACAAGGTCGGCGACGATTACCGCTCGATCGCCAACGCGGCGCGCCGCTTCCTCGATCGCCCGGCAGTCGAGCTCGAGTCGAAGGTGCAGAACGTCTTCGTGGGCCATCTCCGTGCCATCGCCGGCTCGATGACCGTCGAGGAGATGATCAGCGACCAGGACAAGTTCGCCCAACAGGTTCGCGAGCGGTGCACCGTCGAGATGGAGTCGTTCGGTCTCGTCATCGACAGCTTCCAGATCCAGTCGATCACCAGCCCCAGCGCCTACATCGAGAACCTGGCCGTCCCGCACCAGGCTGAAGTCGAGCAGAACGCCCGCATCGCGCGCGCTCAAGCCGATCAGACGGCCGTCGCCCAGGAGCAGACCGCCCAGGCCCAGATCGCCGAGTCGATCCGGAGCACCGAGATCAAGAAGGCCGGCTTCCAGGCCGAGATCGACCGCGCCCAGAAGCAGGCCGGCCAGCAGGGCCCACTCGCCGAGGCCCAGGCTCGCCAGGCCGTCGTCGAGCAGGAAACCCGCGTCGCCGAGCTGCAGGCGCAGCAGAAGGAGCAGCAGCTCCAGGTAGACGTCCGCAAGCCGGCCGACGCCGAGGCCTACCGCCAGACCACTCTCGCCGCGGCAGGACGCGACGTCCGCATCCGCCAGGCCGAAGCCGCGGCCCAGGAAGTCCGTCTCGCCGCCGAGGCCCAGGCTGCCGCGGTCAAGGTTCAGGCCGAGGCTCAGGCCAACGCCACGCGCATCAACGGCCAGGCAGACGGCGACGCGATCAAGGCCCGCGGCCTCGCCGAGGCCGATGCGATCCGGGCACGCACCCAGGCCGAGGCGGCCGGTATCGAGAGCCGCGCCGCGGCCCTGAGCCAGAACCAGGAAGCGGTCATCGCCCAGCAGATCGCCGTGTCCATGCCGGATATCGTTCGCGCGGCGGCCTCGCCGTTCGAGCACGTTGGACAGTTCACGGTCCTCAACGGCGCCCAGGGCGTGACGGCCGCGCTGGCGGAGGTCATCCAGCAGGCCGGGGCGCTCGCCGCCGTGGCCCGCAAGACTCTCACTCCTGCTCTCCTCGCCGCCGGCGACCAGAACGACCCCAATCGCGACGGCTCAAAGGCGACCGCCGGCCCGAAGTCGGCCCCGGCCGCCAAAGCTCCGGCGCCGGTCGCCGTGAAACCGGTCCCGGCCCCGAAGCAGGGCGCCGCTCCAGCGGCGGACGCCAAGCCCGCCGACCCGGCGAAGTAGGAACTGGACGGCGCCGCTGGCGCGCCCATGAGCGAAACCGGAAACCCATCGGACCCGGCCCAACCCGCCGGGTCCGATGAATCTTGGGCAGTTGATCCCGCCCAGGCGCAAAAGGTCGAGCGGACCGTCGCCGAGTACGTGGAGGCCGTGGCGTCGCTGGATCCGGGCGGCCGGAAGTTCCTGCGGACGGTGGCTACGATCGATCGGCTTGGCCAGCGCGAGTTCAGCGCGGCCGCGGCCATGAGCACCCGGATGCTGGAGCGGCGCCTCGACACGGCGCGCGGGCTGCTCGCGGCCAGGGCTCCGCTGGCGCACCAGCTGGCCGAGCTGCGCAAGATCGTCGACGAGCTCAACCCCGCGCGGCTGGAGGACGGTCACAGGCGGTCTCGAGGACCGTTCGGGCTGGGGTCGCCGCGCGACGAGATGGACGAGCTGGCCGACTACTTCGAGCGCTTCGCCCGTTCCCAGGAACGCATCGAAGCGATCCTGCAGACGCTCGGCGAGGGACGCCTCGCGCTTGAGCGGGACAACGCGCTGCTTGGCCAGGAGCGGGTCTCGCTGGCCACCGTGATGGAGTCGCTCCGCGAACACGCCTATCTGACAGGCCGGCTGGACGAGGCCCTGACGGCGCATGTAGATGTCGTCGCCCGGACGGACCCCGAGCGGGCCGACTACCTGCGCGCCGACCTCCTGCATGCAATCCGGCGCCGCCGTCAGGAGATCCTGACCCAGCTCGCGGTCACGACCCAGGGATATGCATCGCTTCGGATCGTCGAGGAGAGCAACGAGGGGATGGTCCGGGCCCTTGCGACCGCGACGACGACCACGGCCGCGGCGCTGCGGACGGCGGTGATGGTTGCCCAGGCCGTGGCCGGCCAGCGCATGGCCGCGCAGCAGATGGAGGCCGCCGGTGCGGCCGCCGGAGACATGGCAGAGGATGCCAGCGCTCTTCTGGAGCGACAGTCGGCCGCCGTGAAGGACGGGCTGGACCGGGCGGGCGCGCGCGTGGCGATGCTCCGACACGCCTGGGACGAGGTCTTTTCCGCCCTGGATCGCGTCGACGCCGAGAAGGAACAGGCCCTGCGGGCGATCTCCTCGGCGGGCGGGCCGGAGAGTTCGGCCGGATCCGCGACCGGGGGCTGAGCGGGGCGGCCGTCCCCCGCCCTCGCCGGATCGCCGCTGGGCCCGGCTCGCCCTACTGTGCCAGGCGCGGGTACAGCCGAGCCGCGATCGCGATCAGGACGACGGTCGATCCGATCAGCACCGCAAAGTCCAGCGCGAGCGGGAAGCTCTCGACCGCGCCCTGGATCATCAAGCCGCGCAGGGCGTCGACCTGGTATGTGAGCGGGTTGACCTGGGCGACCACCTTGAGCCAGCTGGGCATCATGGCGATCGGGTAGATCGCGCTGCTGGCGAAGAAGAGGGGCATCGTCAGGACCTGGCCGATTCCCATGAAGCGTTCCCGGGTCCGGACCAGGCAGGCGATCACGAGCGAGAAGGTCGCGAAGGCGGCCGAGCCGATGACCACGACGAGCGCGACCCCGACCAGCGATACCGGATCGAGCCGAAGGTGCACGCCGATGAGCAATGCGACGATGTAGACCATCGCGGCCTGGACGAGCGCGCGAAGCCCTCCCGCAATGGCCTTCCCGGTGACCAGGGCGCTTCGAGCCGCGGGGCTCACCAGGTACTTGTGCAGGACGCCGAGGTCGCGCTCCCAGATGACGGCGATGCCGAAGAAGATGGCCGAGAAGAGGGCGCTCTGGGCCAGGATGCCGGGCGCCAGGAAATCCTCGTAGCCGAGGTTCCCCGTCGAGATCGCCCGAGTCTGTGCCATCACCTGTCCGAAGACGAGGAGCCACAGGATCGGCTGGACGGCCCTGGTCAGGAGCTCGGTGGGGTCGTGGCGGAGCTTGCGCAGCTCACCCTCGGCGATCGTCCAGGCGTCCAGGACGAAGCGGATGGCGGCCGGCGGCTCAGCCCAGACGGCGGGCCGTCCGGCGCGTTCGAGCGACGTCACGGTATTGACCTCCTTGCTCGCCGGTCTCGCTCAGCCCCGAGCCGGTGAAGTAAGTGAATGCGTCATCGAGGTTCCTGCCCGGCCCGGCCTGCCTGGAGAGCTCCGCCGGCGTCCCGAGGGCCACGAGCTTGCCCAGGTGCATGAACCCGACCCGCCCGCACAGCTCGGCGGCCTCGTCCATGTAGTGCGTGGTCAACAGGATGGTGGTTCCCTCCGCCTGGCGGAGTTCGCGGATGTGGCCCCACACGGCCCGCCGGGCGTTCGGATCCAGCCCCACCGTCGGCTCGTCGAGGAAGAGGACCTCGGGACGGTGAAGCATCGCCTGGGCGATCTCGAGGCGGCGGATCATCCCGCCCGAGAAGGTTCGAACGAGCCGGTCGGCGGATGCCTCCAGGCCCATGAACTCGAGCGCTTCGTCTATTCGGGCGCGCCGCTCCGCGGCGGGCAGGTGGTAGAGCCGGGCGCTCGACATCAGGTTCTCGCGCGCCGACAGAGCCCCATCCGACGAGAGCAGCTGCGGCACGTAGCCGATCGACCGCCGCACCAGGCGCGGGTCGCGCCGGATGTCGTGGCCCGCGACGCTGGCATCGCCGGAGCTCGGTGGGAGCAGCGTGATCAGCATCTTGATTGTCGTGGTCTTGCCCGCCCCGTTGGGCCCGAGCAGTCCGAACACCTCGCCCGGCTCGACGTCCAGATTCAGGGCGTCAACCGCGGTCAGGGCATCGAAACGCCTGGTCAACTCACGGGTCGAAATCGCTGGGGGCATCGATCTCCTGCGACTGCCTGGGGCTGTCTCGGGCGCCGGCTCGACGGCGACGCTCGTCCGAGAACAGTTATCTTGATTAACTATAATGTACCATGAGCCTGTGGAAGAGATGACATCCGACCAAGTTGCCGTTGCGATCCTCGAGACGATCCCGCCGTCCATGCGCGCGATCCGCGAGCAAATGCGGTCCGGCCGTGCAGCCGGCATGTCCGTGGCGCAGTTCCGGCTCCTGCTCTTCGTCCGGCGTCATCCCGGCACGAGCCTGAGCCCGCTGGCGGAGCATCTGGCGGCGAGTCTCCCCGCGGCCTCGCAGCTGGTCGAGCGGCTCGTCCGGGCGGGCCTCGTGACAAGGGAGCAGCACGCCGAGGAGCGTCGCCGCATAGAGCTGCGTCTCACCGACGCGGGCGCCGCGGCCCTCGCTGACTGCGACGCCCGAACGCGGGCCTGGCTCTGCGAGCGGCTTTCCGGGCTGGACGAGGCCGAGCTGGACCGCCTCGCCGTCGCGCTCGGGGACCTGCGTGTCCTGCTAGCTCGGGGCGGTGCGTAATGCCTCGTGCTAGCCTCATGCTATTGCCTGTCACTTGCATAAGATAGACAATCCGATCCGACAGTAACTTCGGAAAGGCGGCGTCTACCATGACCAGGCTCGACTCCCGGCGTTTCGCCGGGATCTCAGACCGCTGGCTGGCGCTGGGGGCCCTGACCCTCGCCCTGATGACGATCGGGCTGGACGCCACGGTTCTGAATCTGGCCCTGCCGACGCTCTCGAAGTCGCTCGGCGCCTCCGAGTCGCAACTCCAGTGGTTCGTCACCGCCTACACCCTGGCTCTCGCTGCGGCGATGCTGCCCACCGGACTGCTGGGCGATCGCTACGGCCGCAAGACGGTCCTGGTCGGAGCGCTGGTCGTCTTCGGGATCATGTCGGTGGCCTGCGCCTACGCGCCAAACGCGGATGCGTTCATCGGTGCGCGAACCGTTCTTGGCGTCGCCGGTGCCGCGCTCACGGTCATGTCTCTATCTGTGGTGACGGTCCTTTTCTCTGAGGCCGAGCGGCCGCGGGCGATGGGCATCTGGGCCGCCGGCAACTTCCTGGCCCTGCCGCTCGGGCCGATCGTCGGCGGCTACGTGCTGGCTCACTTCTGGTGGGGCTGGGTCTTCCTGATGAACGTGCCGGTCGTGCTGATCGGCCTGGCTGCCGCCGTCGTGTTCGTGCCGCAGTCTCGCAGCGAGCGACGGCCAAGCATCGACATCCTGGGCGTGGTGCTGTCGAGCACGGGCCTGGCGCTGCTGATGTACGGCCTGGTCGAGGCCGGCGAAAACGGCTGGGGCTCGGCGAGCGCCACCCTCCCATCGATCGGAGCCGTGGCTACGCTGACCGCCTTCGCCCTGTGGGAGGCGTTCCTGACCGCCCGGCCAAACGGTCAGCCGCTGATCGATCTTGGACTGTTCCGTTCGCGAAGCTTCAGCGTCGGCGTCGTCCTGACCGGGGCCGGCATCTTCGGCATGTATGGCGTTCTGTTCATGCTGCCCCAGTACCTCCAGGCGATCATGGGCGTCGACGCCCAGGGCGCCGGCGTGCGCTTCCTGCCGGCAATCGCCGGTCTGGTCGTCGGGGCAATTCCGGCCGATCGGGTCGCGACCCGGGTCGGCTCGAAGATGACCGTCGCCATCGGGTTCGGGATCCTGACCGTGGGGATGTTCGCCGGCAGTGCCATGACGGCCTCCACCGGCGACGGCTACATCGCGGCCTTCACCTTCGTCGTTGGCGTCGGCTCCGGCCTTGGACTCGCCACCGCGGCATCGGCCGCGATCGCGGAACTATCCGCGGAGCGGAGCGGCGTCGGAGCGGCACTTGTGCAGGCGATCGTCAAGCTCGGGCCCGCGTTCGGGGCCACGATCCTGGGCAGCGTTCTCAACTCCACTTACCAGAGCCACGTGTCGGTGACCGGCCTGCCGGCGGCGACGGCCGCCCAGGTCCAGCAGAGCGTGTTCAAGGGGCTGGCTGTGGCACAGCAGCTTGGGTCGCCGGCCCTGGCGGATTCCGTCCGCACGGCCTTCGTGGCCGGCATGGACGACGCGTCGCGGGTGGCTGCGATCATCGCCGCCGTGGCTCTGGTCGGAACCCTGGTCCTGCTGCCCCGGCGGTCCTCGGCCGCGGCCGGCGACAGCGCCGTCTCGGAAGCCGAGGCGACCGGCGCGACCGAACCGGCACCCGTCGGTGGTTGATCATCCCGGGGCGCCGGGCCTGTCGCCGATCTCCCGGCCGGCGCCCGTCCGGCCGTTCGCCCGTATGGTTTCGGCTGGCGCGGCAGCGTCCGGAGGCGCCACAATGGCGCCATGAGCGAATCGCCGGCGGTCGACAGACCCGGCCTGCGCGAGCGCAAGAAGGCCAGGACGCGGGCGGCAATCCAGGAGCACGCCCTGCGGCTCTTCCGCGAGCAGGGCTACGACGCCACCACAGTCGAGCAGATCGCCGAAGCGGCGGAAGTCTCGCCGAGCACCTTCTTCCGATACTTCCCCACGAAGGAAGACGTCGTCGCCTACGACGCCCTGGACCCCGTGGTCATGGCAGCCTGGCGGGCTCAACCACTCGACGTGGGGCCGATCCGGGCCTTCCGCAACGCGATGGTCCAGGTGTTCCAGGCCATGACCTCCGACCAGCTCGAGGAATTGCTGAGCCGAGGCCGCCTGCTCTTCTCGGTGCCCGAGCTGCGGCAGGCGGCGGTCAACGAGCTGCTCCGTTCGGGCCAGATGGTCACCGACGAACTGGCTGTGCGACTGGGCCGGCCGGCGGACGACTTCGAGCTGAAGATCTTTGGCGGCGCCGTCATGGGCGCCGTGACGGCCGCGCTGATACCCATGCTGGAAGACGGATCGATCGACATGATGTCCCAGCTCGATCGAGCCTTCGAGTTTCTCGAGAAGGGGATGCCCCTCTAGTCCTTCCGGCTGCTCGACGGGGGATCAAGTCTGCCCGCCGCGAACCCGACGCCTAGAGCGACCGATTCGCGAAAGGATGGGTTTTGACGACCATGGTTCGACGTGCGGGCGCGCCCGCGTCACGAGGTGGAGCGGCCGCGCCCGCGGCAGTCGGCATGCGCGAAGGGTCGAAGCGTCGCTTCGCGCCCGCGTCGCGGTCGGAACCAAGGGCGCCCTTCCCAGAGTTGGCGTCGCTGCCCCGCCTCGACGCCGTCTTCGAGGCCCCGGCGGACAGGGAGCGCCACTTCCGCATCCTGATCGAGCAGGCCGCCGACGGGATCATCGTCGTCGACGACCAGGGGCTCATCACCCTGGCCAACTCCCGCTCGTGCGAGATGACCGGCTACGGCCCCGACGAGATCCTCGGCCTGGACCTGCTCGACACATACCTTCCGGAGGACCGCGAGCTAGGCCGCCTGCGTCTGCGGGAGATGCCCGTCGGGACGATCGTTCGGTTCGAGCGCCTGCTCCGTCGCAAGGACGGCTCGACCTTCCCGATCGACGTCAGCGTCGCCTGGCTTCCCGACGGCGAGCGCCAGTCCATCATGCGAGACGTCTCGGCCCATAGGCAGGCCGAAGACGAGCTGCGCCGGCTGGCCGGGGAGCTCGAATGCCAGGTGGAGGAGCGCACCCGCGAGTTCGAGCACGCCAACGCCGAGCTCGCCGCGGTGAACCGCGAGCTGCAGAACCTGCTGCGCGAACAGGAGCGCCTGCAGGCCGAGCTGGCATACAGGGCCATGCACGATCCGCTCACCGGCCTGGCCAATCGCATCATGTTCGGCGAGCGCCTTGACCACGCCCTTCGGGTCGGCGAGCGGGGCGTGGCGGTGGTCTGGATCGACCTGGACCACTTCAAGGAAGTCAACGACATATTCGGCCACGATGTGGGTGACGAGATGCTGGTCGCCGTCGCGGATCGGCTCCGCGATGTGGTGCGAGAAACCGACGACATTGCCCGAATGGGCGGCGACGAATTCGCCGTCATCCTGCCAAACGTCATCGAGACAGAAGCGCAAATGGTCGCCGAGCGAATCCTCGGCGCCCTGTCCGACAGGGACGCATTCCGGCTTCAGCTGGGTGCCAGCGTCGGCATCGCCTGGCAGCGTCCGGCAGGTGGTGACGCACTGACTCTGGTCCGGCGTGCAGACGAGGCGATGTACCGCGCCAAGACGGCCGGCGGCGGCATGGCAGTCATGTACTGAGACAGTAGACAAAGCGCGTGCGATACGTGTACGCTCCGGCCAACGGGCCAATAGGCCCCGAATCCAGCGGCTGCCACGATCGCTCCTCT
>PMXQ01000003.1 GCA_003171065.1 Chloroflexota bacterium
GGCGAATTCAGCGAAATGCGCACGTGTCCAGTTATCGTGTCGTCGTTCGCTCCGACACCGCACGTAAATCGCGATAAAGAACGACGCAGCCGACAGAAAGCGCGACGTGGACCGTCTGGTGGCTTGCGAGCAACACAGGCCTGGAGCACGGTCGCGGACTGAACCTGCAAGCGGCCATGGGCGCCAAATCGGCTTAGCCTGGCGCGGGTCGCCGCCACTGTCGGAGGCGGAGGTCGCCGCTTTCGAGCTGGAGCTCCGGTCAGCCTCGGATAACGTTCGGCTCGATCGATCGACCGAATACGCTGAGCCAGCTGTCTCTCGTCTCGATGTCGTCGAAGCTGAGGACGATCGGCTTTGGTTCGGTGACAAGACGAATGGCAGGGCGTTCCCATCGCCAGTCGAGTATCGTGCCCGGCTGAGCTTCCCGGACCGCCCCGGGGTCGATGCTGATCGCAGGCAAGACGCTGGACCCGACAACTACCCGAGCGCCGGAAGCGTGATCCAGTAGCTTGATTTCGCCCGGAGTCTCGCGCCAGTGAGCCCATGTGCCCCGGCGATTGATCGCCACCCCAGTTACTCGAACCCACGCAGGGTGATCCGGGTTTGGCGCAACACTTTTCGCCCTGCGCGAACGGGATCTGAGGAACACCACATAACCGGCCAGACAGCCCACGACCAGCCACACGGCGATCAGGATGATGCCGGCGCCAAACGGAAGGTAGGCCGCTGACGGTGGCCCCTGGTCAGCGTCAAGGGCGACGTCGTTCGGGACGTGAACCGCCGGGAAGGTGGTTTTGGCCCAACTGCTCCAAGGGGCGACCGTGTCCCAGGTGTACACAAAACTCATCGGCAGGCGCCCCAGAAGTAGGCCTGTAACGGTTACCTCAGCCCCAGGCTCACCGAGCGGCACCTTGGATCTGACCAGGAGTCCGGTGTTCTCGGCTCCCACGATTAGGTACACGCGATCAGGTTCGTTCTTGGAGCTGGCATCCAGTGATGCTTCTTGAAGGAGCCCCGACACCGTAACCCACTGGCTTCCCCCGGAAACGTTGTTTTGATCGACCTGCTGGATGGTCGCGCTGACCGGGGAAGGGTTCGTCATGCCCACAACCCCGTCTTCAACCATCGAGAGACCGAAAACCGCGATGATGGCCGCCACGAGAAGGGGAACGATCGGCCATCGGCTGATGATCGGGATCCTGGCTCCCCCACCCATGGCGTATGCTGCAGCGCCGCCAGCGGAGACTAGACGGGCAAGCCCAGCCCGCGTGCCGTTTGCATCGGCTCCGACTGACTCCTCTTCAGTTCGCACCCCTGGACTTCTTCTTGATTCCAGACTGCTGAAGCCGGCGCCGGAGGCCCGCCTCGTAACGGAAGGCGAGGTGGACATGTCAAGTTGGGGCGGCCAGATGGGCTCGTAGTTGGGTGCATCCGAGAAGGCGGCAGGTTGAGCATCAGGCCCGAGGAAGTCCGCTCTTCGAGCGTTCATCAAGTCCGCGATCGTGGCCAGGCTGGTAGAGAAGTTGTTCTGGGGGCTGAAGTTCGTAACGCGGCCACCGTCCAAGAGCGGGACGATTAGCTTCTTGGACCGACGCTCACCCAGCACATCAACGCGCCCAACGCCCGTCCAGGACGCCTGCACGCGTCGAAACGGGCGCACGTATCGAAACCCTCGCCGACCGATGACAAGCTGCGTCCGCCAAGTCCAGACCGCCCCAACGCAGAACCCGATGCCACCGAGGCCAATCACGATCGTCTGTCCAACCGTGGCCGTGCCCCCCGCTTGTGCGGGCTGAAGGTAGCCCCAAGCGAGGTAGCCGAGCGACGCCACACCCATGATCGCCAGCGCATACGACGCACGACTTCCGCCGACGACGGAGCTTTCTCCTAGTTCTGGATCCACGGTGCTCCTGAGCCGACTGAACATCTCTCCCTCACTGCATCCCCTGGAGTGGCGTTCAAGCCTAGCATTGGCACGGGAGGCGAATGACTCAGGTGTACCTCACGCTGTCCGGTCCGCCAGTGCGTGATCGAGTACTTTGGCGCCTCTCGATGGAGCGCCGGGACGACACCCGCGTAATGCTGCGCAGTGATCGCGATCCCGAGTGACCGAGCCACTCTGAGCTCACAGAGGAGCTCGCCATCGGATGCTTTGGCGCCCCATTGCCAGGCCTGGAACTCGTCGCGTAATGGGAAAGTCGCCGCTGCGAGATTCGGTAGAACCACGACACGGGGGTGATTGCCGCCTGGTCTTCGGTCGCTTGCACGGCGCCAATATGGCCAGCTTGAGGGGTGCCTCGACGTGGATTGGGAGTTTCCGACCTGGCGTCTAGGCCGGTGTCAGGTCGAGACGCTTCTTGTGCTTCGTGACGGCCTCGGCGTAGCGGTCGAGGGTGGAGTAGCGGACGTCGGCCTTGGAGGACTCGATCTCCGCGACGACCGACTGGCTTACGTTCATCTCCGCCGCAACCTCGGCTTGGGTCAGGTGATTCGCCTTCCGCTCGGCGACGAGGCCCGCGATGAGCCGCTGGCGTCGGACCTCCGCCTGGAGCAGCTCAGGGTATCGGGCGTTCTTGGCTGTTCGGCGGGCGATCGATCGATCGAGGTCGTCCATGGGTCTCCTTCTGGCAGTGTTATCGGTCATTACCGATATCCTGTCAAGTGCCCTCACCCGGCTCGCCTTCTGCTGCAACTTCACAGGCTGAGTGTCGCGCTGAGCGTGACAAGGGGTTTGGAGCGGGAGACGGGTCTCNNCTACTCCCGCTCGATTGCCTTCGTTTGTTAGGCTGCCACCGCATCCACGGAGCGTCTAGCCTAACAACCAGAGGGTCAACGCCGCCGCTGGGCCTCCAGAGAGCCCAAGTGGGCTTAGCACCATGCTCGTAGAGCGTATAACTGTAGCCGATTGCGCCGAGTCCACGTTTGGCGACAGCGTGTAATTATGCGCTGACGCTCAGGCTCCCCAACGCGTCTTGCCCCGGATCATCGATCCAATCGCCGCGAGCGGTGCGTCTAGCGGGACGGTCGACGAGGGCCAGCTTCGCCCGCGCTTCGATGCGGGCTGTGTCACGCATCCAGCTCGCCCGATTACGCCCGACACTCCAAAGCCTTCAGGATTCCTAGGGTGGTCCAAAGAGTCAGGACCCGGGACACCCGCCAATCAGCTGTATGCGACGCCCGGCGCACTCAGGGGCATGACGAGGGAATGGGAAGTCCTTGGTATGGCACGGCCGTGACGTCGAAATCGCTCATCGTCGCCGGCGCCGACACGTTGCCGGACTTGTCGATGAAGATCCAGTGGATACGGTCGCCCGGATGCAGCGTAGCGATCTTGTGAGAACAGTCTTGTTCGTAGACCACTGCCTCTACCGGCGGCGACGGGCGCAACTGCCCCGTCCGGGTCTCAGGTGCTACAGCCAGATCGGCCACGACCCCATCCTCGAAAGTCGTTTGCACGATGTAGGTGTTGGGCGAGTAGTTCACGACCATGTAGGAATACGTCGTGGCCTCTTGGCCAAGATTGCAGCCGACAACGAGGAGGGTCACCGCCGGCAGTAGCTTGATCAGGCGATCCAGTCTCATTTCGGCCTCCAGGAGGGTCGTTACGAATTAGCCTCTTCGACCCCAGGCCACGCGCCCCTGGCGCAGTTTCATGGCATAGGTGCGTAGAAGTAGGTTAGCCATCCTGCGAGCCAGACCTGCGGGTCCGGCAGGTCTGCCCCATCGAATGTGCCCAGACTCGCGCCTCCGGCGTAGATGTCGCCCTTCTGGTCCGCTGCGACACAGTTGACACTAAATGGAAGATCGCCATCGGGTACTTGATTCAGTGGCGGCGCTGGGTCGCCTGGTGTGGGCGCCTGGAGGTTGGCCCGAGTTCCGTGGAATTTGAGTTGAGGGGAGGGTCCTCCAGCCCGAGGCGTGAAGTGTCACGCTTTGGGAGACCTGGAAGTCGCACTGGAGGAACCCATGCCATCGTCGCACGTCTCGTCTGGTCCTGAGAAGCCCGCCCGTCGTGGAGTTCGCCGCCGACCGGCAAAGCTGGTCCATCCGCTGCCGATCGAGCTGACCGATCGCCTGGAAGGACATCTGGCCACCTTCGCGGCGCACATGCGCGAGGGCCTTCTCGCCGCCTCGACCGCGGTCGGCCTCGAAGTCTTCGAGGAGCTGATGAGGAGCGAGGTCGACGCTCTGGCGGGTCCAAAGGGCAAGCACAGCTCCGATCGGTCTGCCTATCGCCATGGCAGCGAGACAGGTTCGGTCACTCTCGGTGGCCGGCGTCTGGCGATCCGACGGCCTCGCGTTCGGAGTGCCGACGGCGAGACGGAGCTCCCGCTCACAAGCTATGAGGCCGCGAGCGCCACTGACCTGCTCGCCGACGGCATCGTAGCTCGCATGCTCGCCGGTCTCTCGACCCGCCGCTATGGGGCAGGTCTCGAACCGGTCGGGCGAGCCATCGAGGAGCAAGCGCTCGGGGTGAGCCACGCCGCGATCAGCCGGCGCTTTCTCGCGGCCACGGCCGAGCGCCTGTCCGAGCTCCTCGATCGCCGTCTCGACGATCGGCGCTACCTCGTGCTGATGCTCGACGGCTGGAACCTGGGCGAGCACCTGCTCGTGGGCGCTCTGGGCATCGACTCCGAGGGCCGAAAGGTGCCACTCGGCGTGGTCGAGGGCACGACCGAGAATGCGGCAGTCGTGAGCTCACTCCTGGCCGATCTGCGCGATCGCGGTCTCGACGTCAGCGAGGGCGTCCTCTTCGTGGTCGATGGCGGGACCGCCATCGGTTCGGCCATCCGCTCCTTCTTCGGCCGCGGTGTCGCGGTCCACCGCTGTCATCGCCACAAGGAACGCAACGTGCTCGAGCATCTCCCCGAGATCGAGCGGCCACTCGTCCAGCGCCGTCTTCGGGCGGCCTGGGCGGAGTCTGATCCGGCGGTGGCCAAGGCCGCTCTGGAGGCTCTCGCCCGCAGTCTCGCCCACAACCGGCCCGGTGCCGCGGCGTCGCTTCGGGAAGGGCTGTCCGACACGCTCACCCTGACGCGCCTTGGCATCGCGGGCAGCCTTCGGCGGACACTGGAGTCGACCAATCCGATGGAGTCGATGGTCGAGATCGTCAAGGATCACGCTCGGCGGGTGAAGAACTGGGAGAGTGGCGAGATGGCCCTGCGCTGGTCGGCCGCAGGGATGCTGGCCGCGCAGGCACAGTTTCGGCGTGTCCAGGGCTATCGCGAGCTGCCAATCCTCGCTGCGGCCCTCAAGCGTGAGCTGAACATCGAGGAGGCGCAGATCCTGACGAACTGACCGCTATCATCAGCAACCGCTGGAGGTCCTCACCAGACCAAATTCCACGACGAGCGGGACATCCTCGGCGCCTGTGCCAGGTCCCCTGAATAGGTGGCGGGCGATGATCCCTTCGATACGGTGAGTCTGGCGACGGCTGTCCCATTGTAGAGATAGTGGGTCCCTGCGACTATGAGCGCCCCGTTGGCGGCCGTGAACTGGACAGGCTCTTGGTTGAAGGTGCCGTTTGGCCCATCGCCAAGCAGCTTGGTTCGCCCTGGGAATCCTGGA
>PMXQ01000057.1 GCA_003171065.1 Chloroflexota bacterium
TGTCAAGGGTGCCGTGGACGTCGATGCCGCCGTCGTTGGTCAGCTGCGTCTGCTTTGCCTCGAAGCCCATCTTCGTCAGCAGTTCAGTTATGAGCACCTCGAAGAGTGAAGGCGGATCCAAGCCGCGGATGAGCGTAAGTAGCCGTTCCTTCACTAACCGGTTGCGCCTGGCGATCATTCCTATTAGTTCGTCCTCGCTCCACTTCGCGAGGCCAAACCGACCCCCTGGGAACTGACTGAACCGAGACTCGTCGCCCCGGTCCGCGCGCCGTTTCACGNNAGACGAGATAGCCCCGTTTCAGGGCCTGTTCGGTGATCGTCCGGGACGAAACCGGCTCGTGGCCCGGCGCCGCCTCGAGCACCGCCTCGGCAGCCCCGAGGAAGGTGAGACCCCCCGCCGCCGTTTCAGCCATCCATCCTCCCTTGGGTCACCACCCTCACGGCTAGCCGCTCGCGACCGGCCGGGTGCCGCCTCGATAGACCCTCGCCTCCTGCCTAACGAATGCGTGAGGTTGACCCATAGTCTATTCACTCATGGTCGAAGCAACCATAGGTTCTGCGGGTGGCAGTCAGGGCATCGAACGAGCTCCTCCAGGCGCTCGGCGCTGCCGTTCGAGGCCTCCGTCTCGAGCGCGGTCTGACGCAGGAGGCCCTGGCCGAGGGAGCTGGGCTTCATACCACCTACATCAGCGATGTTGAACGCGGCCTCCGCAACATCGGCGTCATCAATCTCGATCGCCTCGCCAGCGCCCTATAAGTGGACCTGCCGACGCTCATGGCTGAAGCCCAGCTAAGACGCTCCGATAGGGCATGAGACGGCTGCGGAGGTAGACGTGGCTGAGGACTCCTCGGGCGATCCCACGACGCGAGTCGCGCAGACGTTCCCCCTCTCAAGGTGGGTGACCCTTGCCGAGTTCTGGCGCGATGGCATGCCATTGCCGAGGGGTGTCGACTGGGACGCCTACACGGTCGAGTTGATCGAACGCCTCCTTACGTCCGAGGACTTCTCCGACGCCAGCATGAAGTCAAGCCAGAGCCTCACCTGGGAAGGCGGGACCTTTACGAGGGAACTCAACCCAGACGGAACCCTCCGCCATCTCGAGACACGGGGCGGACGGGCGTGGCGCCACGAGCGCACCGTGATCTCTCACCGCGATGTCGCCGCCCAGCTCGAGTGGCAACGGGGCGGGAGCCCGGTCGGACAGATTGCGATCGTTGGGCTGGGGGAGGATCCCCACCCAGAACAGTCCTGCCGCGTGCTCGTCAAGGCCATTCCACTGCTGCGCGACTACGAGTGGCGCGGGCAAGCCGAGGCCGGCCGCCCGGAACTGACTGACGACGAGGTGAGACGCGAGCTGAGCGAGGCGCTGGAGCGCTGTCGGCGGAACGGCCGGCACCTTCCGTCGCTCAGCCAGCTCGCCAACGAGCACGACGCCCGCTACGACATCGACGATCAGGTCGGCGTCACGGTGAGGACCCTGGTAAGGCGCATGGTCGAACACCCGGACCCGTTTCGAGAGCTCGTCCCGTGGATAAGCCCGCCCAGGAAGAGAAGCTGAGGCGGAATTCGCTCCGGGGCANNAACTCTTCGCGGCGTCATGGACGATCTCCAAGTTCAGGTCCCCCTCCCGGTACGGCCCGAGCCGCACACCCGCCAAGTGTTCGACCCGTTGCCAGCCGCTGCTGAGGCTGACCTGCAGGTCTCAATCGAGCGGGTCGGGCCAGCCGACCGCAGCCCGCGATCATGACCGAGCGCCGACCTACCTCGGACATCCGCGTCGGCCAGCGGCTGCGGCGCGACCTGGGCGACCTCCGGCCCCTGGCGGCCTCGATGGCCGCGCTGGGTCTGCTCCATCCAATCGTCATCCTCCCCAACAACGAGCTCGTCGCCGGCGCCCGCCGCCTCGCGGCTGGTGTCCTCCTTGGCTGGACGGAGATCCCCGTCACCGTCGTCGATCTCAAGGATGTGCTCCAAGCCGAGGTCGACGAGAACATCGTCCGGTGCGATCTCACCCCATCTGAGGCGGTTGCTGTCCACCGGGCACTCGCGGATCGGCTCGCGACACCGGTGGGCCGACCGGCTAATGGTGGCAAATTGCCACCATTTTCCCGGGGCAAGACTCGCGACAAGGTGGCGGCCTACACCGGCATGGGTGGCCGGACGCTCGACAAGGCCATCGCCGTCGTCGAGGCCGCTGAGGCGGACCCGGCTCAGCAGGATCTCGTGGACCGGATGGACCNNGGGAGAACCGACGCCTGGTCGCGGAGACGGCCCCGATCGAGGGGGCCCTCGCCGGCCGGCGGTTCCGAACGATCGTCATCGATCCCCCGTGGGGAAAGGACGCAGGCGTTACCGGCGTCCCCTACGCGACGATGACCCTCCCCGAGATCGCGGCGCTGCCAGTCCGTGAGCTCGCCGTTCCCGAGGGCGCGCACCTGTATCTGTGGGTAACCAACCAGAGCCTACGCGCCGGGTTCGAGCTACTCGACGGCTGGGCGGCCCGGCACCTCGCGACCGTGACATGGTGCAAGAGCGATCAGAGCGGGCGGCACCCTGCGCTCGGCCAAGGGAGCACCTTCCGCGGCAGCACCGAACACGTCCTGTTCGCCGTCTGGGGCTCCTTGCCGCTGCTTGTGCACGACCTCGGCACCTGGTTCGCCGCCCCTCGCGGACCGGCTGGGCACTCCTCCAAACCTGAGGCCTTCTACGAGATCGTCCGTCGCGCGTCGCCGGGGCCACGCCTGGAGATGTTCGCTCGGGGCGGGCGCGCCGGCTTTACGGTCTGGGGCGCGGAGGCATCGGCAGGACCCTCTACCGGGCCCAAGGACGCCATCGCCGGGGACGGGCACGCCGGCTTGGCCGTCGACTGTGCCGTGGCGTACCGCGCCAGCCGCCTCGATCAGCCCGGCCTCGCGAACGTGCTGGTGCCCCGATGAGCGGCGGGTTCGGCCAGGCTCAGGCGGTCGCCTTGCCGCCACCTTCGGAGCCGATGCCGGTCGCGCGTCTGTTCGCCGCTGAGCGATTCAGCGCTCCTGATGGAGCCTTGATTCTGCAGTACTGGCGCGGCGAATTCTGGCGCTGGGAGGCGAGCCACTGGTCCGGTCTCGAGGATCAGGCCCTCGAGAC
>PMXQ01000130.1 GCA_003171065.1 Chloroflexota bacterium
ACGGTGTAGCGATACTCCCGGTATCGCGCCGCGTGGCGTGGATGGAACCCGGCCGGGACGCGGCGCATCTCGCGAAGCGCTACGTCCGCTGGCAGCAGAGCGTTGAGCGCCCTGGTCAGCTCCCTTGCCGGTCGCCTCAGCGGATCGGTGAATGCGATCACCTGCCCGTGAGCGTGGACCCCGGCGTCGGTTCGGCCCGCCGCGTCGACCCGGACCCGGCTTCCGCCGGAGATCCGCGCCAGCGCGGCTTCGAGTTCCCCCTGGACAGTCCGAGCCCCAGGTTGGACCTGGAACCCGGCGAAGTCCGTGCCGTCGTATTCAACCGTTGCGCGATACCGCAACGGCGGTGTCCTCTCGGGCACCTCGCTAGCTGCTACATGGACGCTCCGACGCGGTCAGGGCTAGGCGCCGGCGAGGATCCAAGCGAGCGCACTTGTACGTGCGTGAGCGCTGGACCGGAGCCGGCAACAACGCCCTGGCCCGTCTGAGCGTCCATTACACCAATTCGATCTGGACTATCGGGGCCGAGTCGCCGAGGCGCTGGCCGAGATGGACTATCCGGGTGAACCCGGAGGCCCGGTCCGCGTACTTGGGTGCAATCTCATCGAAAAGCTTGGTCACGACGAGCGGCTCGTTCGGGAACTCCGCGACCACAGCCCGGCGGGCCGCCAGATCGCCGCGCTTGGCGAGCGTGATCATCCGCTCGACCCGGCCGCGAATCTCTTTGGCCTTCGCCTCGGTGGTCTGGATCCGCTCGTAGCGGAGGATCGAGACGGTCAGGTTCTTGTAGAGGGCCAGGCGCGGCCCCTGCTTGCGGCTGAGCTTCCGGCCGCCGATTCGATGGGCCATGGCTCAGGCCTCCTCAGGGGGAAGGTCGTCGAACTGCTCCTCGTCTTCGACTTCTTCCAAGTCGTCGCCGAGAGAGCTGTCCTCCGTCTCCGGCAGGATGAAGCCGCGCATGCGCAGCCTCTCCTTCATCTCGTCCAGCGACTTCTTGCCGAAGTTGCGCATTCGCAGCAGATCGTCGTCGGAGAGCTGGAGCAGCTGCCCGACCTTGACGATGTTGTTGCGCTTGAGCGAGTTGTAGGCTCGCATCGGCAAGTCCAGCTCCTCGATCGGCATGTCGAGCATGTTCGGAGGGAGTTGGGGTACGTTGGTCGCCACGCGATCGGTTCCGGCGGCGACGAGGCCGATGTTGGCGAAGAGCGAGAACTGGCGGACGAGGATATCGGCAGCCCGACCGAGGGCTTCCTCGGGCGAGATGGTGCCGTCCGTCTCCAGCTCGATCGTCAGCTTGTCGTAGTTGGTCATCTGTCCGACGCGCGTGTTCTCGACGGAGTAGTTGACCTTGCGGACCGGCGTGAAGATGGCGTCGACCGGGATGACGCCGATCGGCATCGACTCGGCTCGCTCGGCGGCCAGGTAGCCGACGCCCTTCTCGACCGTCAGGTCCATCTCGACCGTGACGTCGTCGGAGTCGAGCGTCATGAGCTCGAGGTCCGGGTTGATGACCTCGACGTCGGCCGACTCCTGAATGTCGGCGGCGGTGACGGTACCTGCGCCGGCCTTGATGAGCTTGAGCTGGACCGGGTGGGTCGCGAAGCTCTTGAGACGGAGCTTCTTGACGTTGAGGACGATCTGGGTCACGTCCTCCTTCACGCCCGGGATGCTGGTGAATTCGTGGTAGACGTCACGGATCTGGATGGCCGTAATGGCCGAGCCTTCCAGCGACGACAGCAGGACGCGCCGCAGGGCATTTCCCAGAGTGACGCCGTAGCCGGCCGGTAGCGGGCTGGCCTCGTACTTGGCGTACGAGCCGAGTTCCTCAATCGGCGCGATCTGCGGGCTCTCGAGTTCGATCATAGGTGGCCTTACCTCGAGTAGTACTCGACCACGAGCTGCTCGTTGAGGTCCAGCGGCATCTGGTCGCGGCGCGGGGCGGTCAACACGGATCCGGCGAGCTTCGCCGGGTCCACGCTGAGCCACTCCGGCACCTGGCGCGACTTGATGAGCTCCACGGCCTCCTTGAAGGGCTCACGGGTTCGATGCGTCTCGCGCACCTCGACCTTGTCGCCGGGGCGCAGATGCAGCGACGGAATGCTGGAAACGCGACCATTCACGGTGAAGTGAGCGTGGCCCACGAGTTGACGCGCCTCGGCGCGCGAAGCCGCGAAGCCCATCCGGTACACGACGTTGTCCATGCGCAGCTCGAGCATTCGAAGGAGGTTCTCGCCGGTGACACCCGGCGTTGCGCTCGCCTTTTCGAAGTAGCCCTTGAACTGACGCTCGAGGACGCTGTAGACGCGCCTGATCTTCTGCTTCTCGCGCAGCTGCATGCCGTATTCGCCGACCTTGCGGCGGCGGATTCCATGCTGGCCGGGAGGCGCCTGACGGCGCTCGAAGGCGCACTTCTTGGAATAGCAGCGGGTCCCCTTGAGGAAAAGCTTTGTGCCTTCCCGGCGGCAGATCCGGCAGACTGGATCGGTGTAGCGGGCCATCTTTCGTCCCGCCTAGACCCGGCGCCGCTTGGGCGGGCGGCAACCGTTGTGGGGGACGGGGGTGACGTCGGTGATCGCGCTCACTTCGAGTCCGGCTGCCTGGAGTGAGCGGATGGCCTGCTCGCGGCCGGCGCCCGGTCCCTTCACGTAGACCTCGACCTGGCGCATTCCGTGCTCCATCGCCTTCTTGGCGGCCTGGTCGGCCGAGAGGGCGGCGGCGTACGGCGTGCTCTTGCGGGAACCCTTGAAGCCGGCCACGCCGGCGGAGCCCCAGCTGATAACGTTGCCGTTGGGGTCGGTGATCGTGATGATCGTGTTGTTGAAGCTCGCCTGGATGTGAACGTGCCCCTGGGGCACGTTCTTCCTCTCCCGGCGGCGCTGCTTAGTGGCGCGCTTCCGTTCGGCCATGCCTGCGTCCGGCTCCTCTTACTTCGTCGCCTTGCGCCGGACGCCGACCGTCTTCTTCGGTCCTCGGCGCTGCCGGGCGTTCGTCTTGGTCCGCTGGCCCCGGGCCGGCAGGTTGCGCCGATGGCGCAGGCCGCGATAGGAGCCGATCTCGATTAGCCGCTTGATGTTCATGGCAACCTCGCGGCGAAGGTCACCTTCAACCTTGTAACGTCGGTCGATGATCTCTCGCAGCCGGTTGACCTGCTCCTCGGTCAGATCCCGGACGCGAGTGTCCGGGTTGACGTTGGCCTGGACGAGGATCTTCTGGCTGGTGGGAAGGCCGATACCGTAGATGTAGGTAAGGGCGATCTCAACCCGCTTCTCACGGGGAATGTCGATACCTGCGATACGTGCCATGGCCTAACCCTGCCGCTGCTTGTGCTTGGGATTCGCGCAGATGACCATCACGGTCCCGTGTCGGCGGATCACTTTGCAGTTGTCGCAGCGGGCCTTGACGGAAGCTCTGACTTTCAAGGGATCCTCGTTGTTGTCGCCGGCGCTACTTGAGTCGATAGGTGATGCGACCCCGCGTCAAGTCGTAGGGCGAAAGCTCCACTCTGACGCGGTCACCGGGCAGGATGCGGATGAAGTTCATGCGCAGCTTGCCTGAGATGTGAGCCAGAACGCGGTGGCCGTTCTCGAGTTCGACGGCGAACATCGTGTTGGGCAATGGCTCCAACACGGTGCCCTCGACTTCGATTGCGTCCTTCTTCGCCACGTTCTGAGTTACTTCCCTTTCTCGCACGAATGCCGGCCGACCTCGGCCGACACACGAACAAATAGGTTATCAAAGATTGACGCGCCCGGCAACCACGAGGCGTAGCTCCCCCGTCTGTTCCCGAGCTTGCCGGCTGCCCAGATCACGCCCCCAGCTTCGTCGATGCTCTTCATACCGTCGTCAGGATCTCCGGACCGTTCTCGGTCACGGCAATCGTGTGTTCGAAATGGGCAGCCAGCGAATGATCCGTGGTCACCACGGTCCATCCGTCGCCGAGCGTCTCCACGTCGGGGCTGCCGAGCGTGAGCATCGGCTCGATGGCCATGCAGACCCCGGGCGCAAGCTCGATGCCGCGGTTGCCGGTCCGATAGTTCGGAATCTGCAGATCCTCGTGCATTCGAGTCCCGATGCCATGGCCGACGTACGGCCGGACGATACCGCAAGTACCCTCGACGGCCACATCCTCGACAGCGCCAGAAACGTCCTCGACGTGGTGGCCGGGGACAGCGGCCGCGATGCCGGCCATCAGGGCCAGCCGGGTCGTCTGGATGAGTCGATCGATGTCCTTCGGCGGCGTCCCGACGTAGAACGTCCGGGCGCCGTCGCCGTGGTAGCCCCGCCAGATCGCACCGGCATCGATCGAAACGACCTGGCCCTCTTCGATCACCCGCTTGCCGGGTATCCCGTGGACCACTTCAGAGTCGATCGAAACGCAGATGCACGCCGGGAAGCCCCGATAGCCCTTGAACGAGGGGCGAGCCCCGGCCTTGCGTATGTAGCTCTCCGCAACGGCGTCGAGCCCGGCCGTGGTAACGCCCGGCTTGATCGCCTCCTCCACAGCGGCGAGGACCTCGGCCACGATGCGGCCTGCGCGGCGCATGAGCTCGATCTCCTCGCGCGATCTGCGGACAACCGTCGCCATATCGGTGTCAGCCCTGCCGGCCGGTCGCGGCGGCGATGGCCGCCAGAAGGCCGTCCGTTACGCGATCGATCGGCTGGCTGCCGTCGACCGTCGCCAGGACCTCATGCCCGCGGTAGTGCCCGACGACCTGGTCCAGTGCGCCGAGCTGCTGGCGCAGGCGAGCCTGCACGGTGGCCGGCTGGTCGTCGGTCCGCTGATACAGCTCGGACCCGTCGACGTCGCAGACGCCGGGGACGAGCGGTTTCTTGGTCTGCTCGTGGTAGGGATGACCCTGCGCACGGCAGATCCAGCGGCCTCCGAGGCGGGCCACCAGATCGGCCTCCGGGACCTCGATGTACGGCGCCACGTCCACCTTGCCGCCCCGCTCGGCGAGAGCCTTGTCGAGCACCTCCGCCTGAGCGGTGTTTCGCGGGAAGCCGTCGAGCAGGATGCCCTTCGCGGCGTCCGGCCTGGCCAGACGCTCGAAGAGCATGTCGATGGTCACCGAATCGGGCACGAGCTCGCCCCGATCCATGTACCCCTTGGCGGTGAGGCCAAGCGGCGTGCCGTCGCGGACAGCGGCCCGGAAGAGGTCGCCGGTGGCGACATGGGCCAAGCCGAGCCGCTCGGAGAGGATCTGGGCCTGTGTCCCCTTCCCGGCGCCGGGGGCGCCGAGAAGGACGACAACGTTTCCGATCAACGAATGAATCCTTCGTAGCTGCGCATCATCAGCTGGGCTTCCAGCTGCTTCATCGTCTCGACCACGACGCTGACGACGATCAGGACGCTCGTGCCGCCGAGACCGACGCCCACGGTGCTGAGGTTGCTGAACATCGGCATCGCGGCGAGGACCATCGGCAGGACGGCGATCAGGGCGATGAAGGTGGCGCCTGCCAGAGTGATCCGGAAGGCCACGCGACGGAGGTAGTCCTCGGTCGGCTGGCCCGGCCGGATCCCCGGTATGAAGCCACCCGACTTACGTAAGTTGTTGGCCGTCTCGTCCGGCTTGAACACGATGAACGTGTAGAAGAAGCCGAACGCGAGGGTCAGCAGGAAGTACAGGCTCAGGTACAGCGGACCCGTCGTGTTGAGCCAGGTGAGGATCCCGTTCGAGATTTGCGAGACCACGGCCACGCTCGAGCTCTTGAAGTAGGTCGCGATCTGGAGGGGGAAGAGCAGGATGCTGATGGCGAAGATGATCGGGATGACGCCCGACATGTTCACCCTGAGTGGCAGGAACGTGGAACCGCCTTGGTATATGCGGTGACCGCGGACCCTGTTGGCGTACTGGATCGGGATCCGGCGCTGACCTTCCTGCACGAAGATGATCGTGAAGATGATCAGAATGCCGACCATTCCGAAGACCACCAGCTCTAGCCAGTCTGGGGCGCTCAGGAAGCCCTCAATCGTGGCCGGGACGCGGGACACGATGCCGGCGAAGATGATGAAGCTGATGCCGTTGCCGATCCCCTTTTCCGTGATCAGCTCGCCCAACCACATCAACACGATGGAGCCAGTGGTCAGAGCGATGATCTGCGTCCACGACTCGTAAGTCTCGAAGCTGAACGGCGTGTTGTAGGCCGTGATTGGCGGGGACTGGTTGGCTAGGTCGGCCTGGAGGAACGCCAGGATGCCGTACGCCTGGAGGGCGGCCAGCGGCATGGACAGCCAGCGCGAGTAGCTGGTGATCTTGTTCCGGCCGTACTCCCCTTCGCGGGACAGAGCCTGAAGCGACGGGATCGTCGTCTGCAGGATCTGCATGATGATCGTCGCGTTGATGTACGGGTTCAGGCCCAGACCCACGATCGACATTCTGCGAATGTCGCCTCCAGAGAAGAGCGACAAGAGTCCGAAGACGCTGTTGTCAGTACTGGCGGCCGTCAGTGACGACGGGTTGATGCCCGGGATGAGGACGTGCGCCAGGGCCCGATACACGATCAGGATTAGCGCAACGAAGAGCAGCCGCCGGCGGATGTCCGGGGCGCGGAAAGCGTTCAGCATCGACTCGAGCATGGCTCAGGCGCCCTTCTCTGGATCTGAGCCGGACGGCTCGACTGGAGTCGCGTCGGATGCGCGGACCTTGGCGGCGTTCTTGGCCTTGTCGGCCTTATGGGCCTCGTCGGCACCGGCATGGTTGGGCGGAGCGAGAGCCGCGGTCCGAGCCGCAGGCTCGGCCGCGTCACCCGGCTCGGCCTTGCTCGGGAACTCGAGCACGTGGGCCGTGCCGCCGGCCGATTCGATCTTCACCGTGGCGCTCTTGCTGAAGGCATCGGCGACGACAAAGAGGGGCCGCGTCACGTCGCCGTGGCCGAGGACCTTGAGCGGCTTGTCGAGCGATCGGACCAGCCCGACAGCCGCGAGAATGTCAGACGTGATCGTCACCGGAGCGGGCTTGCCGGCCCGTGCCGGAGCCTTGGCGGTATCGGCAGCGGCCGCCAGCTCGGGCGCGTCGAGGATGCCCGTCTCGGCCAGGTCGTTGATACGGCCGACGTTGACGATCTCGTATTCGACCCGGAACGGGTTCCGAAAGCCGCGCAGCTTGGGGACGCGGACGTGGATCGGGGTCTGTCCACCCTCGAACCACGGCTGGATCGTCCCGCCCGTGCGAGCCTTCTGGCCCTTGGTGCCACGGCCGGCGGTCTTGCCCTTGCCCGCGGCGATGCCCCGGCCGACGCGCGTGCGTGGCTTACGGGAGCCTTCGGCGGGGCGCAGGTCGTGCAGCTTCATCGCTTCTCCTCGGGCAACTCCTCGACCTCGACGAGGAAACGGACCTGCCGCACCATGCCGCGCGTGGCCTCGTTGTCGGGTACTTCGACGGTGTCGCCGATGCCCCGGAGACCCAGCGCCCTGATCGTCCCGCGGTTTCGGGCGATGTGGCTGATGGTGCTCCTGGTCTGGGTGACGCGCAGCTTACCGGCCATTGGCCACCTCCGCGGCGGGCTGGCCGGCGACGGTGCTGCGAACCCGGACGCCGCGGTGCGCGCTGATCTCCTCAGCCGAGTGAAGGCTCTTCAGCGCTTCCATCGTCGCCCGGGTGACGTTCACCGGGTTGGTCGAGCCAAACACCTTGGCCAGGATGTCGCGGATGCCGGCCGCCTCCACGACGGCGCGAACGGCGCCGCCGGCGATGACGCCGGTGCCCTGCGAGGCCGGCTTCAGCATGATCCTGGAGGCCCCGAAGTCCATTCGAACCTCGTGCGGGATCGTCGTCCCGACCATGGGGATGTGGATGAGATTCTTCTTCGCGTCCTCGACGCCCTTGCGGATGGACTCGGGCACCTCACCGGCCTTGCCGAGGCCGACGCCGACATGCCCCGCGCCGTCGCCGACGACGACGATCGCGCTGAAGCTGAAGCGGCGGCCGCCTTTGACGACCTTCGCAACGCGGTTGATCTGGACGACGCGCTCTTCGAGCGTCAGCTTGTTNNAACCCGGCTCGGTCGAACACGACTTGTTCGATTCCGGCGCTCCGGGCGCGCTCTGCGATCAGACGGCCGACTGTCTTGGCCTCATCGGTCTTCTTCTGGCCAGCGGCCCTGAGCTCCTTCTCGAGGCTCGAGGCGGCGGCCAGCGTCTTGCCGGTCGTGTCGTCGATCACCTGGGCATAGATATGGTTGAGGCTGCGAAAGACGGTCAGGCGCGGGCGCTCGGGCGAACCCGAGAGGCGAAGCCTGATCCGCTCGTGCCGCTTCTGCCGCGCGGCCCCGCGGCTGGCGACCTGCGTCATCGTGCTGACCCCTTCGTCATCGCCTGGCTCACTTCTTGCCGCCGATCTTGCCGGCCTTGCCGGCCTTGCGGCGGATCTGCTCGCCAAGGTAGTGGACGCCCTTGCCCTTGTAGGGCTCTGGCTTACGAGTGGCTCGGATCGTGGCCGCTACCTGGCCGACGAGCTCCTTGTCGATGCCGACCACCGCAAGGCGGACCGGGCTCTCGACTTCGAAGACGATGCCGGCCGGCGGCTCGATCTCGATCGGATGGCTGTAGCCGAGGTTCAGCTGCAGCTTGTCTCCGACCCTGGCGGCGCGGTAGCCGACGCCGGTGATCTCGAGCGGCTTGCGGTAGCCGTCCGTCACGCCGGTCACCATGTTGGCGACGAGCGTTCGGGTTAGGCCATGGAGCTGCTTGTGGTGCTTGGCTTCGCTGGGTCGCTCCACGACGATGGTCGAGCCCTCCATCGTGACCCGCATGTCCGGGTGGAGAGCGCGATGAAGCGAGCCCTTGGGGCCCTTGACGGTGATGTCCCGGCCGACGATCGAGACGTCGACGCTGGGCGGAACCTGGATCGGCAGGCGACCAATTCGCGACATCGCCGGCCTACCAGACGTACGCCAGGACTTCACCACCGAGCTGGGCCTTGTGGGCCTGCGAGCCGGTCATGATGCCCTGACTGGTGCTGACGATTACGAGGCCGAGCCCCCCGAGCACCCTGGGGATCTCGGTCTTGCGCGCATACACGCGCAATCCGGGCTTGCTGATGCGCTTGAGCCCCGACACAACCGGAGCCTTGCCATCGACGTACTTCAGCGTGACGCGCAGCACCTGGCGAGCGCCCTCGTGCTCCTCGCGGACGTCGGCGATGAAGCCCTCCTCCAGAAGGATTCGGGCAATCTCCCGCTTTGTCCGCGAGGCCGGGACGACCACGTCCGCGTGCCGCGCCCGCGAAGCGTTGCGGATGCGAGTCAGCATGTCCGCAATCGGATCGGAGACGTTCATCGGTTACCTACCAGCTCGACTTGGTGACGCCGGGCAGCTCGCCGAGCAGCGCCCGTTCGCGGAAGCAGATACGGCACAAACCAAAGCGCCGCATGTATGCGCGGGGGCGGCCGCAGACGAAGCAGCGGTGATAGGCCTGAACCTTGTGCCGCGCCGGTCGCTTGGCCTTGGCGATCATCGACTTCTTGGCCATTGCTTCTCCCTCCCCGCGCCTAGCCGGCGAAGGGCATGCCGAGGAGTTCGAGCAAACGCTTCGATTCCTCGTCGGTCTTCGCCGTCGTCACGATGCTGATCTCCAGCCCGCGGAGACGGTCCACCTTGTCGTAGTCGATCTCCGGGAACGCGAGTTGCTCCCGAAGCCCCAGTGAGTAGTTGCCGCGCCCGTCGAACGACTTGGCCGGCACTCCGTGAAAGTCGCGGATGCGGGGCAGCGCGATGCGGGTGAGCCTCTCGAAGAAGTCCCACATCCGATCGCCGCGCAGGGTCACCCGCGCGCCGATCGTGTTGCCGGTCCGCAACCGGAACTGCGCGATCGAGCGCTTCGCCTTGGTGGTCACCGGATGCTGGCCGGTGATCGCGGCGAGGTCGCCGACGGCGGCATCGACCGCCTTGGGGTTCGTCAGAGCCTCGCCCAAACCGATGTTGACGACGATCTTGGACAGGCGCGGGATCTGCATTCGGTTGATGTAGTTGAACTGCTTCTGCAGCGCCGGGACGGCCTCGTCCGTGTAGCGCCGGCGAAGGCTGCCGCTCACGCGCCCACCTCCAGCTGCTCGTTGCAGTGCCCGCACACGCGAGCGCTCTTGCCGGTGCTCAGGGGCTGGTGCTTAACGCGCGTGACCCGCTCGCAGCGCGGGCAGACGATCATCACGTTGCTGGCGTCGATCGGCATCGGCTTCTCGACGATGCCGCCCTGCTGCATCTGCGGTGCTCGGTCGTTCTGCATCTTCTGGCGCGGCTTGGTGTGGCGCTTGGCGATGTTGATGCCCGAGATGACGACCGACACGGGCCGTGTCGCGGTCCTCCTCCAGCCTGCCTTCGTCGGGCGTTCGCCAGACGGATTGCGTAGAACCCGCTCCACCTTGCCGCGCTTGCCAGCATCCTTGCCGTGCAGCACGACGACGGTGTCGCCGGCTCGGATCTCAGGCACTTTGTTGGCGGGTGCGTTCTTGACTGGCGCCATCAGAGCACCTCCGGCGCGAGCGAGACGATCTTCATGTAGTTGCGGTCGCGCAGTTCGCGGGCAACGGGGCCGAAGATGCGCGTGCCGCGCGGGTTGCCCTGGTTGTTGATCAGGACCGCCGCGTTCTCGTCGAAGCGGATGTAGCTGCCATCCGGCCGGCCGTATTCCTTGGCTGTTCGAACGATCACCGCGCGGACGACGTCGCCCTTCTTGACGGGGGCATTCGGGATTGCTTGCTTGACGCTGGCGACGATTACGTCGCCGACACCGGCGGTCGTCTTTTGCGATCGGCCCATGACCCGGATGCACTGGATGGTGCGGGCGCCAGTGTTGTCGGCGACCCGCAATCGGGTGTATTGCTGGATCATCGGGCGGCCTCGCGTTCAGCCGTGTGCTTGCCCGGGTGAGCCGCGCCGTGGATCGCCTCGTCGATCGCCTCGTCCTCGACCACCGGCTCGGGCGTAGCGCCTTCTCCGGCTCGGGCGACGATGCTGACGAGGCGCCACCGCTTGGTAGCGGAAAGCGGCCGCGATTCTTCGATCAGGACTGTGTCGCCGACGCGGGCCTCGTTGTCCTCGTCATGCGCCTTGAACTTGGTTGTCAAGCGGATGACCCGCTTGTACAGGGGATGCCGCGTCATGCGCTCGACGGAGAC